>CAMDOO010000008.1 GCA_945903545.1 Opitutus sp. GAS368 | reverse complement strand
CTGGTCGAGTTGCGCGGCGAATGGCATGTGCCCGTGGCGGTGTTCGCGCGGGTGAACCGGGAGCGCGCGGCGGCCGGGGAGCGGGGGTTCGCCCACCCGCGGAGCGCGGCCGCCGGGGCGCTGCGGCAGACCGACCCGCGGGAAGTGGCGCAACGCGGGCTCGCGTTTGTGGTCCACGGCTTCGGGGCGTGGGAGCCGACATCGACGGTCCCGGCCACGCAGCGGGAATTCCTGGAGCGGGTCCGGCGCTGGAGTCTTCCGGCATTGGAAGGCGTGCGGCAGGCGGTGGACGCGAATGGGGTCTGGCGCGCGGTGGAGGCGATGGGGCGCGAACGCGCCCGGGTGGGGTTGCCCATGGATGGTGTCGTGGTGAAGGTCGATGCGGTGGCGCGGCAGCGCGCACTCGGCGGGTCGGCGGTGGGTCCACGCTGGGCCGTGGCGTTCAAGTTCACCTCGCCCCGCGCGGAGACCAGGCTGCTGGCCATCGAGGTGCAGGTCGGGCGGACCGGCTTGCTGACACCGGTGGCGGTGCTGGAGCCGGTTGAGCTGGCGGGGTCCGTTGTCACGCGGGCGACGCTGTACAACGCGGACGAGATCGTCCGGCTGGACGCGCGGATCGGCGACACCGTGGTGGTCGAGAAAGCCGGCGAGGTGATCCCGGTCGTAGGTGAAGTGGTCGTGGCTGCCCGGCCGGGGGGAACCGTTCCGTTTGTTTTTCCGACCCGGTGTCCGGTCTGTGGCGCGCCGGCGGAGCATCGCGACGGCGAAGTGGCGCGGCGTTGCCCGAATGAGGATTGCCCCGCGCAGCTGGCGGGCAGGATCGGGCATGTCGCCGCGCGCGAGGTGCTCGATCTGCCGGGTCTGGGGCCGGCCTTGATCGAGTCGCTGATCGCGCGGGGCAGGCTGAGGACGATCGCGGATATATTCCGGCTGCAGCCGGCCGACCTGGTTTTGCCGGGGCGGGTGCCCGGTGCGGCGGCGGAGAACCTCGCCCGCGCGATCACCGCGGCCCGCGGCGCGGAACTGCACCGGTGGATCCTCGCGCTGTCGATCCCCGGGGTGGGGGAGTCGGCGGCGGCCAGGCTCGCGGCTCAATTCCAGGGGCTCGGCGAACTGGCGAACGCGGATGCCGCCGCGCTGCGCGGGGCCGGCCTCGGCGAGGCGACCACCCGCGCGGTGATGGGTTATTTCGCCTCGCCTCGTCATCGCGCCCTGCTCGGGGAGCTGCGCGCGGTTTCGGGCCGTTGAGGCTCGCCGCGAATGTCCACCGGATCAGCAAGGGGGGTGCACGGAAATTAAACATCCGGACAGGCCTAATGTTAATAGGCCGGAATGGGCCCATGCTTCAGATTTACAGAGGTAGAAGTATCCACCGGGCAGAAGGGCGGGATAATTGCGTAGGGGCAGGTTCACTCTTGGCAGTGATTGGAGCAGGCGCAGATTTCAGGGCGTCTGCATGAGCATCAAGCGACGCTTTCTCATCTTGCTTGGACTCCTGCTTGGAGGATTTGCGGCCTCGGTGGCCGGGATCCGTTGGCTGGAGCGGGGTCAGCTGGAATCGATCCGCGCGGAATCCGTGGTGGAACGCGGCCTGGTGCTCGATCGCTGGCTGGCGATCACGACGCGGAAATGGGATGCACTGGTCCTTGAATACGCGCAGGGCGAGGAGTTGGGGAGATTGCTCAATGGCGAGGCCGAAGAGACCCGCACCCGGCTGGCGGCGAGCCTGAGTTATTTCGACGCGACGGCGGCGTGGGTATTGCATCCGGACGGCTCGGTCTGGCTGGCCGCGACGGCCGGGGGCAAGGGCGCCCCCGCGCTGCCGGTGCCGGCGGCGGACTTCACGCGCGCGGCCGCGGGGGCGCCGACGGCGCGTTTTTTTGCGCGGGACGAATCGGGCCTGCTGGAGATTGGCACGGGCCCGGTGCGGCGCGGTGGGGAGCCGCCGCGCGGTTGGCTGCTGGTGGCGCGTCGGTGGGACGAAACGCGGCTGCGGACGCTGGGCGGACTCGCCGAGGGCACTATGACCCTGCAGGAGACCGGCGTGGCGGCGCCGGGTTTGCCGCCCGGTCGGGTGGCGCTCACCCGCCCGCTGAACGACTTGGCGGGCCGGCCGCTGCGGGTGCTGCGGGCCGAGTTCGCCGTGCCGGAACTGCCGGCGCCGTTCGCGTCCCTGGATTCGGGCCTCTGGATCTTCCTCGCCTTCGGTCTGCTGGTGGTCGGGGCACTCGCGCTGGGCCTCCAGCTCTGGGTGCTGCGCCCGCTGGAATTGGTGAGCTCGAGCCTCGGCCGGAACGACCCGGCGGCCCTTTCGCCGCTGCGTGCCGACCAGGGCGAACTCGGGCGCGTGGCGCAGTTGGTGGAGTCCTCGTTCGAGCAGCGCGATTCCCTGCAGCGCGAGATCGCGGAGCGCGCCCGCGTCGAGCAATCACTGCGCCAGAGCGAGGAGACGCTGCGGCGGACGCTCGAGGAGCGCGCCCGGCTGGGGCGTAACCTGCACGATGGCGTGATCCAGGCGCTTTACGCGGCGGGCATGGGCCTCGCGGGGATCCGGGTGCTGCTGCGCCCCGAGCAGGAGGAGGCGGTGGCCCGACTCGAGCAGACCCGCGCGGTCCTGAACGAGTCCGTCACCGACCTGCGAAATTTCATCGCCGGGCTGGAACCCGAGGCGGCGCGGGAGCAGACCTTCACCCATGCGGTGACCGCGCTGCTCGACTACATGCAGAGCATCCGGCCGGTCAGCGCCGTCCTCACGATCGACGAGGGGCTGGCGGCCCGGCTGACCCTGGTGCAGCGGGCGCATGCCCTGCAGTTTGCCCGCGAGGCCGTGAGCAACGCGCTCCGCCACGGCGAGGCGACGGAGGTCCGCGTCAGCCTGCAGTCCGACGGGGACAGCGCGATTTTTGCCATCGAGGACAACGGCCGTGGCTTCGACCCGGCGCAGCGTGGGGGCAACGGCGGCCGCGGGCTCGACAATCTCGCGGGGCGCGCCCGCGAGCTCGGGGCCCAGTTCCAAGTCCGCTCCGAGCCCGGAGGCGGCACCCATGTGACCCTGATTCTCAATCCCCCAAAATCATTATCATGACCAAAACCGCCACCAAACCGATCCGCATCATGCTCGTTGACGACAGCGCGCTTGTCCGGAGCGGCATTCGCACCGTGCTCAGCGCCCACGCCAATGAATTGTCGACGACCGTGATCGCCGAGGCCGCGACGGCGGCGGCGGCCGTCACCGCCGCGCGCCAGCACAAGCCCGACGTGGTGCTGCTCGACATCCGCCTCCCGGACGGCTCGGGCCTGGAGGCGTGCCGCCAGATCCTGAAGGACCGGCCGGAGACGCAGGTGCTGATCCTGACCTCGTTCAGCAACGACAGCCTGGTCTACGAGGCGGTGATCGCCGGCGCGAAGGGTTACCTGATGAAGGAGGTCGACCCGTTGGGCCTGATGGAGGTGATCGAGAACGCGGCCGCCGGCCGCTCGGTGCTGACGCCGGACGTGACCGCCCGGGTATTGCGGCTGCTGCGCGGGGGCGACCCGGCGGAGGGCGTGGATCTCGCGGTGCTCTCGCCGCAGGAGCGGCGCGTGCTCGCGCTCGTGGCCGAGGGCCGCACGAACAAGGAGATCGGCGACCAGCTGACCCTCAGTGAGAACACGGTGAAAAACTACCTCGTGAGCGTCTTTGAGAAGCTGAAGGTCAAGCGGCGGTCGCAGGCCGCGGCCGTCTACGTGCAGAAGTCCGGTGCGCCGAAGGAGTGAGCGGGATTGTCCATGCCCGTCCGACCTCAGCCCGACGTGTCCGCCCCGACTTTCCCGCCCCGGGCGGGGCGGCGGGGCTTCACGGTGCTGGAGGTGATGATCGCGGCCTCGGTGATGCTCTTCGGCATCACGACCGCGATCCTGACGCTGCAGCGCGGCTTCCAGGCGCTGGATGCCGCGCGCAACCTCACCTACGCCTCGCAAGTGATGCAGACCGAGCTGGAACGGCTGCGCCTCCGCAACTGGGACCAGTTGCAGACGCTGCAGGATGCGGGCGCGACGTCCGTCGCGGTGGAGGCGGTGACGGGCCTGGGGGGCGAAGGGTTCACCTGCACCCGAACCATCCGCGACATCCGGACCGACATGAAGGAGATCACCCTCGCCGCGACCTGGCGCGGCCACGACGGACGCCCGCAGACCGCGCGGTTGGTCACCCGTTACGGGAGGAACGGACTCTATGATTATTTCTACACCGCCCACTGAGCCGCGCCGCGTCCGCGGTTTCACGATGGTCGAGGTGCTGATCGCCTCGACGCTGTCGACGTTCGTGCTGGCCGGCGTACTGAGCGCCTTCCTGATGATCGGGCGGAGCGGTTTCAGCGCGGGCAACTACAGCGAGATGGAGGCCCAGGCCCGGCGTGGACTGGACCAGTTCTCGGGCGAGGCCCGCGAGGCGAGCGACATCCACTGGAACAGTGCGCAGAGCGTCACCCTGACCGTACCGGCTTCCGGGGGTTCCACGACCGTCACCTATGGCTACGACGCCGGGAGTTTCTTCCGTCAGGCCGGGGCCGCGAGCTCGACGTCGCCCAGGATCCCCCTCATCCGCGGGGTGGCCTCCGACTTTGCGTTCCGCCGGTACCGCCTGGATTCGGGGGGCTCGTCGGACATGGAGGCGGCGAACGATTTGGAGACCAAGCTGCTCCAGCTGACGCTGCGCGTGACGCGGACCGGCGCGACCACGGTGGCGGCCAACCAGCGGGCCTATTCTTCGCGGCTGCTGCTGCGCAACAAGCGGGTGACCAACTGATGGGCGCGACCTTCCAGTCTCAACGGTCCCCGGGTGCGGGGTTCCCCGGCGCCCGACGGGGCGCGGTGTTGATTGTCGCCATGCTGGTCGCGGCCCTCATCGCCATCGTGCTCGGCAGCTACCTGAGCCTGAACCTCAACACGACCCGGCTGGCGCACCGGGCCTTCCATGCCCGGGCGGCGCTGAACCTCGCCGAGGCCGGCACGGAGGAGGGCGTCTGGTCGTTCAACCGCGCGACCGCGGGTCAGTCCGACGCCTGGCAGGGCTGGAGCGGCGACGGCACCGCGGCCTGGAAGAATTTTCCCGACTTTCAATTCACGGCCAACACCACCGGCACGGTGAAGGTCTACGTCGACAACCGCACTCCCGCCACCGGCACGAACCCGAAGGTCGTGGCGCTGGCCACCGTGTCGCCGCCGGGGGCGACGCCCGTGACGAAGATGATCGAGGTCACGCTGCGGCGCCGGTCGTGGTTTGCGGCCGGGCTGGTGGCGCGGCGCAGCCTCAGCTTCGCGGGGACGAACGCGAGTGTGGACAGCTGGATCTCCGACCCGGATAACGATCCCGCGACGGCGGCGGTGCCGTATTCGGCCGCGGTGCGGCGCGACCACGGCTCCGTTGCGAGCGCGGCGGTGACGAACGATGCCGTGCTCATCAACCAGGCCCACATCTGGGGCACCGTGGCGACCGGCGGCGCGCAACCCTCGGTGGGATCGCAGGGCACGGTGCGCGGCGCGAGCACCCCGGACAACGTGGCGGTGGACTCGAACCGGATCACCACCGACTTCAGCGCGGAGTTCAACCTGGTCGCCGCCCCGGTCGATGGGACGCTCCTGGCCTCGGTTGGAACGACCCTGGGGACGGCGGGCACGGCGACGCGCTGGCGCGTGCCAACCATTTCCCTGAGCGGCAACCAGAGCCTGACCATCCTGGGCGACGTGACCCTGATCATGACAACGGGCTCGGGATCCACGGCGATCAGCGTGGCGGGCAACGCCGCGATCAATATCCCGGCGGGCTCAACCTTGACGATCTACACCGAGGGTAATCTCCGGATCGCCGGCAATGGCATGGTCAATGCCAACGCCCAGCCGATCTCGTGCACGATCTTCGGCACGAACCAGACCCTGGGCGGGCAGGACTTCCAGATCGCGGGCAATGGCGCGATCAAGACCTCGATCTACGCCCCTAATGGCGATGTCCGCCTGGTCGGCAACGGCGACATCATGGGTTCGGTCGTGGCGCGCGACATCACCCTGACGGGCAATGCCTCGTTCCATTACGACGAGTCGCTCGCGGACTCCGGCACCACCACGCCTTTCGGGATTTCGCGGTGGCGCGAGCTGCAGTCCGCGGCCGACCGGGCGGTTGACCTCGGCCGATTTGAAGGTTGGTGAAGCCCCGACTGGTTGGGAGCAGGCAGGGCTCCCGGTCAAATAGGCACGAACAGGCCTAGGGTTGGTAGGCCCGTAATACATGGCCAACGGCCCTAACCGGGTTCCCGCGGAACTGTTAGCGTGGTGTCGATGAAAGTCCGATCCCTCGACAGCCTGGCCCGCGGCCGGCGTTTCCTCCGGCGGGGCTTCACCATCCTGGAGGTGGCGATGGGTGCCATGGTGATGCTCCTCGCGGTCTCCACCTCGATCATGGTGCTGCAGCGTGGCTACCAGTCGCTGGATGACGCGCGCAACACCACGCTCGCGACCCAGGTGCTGCAGAGCCTGATGGAGGACCTGCGGCTCAACAACTGGACTCAGGTCACGGCCCTGCAGGCCGCCTCGAACAACGGGACGTCGGGCAACGTGGCCATCGACTCCTCCTTCACCGGCTACAGCACCACCGCCGCGAACATGCTCAGCGATTTCGTCTGCACCCGGACGATCGCGGACGTCAGCGGCCAGACGAACATGAAGCTGCTGACCCTGGCCGTGACCTGGGTCGGCTACAACGGCTCCTCCCACTCGCTCAGTTTCAGCAGCTACTACGGCAAGAACGGACTCTATGACTACTTCTACACGACGCATTGATCCCCGGCGGAACCGCGCGGGCGGGTTCACGCTGGTCGAGCTCATGATCAGCGCGGGCCTTTCGGCTTTTCTGCTGGCCGCGGTGTTGTCCTCGAATCTCTTCATCGGCCGCACGGCGGCCAATCTCGGCAATTACATCACGATGGAATCGCAGGCGCGGCGCGGCCTGGAGACCTTCGCCGAGGATGTGCGCATGTCCAAGAACATCACGTGGAACGACACGGTCCACACCACGAACAACAGCGGCGGCAACAGCATCACGCTGACGATTCCGGGGGTGCTGGCCACCGACCCCGACACCCAGGTCACGTATTACTACGAGACGAGCACCTCGAGTCCCTATTACCGCTCCTTTTGCCGCAAGACCGGCGCGGCCAGCTCGACGGCGACGCCCCGGGAGCTGATCACCAGCGTCACCTCGTTCAGTTTTGACCGCTACAAGGTCGGTGTGCTCGGGGCGGCGACCAACGATCTGGAAACGAAGCAACTGCAACTGACCCTCACGGCCTCGCGGACCAGCACGACCGTGGTGTCGGCCACCAATCTCGTGATCTCGGCGCGTTTCATCATGCGCAACAAAGTCTCCAGCACCTGAACCGGCTCCGGCCGGCCAATCCCATGCACCCTTCCTCCTCCTTCTTGCGCCGGGCCGAGCGCGGCTCCGTGCTGATCGTGTCGCTGATCTTTGCGGCCATCATCGCGATCTCGCTGACCAGCTACATCAAGATGAGCACGACCGCGCTCAATCTCTCGAACCGGTCCTTCAACAGCATTGCGGCCATGAATCTGGCCGACACCGGATTGGAGCAGGCGGTGTGGTCGTTCAACCAGGCCACCGCGGGTAATACCTCGGCTTGGACCGGCTGGACGCCCACCGGGAACAATGCGACGCGCCCCTTCAGCGGTTTCACGCTCCCGCATGGTGCGACGGCGGTGATCAAGGTGTACGTGCAGGACTATAACTCAACGGGGACGCCGTTGCCGCTGATCGTGGCCCGGTCGATTATCACGACTGCGTCAGGTCCCGCCCAGGAAAAGTGGGTCGAGGTGACGCTGCGGCGCCGTTCGCTCTTTGCGACCGGCTTGGTGGCTAAGGACGAGATCGCCTTCACCGGCAACACCGGCGTGGACAGCTGGAATTCCGACCCCGACAACAACTCCGGCACCGCCGCGATCCCCTACAGCGCCGGCGTGGCCCACGACAAGGGCAGCGTGGGCAGCGTTTCGGTGACCTCCGACGTCTCCGTGCAGAACGCCGACATCTACGGCTATGCCTCGGTGGGCGGGCCCTCGACCACCGCGATCAGCGTCGGCCCCACCGGCCGCGTCGGCCCCTATGGCACCGCGGCGGGCGTCAAGGATCCCGCCCGCGTGGCCTCGGACTTCACGGCGAGCCTGGATGATGTGACGGCGCCGACAACCTCCGGCTACACCCTGACCGCGATCACCGGACCGATCACTTTGCCCCGCGGTGGCGACAGCGCGGCGGCGGACGGCAAGTACTACTACGATGTGCCCAGCATCTCGCTGTCGGGCGCGGTCGCGAACCAGATCACAGTTTCAGGGGATGTGGTCCTGCGGGTCACCAACACGACGGGTACGACGGTGAGTCTGGGCGGCAACGCCTCGATCACCCTGGATGTCGGCGCCAACCTTGCCATGTATGGGGCGGGAGACATGAGCCTGGCCGGGAATGGCGTGATCAACGGGAGCGGTTCCGCTGCGACCATGAACCAGCCGAAGAATTTCCAAATCTGGGGCACCAAGGCGACCGCGGCCCTGGGCACCCCGCAGTCGATCAGCATCAGTGGCAACGGGGCGTTCAGCGGGATCATATATGCGCCCTTTGCGAGCCTCAGTCTCAACGGCGGTGGCACCAGCGGTGGCTTGTGGGGCTCGGCGGTGGCCAAGACCATCACGGTGGTCGGCAACCAGAATTTCCACTATGATGAGTCGCTGGCCAACTACGGCTCGAACAATCCCTTTGGCATTACGAAGTGGCGCGAGCTGGTGACGGCGGCCGACCGGGCGACATATAGCACGCAGCTGAGTTTCTGAGTAGCGGGCACGGGATAAGGAGTGGACGGGGTTTGGTAGTGTCTCGATTGGGTAGGGCGGCGACTCCGCACGCCGCCGGGCTCGCCCCAAGGCTGCTAATCCAACCCAGAGTCTGCCCGGCGCGGACGGAGTCCAAGCCCTACCAGCAGAAGCAACGGCCCTGTGCCGCTCTCGTTTACTTCCGCTTGATCTGGAGGGCGAGCGCGTAGACGACCGGCCTCGGAAGCTGGGCGAGTCGCGCGCGTACCTCGAGCGGGCGGTGGCTCAACCGCAGCCCTTGGTGGAAGAAGTGGCGGCCTGGGCCTGGATGGAAACTCAGAGTGGCGGCCGCGCGGCCGCCTTGGCGAAACTCGACTCCATCCAGGAGAGGATCCGTGTCAGCCCGCGGGCCTGCCTTTTCTATGGCTTGATCCTGACCGAGGCGGGGCGGCGCGCCGAGGCGCGGCTCTATTTTTCCAAGGCCGAAAGGCAGCCGAAGCTGCTGCCCGAGGAAAAGGCCCTGCTTGATCGCGGGCGCAGACTTGCCGGGTCCGGGGTGTGACGAGTCGGGGATCACTCACGACCGCCTTGGCGGCGAATTTCTTCAACCGGAATCTGGCCCGGTTGCGGCAACCACCACTTCCGCCAACTCCCCGGTGGTCAGGGCGAGGGGGTTGGCCTTCATGCTGCTGGCCTGCCCGGCCCGCGCCACGATTTCCGGGATGCGACTTGAAGTGATTCCGTAATGACTCAAGGCGGGAAGGCCGAGATCGGAGACCAGCTTTCTGACCCACCTGACCCCTTCGTCGGCTGAGGCGGAGGTCGTCCTGCTGCTGCAGACATCGAAGCGGAGCACTCCCGGTTCCCGCCGGCTGGCGCTGGCATTGGCCAGGGTGGCGGCCCGGAAGGTCTCGAGCTGGTCTGCCCTCACCTGGATCTGGACGTGGACGACGAGCGAACGCCGATGAAGACGGACCTT
Organism: Opitutus sp. GAS368; assembly: GCA_945903545.1. Lineage (GTDB taxonomy): Bacteria > Verrucomicrobiota > Verrucomicrobiia > Opitutales > Opitutaceae > CAIYFD01. The sequence goes on along the minus strand of CAMDOO010000008.1, from coordinate 48,094 downwards.
GGCCTGAGCGGCAAGGATTTGCCAATCGTGCATCCCCTCAGCTGTAGGCTCGGCGGCTTCGCGATAAAAGGAGCATTGACAGAAGGGCTGCGGCTTTCGTTTTTCGTCCCCTCTTGGAATGTCTTGCCTGGTAGCTCAGTGGCAGAGCAGGTGACTGTTAATCACTTGGTCGCTGGTTCGATCCCAGCCCGGGCAGCCATTCAAAAGGCACGACCGCACACGGTGCGCCGGCGGGAATGGCTTGGACGCAAGAGCCGCTTTCAGGCCTTGGGTGCGGATCTCCAAACTTTTGATTGCTTTCGGCCGGTCCGCACCTATCACCTCAACCCCTTTTCCACTACGCCTGCCCTCAATTCCGGGGTGACAGGGGGAACGAAATCCATGAAGCAACAGATCAAACTCAATGTCACGCCGCGCGCCCAGACGGGCCGCAGTGCTTCCCGCCGCCTCCGCAAGACCAATCAGGTCCCCGCGGTCCTTTACGGAAAGCACACCGCGCCGGAGTCTCTGGCCATCGATGGCCCGGAGTTCATCCGCCTGATCAAGGCCATTTCCGGCTCCGCCTCGCTGATCGAGTTGCAGCGCAAGGACAAGGCCGACAAGGCCCTTACTTTCCTCCAAGAGATTCAGCGCGATCCGATGACGGATCGTTATCTCCATGTCGACCTCCGCGAGGTCAAGGCCGACGAGACCTTCGAGATCCGGGTGAAGACCCAGCTCACGGGCGAGTCCTTCGGCGTGAAGAACCAGAGCGGCGTGCTTGAGGCTTCCAATTCGGGCATTCGCATCCGCTGTCTGCCGAAGGACCTTCCGGGCTTCATCGAGGTTGACGTCACCGAGCTCAAGGTCGGTGAGACCATTCACATCAGCGAGCTGAAGCAGATTCCTGGCGTCCAATTTCTCGACGATCCCGATCAGCCGGTCGTCTCCTGCGTCGAGCCCGTGGCCGAGGTCGTCTCGGCGGTCTCCGCCGCTCCCGCTGCCGGTGCCGGTGCCGCTGCTCCCGCCGCTGGCGATGCCGCCGCTCCTGCCGCCGGTGCCGCTGCTCCCGCGGGCGATGCCAAGGCCGCCGCCCCGGCCTCCGGTGCCAAGGGTGCCGCTCCCGCCGCTGGCGCGAAGCCGGCCGCCCCGGCCGCCGGTGCCAAGCCGGCGGCGCCTGCCAAGAAGTAAGTTTTTGCCGCGAGCGGCCCGGCGCTTTCCCGCCGGGCCGCCCGCGTTGTTCTTTGAGTCATGTCCATTTCGCTCGTTGCCGGCCTGGGCAATCCGGGCGCCGAGTACGCCGCCACCCGGCATAATCTGGGCTGGATGGTGCTCGATGCCCTGGCCCGCCGCGAAAACCTCGCTTGGCAGTCTCTGCCTCGTTTTGAGGCGGAGGTTGCTCGCTGGGATTTTGCCCCTGGCCGCACCCGCTGGCTGCTCAAGCCGCTCACGTATATGAACGAGAGCGGCCGGGCCCTCCGCGCCTTTGCCGCCTATCACCGGATCCCGGCCGATGCCATCGCCGTCGCCTACGACGATGTCGGCATCGACCTCGGCCTGGTAAAAGTCTCGGTCAAGGGCAGCGCCGGCGGCCACAACGGCATCGCCAGCCTGCTCGAGCAAATCGGTGACGGATTCGTCCGCTACCGCCTCGGTATCGGGCCCAAGTCGCCGCCGGAGATGGACCTCAAGGACTACGTACTCGGCAAGTTCACCGCTTCCCAAGCCAGCATTCTTCAACCACAACTCGATCATCACCTCCAAGGCCTCGCCCTGCTTCTCGAAAGCGGGGTTGCCCGGGCCATGAACATCCTCAACCGTAGGGAAACCAATGAAACCGACCAATCGTAACTACCGCGCGACCTTTATCGTGGATAACCGCGGCAAGGAAGACACCGTGGAGCAGATCATCGACGGCGTGAAGAAGGAGATCGCCGCGCTCGGCGGCTCCGTCTCCGCCGTGGACAACATCGGCAAGAAGGACTTCATCCGCGTCACCGACCGCAAGCTCACCGGCGCCCCCTACGTGCATGTCGATTTCTCGGCTCCCGCCGAGGCGCCGGCCCAGCTGAAGGAAAAGCTCCGCCTCAACAGCAGCGTCTACCGCACGTTCATCGTCTCAGCCTGACGCCCTCGAACCGCGGAAGTCCCATGGCCTACCTCAACAAAGTTTTCCTGATCGGCAATCTCACGCGCGATCCGGAGCTCCGGGTCACCCCGAAGGGCACGGCCATCTGCCAGTTCGGGATCGCGGTTAACCGCCAGTTTAAGGACGACTCCGGCGCGATGCGCGACGAGACGACCTTCGTGGACATCGAGGCCTGGAGCAAGCAGGGCGAGCTCGTGGCCAAGTATCTCTCCAAGGGCAGCCTGGCGATGGTCGAGGGTCGCCTGAAACTCGACCAGTGGGAGGACAAGACCAGCGGTCAGAAGCGCAGCAAGCTGAAGGTCGTCCTCGACAACGTGCAGTTCCTTTCCTCCCGCGGGTCCGCCCCCGGCGGTGGTGGCGGCGCCCCGGCCTCCGACGAAGGCTCCGACGGCCCCGGCGCTGGCAGTGTTCCTCCTCCGCGGACCGGCAACAAGCCCGCCGCGCCCGCCAACATCGATGAAGATGTGCCGTTCTAAGCCCGCCGTTTCCTTTCCCTCTTCCCATCCCTTTCAACAAACCCAACTCCTCCCATGGCCACCAATGAAGTTCTGCTCGTCAAACCCGTCGAGGGTCTTGGCGGTGAAGGCGATCAAGTCCGGGTCCGTTCCGGCTTTGCCCGCAATTATCTCCTGCCCCGCAACATCGCGGTTCCCGTCACCCGGGCAAATCGCAAACACGTCGATGCGCTGAAGAAGCGCCGCGGCGAACGCGAGGCCACCGAGCTCAACGGCGCCCAGGAGCTGGCGCGCAAGCTCGAGAAGACCGGCCTGGCCTTCGCGGTGAAGACCGGCGAGGGCGGCAAGATGTTTGGCGCGATCACCGCGAACGATATCCACGACAAGCTCGTGGCGGCCGGTTTCACGATCGACAAGCGCCGCATCCAACTCCACACGCCCGTGAAGACCCTCGGTCGCCATGAGGTGAAGGTGAAGCTGCACGCGGATGTCACGGTGGACCTTGGTTTCGACGTTGTCTCCGAGAACCCGATCGTCGCCGCTCCCGTGGAAGAGGTGAAGCCGGCCCGCGCCGAGAAGAAGTAACACGCCCGTTCCCAGATTTCAGGCCGCACCCTTCGGGGTGCGGCTTTTTTTGGGCCGGGCCCCGGCGGCCCCGGCCCTTGTGAACAAAAAAGGAATAAGTCGGCATTGCGTACCGGGGCGCGCCCGGTTCGCATTTTTCCCTGCATGGCTGACGATCCTTCTTCCTCTCCTCCGGGCCGCCGCTCCCCGGCCCCGGTGTCGGCCGTGCGGACTGTGCCGCACAGTCTTGAGGCCGAGGAATACCTGATCTCCTGCTGCCTGCTCGACGGCGCCGATGTGCTCTCCCGGTGCCTAGAGGCGCGGATCGTGCCCGAGTCCTTCTACGACGCCAAGCACGGCGTGATCTACCAGGGACTGCTGGCGCTTTACAACCGGCAGGCCCCGGTGGACATCGCCGTGCTCGCGGAAGAGCTGAAGACGAGCAAGCAGCTCGACGCGATCGGCGGCTACGCGTTCCTGACCCAGGTCAGCGGCCGCATTCCCACCACGGCCCAGGCGGGCTACTTCATCGACAAGGTGCGCGAGTTGCACCTCCTGCGGGAACTGATCCGGTCGGCGACGGGGGCGGTGGAGGATTGCTACGCCTTCACCGGTGGGATCGACGAGTTTGTCGACCGCATCGAGCAGAACCTCTTTGCCGTGACCCAGAGCCGGGTGAGCGAGAGCGCCAAGCCGATGGGGGGGCCGACCAACGAGGCGATGAAGGTCATCACGAAGATGATGATGAAGCAGGGCGAGCTGACGGGCGTCACCTCGGGCTTCAAGGACCTCGACGCGCTGACCTTCGGTTTCCAGCGTCAGGAAATGATCGTGCTCGCGGCCCGCCCCTCCATGGGCAAGACGTCGCTGGCGCTCAACTTCGCCGAGGCCGCGGCCCTGCCCAAGCGGGGTGAGCCCGCACCGGTGCTGATCTTCTCGCTGGAAATGAGCGCGGCCCAGCTGGCCCTCCGCATGCTTTGCTCACGGGCCCGGGTGAACATGAAACTGCTGCGCGACGGGTTGCTATCGAAGAACGGGACCGAACAGTCCGGGCTGATCAAGGCGGCCGACGAATTCACCAAGTCGCCTTTGTTCATCGATGATTCGAGCCAGCTCTCCATCACCCAGTTGCGGGCCAAGGCCCGGCGCATTCATGCCCGGAAGAAGCTGGGCATGATCGTGGTCGACTATCTCCAGCTCCTCGCCCCCACCGACAGCCGGGTCCCGCGCGAACAGCAGGTGGCCGAGGCCTCCCGCGGATTAAAGGCGCTCGCGAAGGAACTCGACGTCCCCGTGCTTGTATTAAGCCAGCTCAACCGCTCGTCCGAAAAGGAGAACCGCACGCCAAGACTGGCGGATTTGCGCGAATCCGGGTCGATCGAGCAGGATGCCGACGTCGTACTCATGCTTGCCCGCCCCAAAGATGCCGAGGAGAAGTTCCAGGTCGCTGCCGACTCGGCGGAGTTAATCGTTGCCAAGCAACGAAACGGACCGGTAGGAGAATTGAAGCTTACGTTCCTCCGAGACATCACGCGCTTTGAAAACTATACCCAGTAACCCTCAGTGCAGGGTCACCTGTCTCCTTGTCGCAGCGTGGTTTTCCGTGTGGTCGCTGATCGCGGAGGTTAGTGCCCAGCAGGCTATTGCCCAGCCATCTGGCGCCGCCCCGGCCGCCGCGCCGGCGGCCCCGGTGGAGAAGATTGGCACGATCACCGTGCGCTTTGTCGGCACCGCCGTGGTGGATGAGCAAGTGGTGCGGGCCAATATGCAGCTCCGCGAGGGCGGGGATCTGGATGAATCCGCGTTGGACCGGGATATCCGCACCCTTTATCGCACCGGCTTGTTCGAGACCGCCCAGGTCCTGCGCAGCAACAGTGCCACCGAGCCGAATGTGGTTAACCTGATCGTGGAGGTGACCCCGAAATATCGCGTGCTGGCCCTGCGCTATGAGGGCAATGACCGGGTCGGCACCAGCCGGCTGCAGGACGAGGTCAAGTCCCGGCCCAATCTCGCCCTCGACGAGCGCCAGGTGAAGGAGGATTCCGAGAAGATCCGGGATTATTACGAGAAGAGCGGTTACAATCAGGCCACCGTCAACTACGCCATCGAGCGCGACCGGGCCACGGGTTATGCCACGGTCATCTTCCAGATCCGCGAGGGGGCGAAGGTGAAGATCCGCCAGGTGCGGTTCACCGGCAACGACCACGCCTCCGCCCGCGTGCTGCGCAAGGAGATGGAAACCAAGAAGTGGGGTTGGCTCTCCTGGGCCCTCAGTAATGGCCGTTTCCGGGACGACACTTTCGAGGACGACCTTGAGAAGCTGCGGAACTACTATCGCGAGGAGGGCTTCCTTGATGTCGAGATTGCGCCCGATGAGGTGAAGTTCGATTATCCCAAGGCGACCCGGCTCGTCATCACCGTGCACGTCAACGAGGGCCGCCAGTATCGCGTGGGTGAGATCACGTTTGTCGGTAACACCGTCTACCAGACCGAGCTGCTCCGGCGCCTCGTCCGCCAGCGCACCGGCACGCTCTTCGTCCCCTCCAAGCTCGATAAGGACACGGAGACGATCCAAGACTTTTATGGCCGCGACGGCTACCTGCCGCCCGACACCAACGTGACGATGCACCGCCAGCCCAACACCGCCACGGGCAACATCGACGTGGAGTACGAGATCAACGAGGGCGAGAAGTACAAGGTGGAGTCGGTGAACCTCGAGGGCAACACGACGACCAAGAGCACCGCGATCCTGCGCGAGCTACCCCTCGGGCCGGGCGACGTTTTCAGCGGCGTGAAGATGAAGATTGCCAAGCTCACCCTGGAGAACACCCGCTTCTTCGACACGGTCGACGTCACTTCGGAGAACACCAACATCCCCGGCCGCAAGAACCTAAAGATCTCCGTCCGGGAGGGCCGCACCGGCAACCTCCAGTTCGGCGCCGGCTTCAGCTCGCTCGACCGCGCGTCCCTCTTCATCGAGTTCGCCCAGGGTAATTTCGATCTCTTCAACCGGCGCTCCTTCTTCAAGGGTGACGGCCAGAAATTCCGCCTGCGCCTGCAGCTGGGGTCGGAGACCAGTGACATGAGTCTGTCCTTTGAGGAGCCCTGGCTCTTCCAGCGCCGTCTGGGCCTGGGCTTCAACCTCTTCCGGACGACCGCGGCCTACGACACGACGCTCTACAAGGAGGTTCACACCGGCGTGAACGTCTACCTGCGCAAGCGGCTTAACGACCTGATCGGTCTGGACGGGCGCGTCGACTACACTCTGGAAAAGGTCGACATCCTCAATGTCGACGCCGCGGCCTCGAGCTTCATCCGGGCCCAGGCGGGCGTCAGTTATGTTTCGCGCCTCGGCCTGCAGCTGACCATCGACCATCGCGACCGGCTGATCAACACGACGAGCGGCAACCGCATGGAGCTCGATGCCACGGTGGCGGGCGGCCCGTTGGGCGGCGACCGCAACTACTGGTCCGCCGAGTTCCGCGGCTCGCAGTTCTTCCCCGTCTTCCAGGCCAAGACCCAGGTCGTCTCGCTCATTGGGCGCCTCGGGGTGATCGATGGCTTTGGGGCGACCAGGGACGTGCCCTACTACAGCCGCTACTTCCTCGGCGGGCCCGATGACCTCCGCGGCTTTGAATTCCGCGACGTGGGGCCGAAGGATTCCACCCTGCAGCCGATCGGCGGCAGCTCCTACGGATATTTCAGCACCGAGTACACCATCGACATCGTCTCGGCCATCCGCTTCGCGCTCTTTTACGATGCCGGCTTCGTGAACATCAAGCCGTTCGACTTCAACCCGGGCGGCTACAACGACAACTTCGGGTTCAGCTTCCGCTTCTTCCTGGCCGGGGCGCCGGTGAGCCTCGACTACGGTATCCCGCTCACCCGCGACCCGCGCAATCAAAAGGGCCCGCAGTTCAACTTCTCCCTCGGCGGTCGGTATTGACGCCTGCGGGAGCCGCCTAAACCCTCGTGAACATGAAATCGCTTCTTCGCTCCCTGTTGGTTGCCTCCTGCCTGCTCCTTCCCGCGGTTCCTGCCTTCGCCCAGGCTCCGCTCAAGGTAATGGTGGTGGATATGGTCAAGTTGCTCGACGAGCACCCCAACACCGCGGAGCAGAACGCCAAGCTCACGGCCGAGCAGCAGGCGGCCACGGCCGACCTCGAGAACATCCAGAAGGAAGCCACCGCGATGGCGGAAAAGTACAAGGCGCAGGATGAGGAATCGAAGAACCCCACTCTGAACGAGTCGGCCCGGACCAAGGCCGCTGCCGATGCAAAGGACACCTATGCCAAGATCCAGGCGAAGAACGCCGAGGGTATGAATTACCGCGACCAGTTTGTCGCCGCCATGCAGAAGCGGATCCAGAATTACCGCGATTTGATGTTCGAGGAGATCGGCAAGCTCGCCGGCGAGATCGCCAAGAAGAAGGGCGCGACCCTCCTGCTGGACAAGTCCGGTGTCGGTGCCCTCGGGGTCATGGTGGTGGTTTTTGCCGATCCTTCCTTCGATATCACCGAGGAGGTGCTGACTGAGATCAATCGCAACCGCTCGTCTACGCCCGTCACTGCTCCCGCAGCCACGCCCCCGGCGGCCAAGAAATAAGCTGCCTCGCGCCCGCCTATTTCAGCCCCGCTGGATCTCCCGCGGGGCTTTTTGTTGGCCATGCGCGGCGCGTCTTCCCCAGACTGCCGGCCATGCAGGTTTCATTTTCCGCCGAGGAGATCATCGGCATCGTCGGGCCGAAGGCGACCCGCGGGCGGGCCGGGCAGAGCATCACGGGCATTGCCTCATTGGAGGGGGCCGGCGCGGGTGACATGAGTTTTTTGGGCAATGCCAAGTATCGGCCGCAGGTGCCCGCGTGCCGCGCCTCCGTCATTCTGTTGCCGGTCGATTATGCCGACGATCCGCCTGAGGGCCAGATGCACCTGCTGGTCGAGAGTCCCTCGGTGGCGCTCGCCCAGATCTGTGCGCGCTTGGAGTCGATGCTCTGGCCGCGCCCCGCCCCGGGGATCCACGCCTCGGCGGTGATCGCCTCGGGGGCGCGGATCGCCGCCACGGCCACAATTGGGCCGCTGTGCGTGGTGGAGTCGGGGGCCGAGGTGGGTGAGCGCTGTCATCTGCAGGCCCAGGTCTTTGTCGGCCGGGGTGCCAGGGTGGGGGACGACTCCTGGCTGATGCCCGGAGCCATCGTGGCGGCGGAGTGCGAATTGGGCCGTCGCGTGCGGCTCCAGCCCGGCGTGGTGGTGGGATCCGATGGCTTTGGCTACGAGTTTGCCGGCGGGCGCCACCAAAAGGTCCCGCAGGTCGGCAACGTCGTGGTGGGCGATGACGTCGAGATCGGGGCCAATTCCACGCTCGATCGGGCCCGCTTCAGCCGGACGGTTGTGGGCGAGGGCAGCAAAATCGACAATCTCGTGCAGATTGCCCACAATGTCGTGATCGGCCGGCACTGCATCCTTTGTGCCCAAGTCGGGATCTCGGGCAGCGTGACCATCGGGGATTACGCCGTGCTCGGCGGCCAGGCGGGCGTGGCCGGTCACATCACCATCGGTCAGGGGGCCAAGATCGGCGGCGGTGCCGCCGTCACGGCCCCGGTGGCCCCCGGGGCCTATGTCAACGGCTCGCCCGCGATGCCTTACATGCTGGAGCGCCGCATCGCCGTGCTGAAGCAAAGGCTGCCGGATCTCTTCCGCCGGGTAGATGCGATCGAAGAACGTCTAGAAAAGTCTTCCGCCTCGTGACAAAGTCCCCACCATCCCGGGCCCATGAGCGAATCGCGGCTTAAGATCTTTTCCGGCAACTCGAATCGCCCCCTCGCGGAGGCCATTTGCAAAAGCATCGGGATGCCGTTGGGGGAGGCGACCGTAACCAGTTTCCCGGATGGCGAGACGTTCGTGAAGATCAACGAGAACATCCGCGGTCAGGACGTCTACATCATCCAGTCGACCTGCCCGCCAAGCAACCATCACCTCGTCGAGCTCCTGATCATGATCGATGCGGCGCGTCGGGCCTCGGCCCAGCGCATCACCGCCGTGCTGCCGTTCTACGGCTATGCCCGCCAGGATCGCAAGGATCAGCCCCGAGTGCCCATCACCGCCAAGCTTGTGGCCAACCTGCTGGTGGCCGCCGGGGCGAACCGCATCCTGACGATGGACCTGCACAGCCAGCAGATCCAGGGCTTCTTCGACATCCCGGTCGATCATCTCTATGCCTCGCCGGTCTTCTTCGAGTATCTCGCGAAGCGCCAGTTCGGCAATCTCGTCGCCTGCTCCCCCGATGTGGGCGGCATGAAGATGGCGGCCGCGTACGCCGATGTGCTGGGCGCCGGCCTCGGTATGGTGGCCAAGAAGCGCACCAGTGCGACCAACGTCGAGGCGATCAGCGTGGTCGGCGAGGTGGCCGGCTGCGACATCCTCCTGGTTGACGATATCACCGAGACCGCGGGAACCATCACCGCGGCGGCCAAGATCCTCCGCGAGCACGGCGCCCGCAGCGTGCGGGCGGCGGTGAGCCATTGCATCCTCAATGAGCATGCAATCGAACGCCTGAAAAGCGGGCTGATCGACGAGCTGATCACCACAGATTCGACCCCGATCGACACCAAGGGGCTGCCGATCACGGTTCTCAGCGTGGCTCCGCTGCTGGGCCAGGCGATCCTGCGCATCAACAGCAACGAGAGTGTGACTAGCCTTTTTCGCATTAAGGGTTTCTAGTATTCTCCAGCAGGCGGGTGCTGCTCCCGACTCGTTGCACTCCGGCGCCCCCAAAATCCCATGAAGCCTCTGATCTGCGCCGGACTGTTCTCCCTCCTGCTGGCCACTCCTGCCGCGGTTGCTGCGTCGGCGGCCAGGCCGGAGACGCCGCGCACCATGCCCGTTTTGGTCATCGACGACACCCCGATCGGGAAAACGCCGGTCGTGACCAGCTACGCCGATGCTCTTGAGTCAGTGCAGGGTTCGGTCGTTTCCATCTATGTCTCGAAGAACGCCCCGGACAATGCGCTGGCGCGGCAGATCTTCGGCGAGAATTTTCCCGGGCGGCCCAATCTCGAGGAAAGCGGCCTCGGCTCCGGGGTGATTGTCTCGGCCGACGGGTATATCCTGACCAACAACCACGTGGTGGCGGGGGCGGACAAGATCGAGGTGTCTCGGGTCGGCGACCAAAAGGTCAAGGCCACCCTGATCGGCACCGATCCCAAGACCGATATTGCCGTCATCAAGATCGAGGGTGAAAACCTCCCGGTCGTGACCCTGGCTGACAGCGACAAGCTGCGCGTCGGTGACGTGGTGTTTGCGATCGGGAACCCGCTGGGCGTCGGTCAGACGGTAACCATGGGCATCGTCTCGGCCAAAGGCCGGCAGATCCGCCTCCTGGACACGGCCGAGACCAAGGGCTACGAGGATTTCATCCAGACCGACGCCGCCATCAACATGGGCAATTCCGGCGGCGCCTTGGTCGACGCCAAGGGCCGACTCGTGGGCATCAACAGCGCCATCCTCTCCACGGGCCGGGGCGAGATGGGTGGGAGTATCGGCATTGGATTCTCGGTGCCTGTGAAACTGGCCACCAATGTCATGGAGAACCTGATCCGGAACGGAAAGGTATCCCGCGGATATCTCGGCATTGACCCGGATGACTTGGCGCCCGACCTGATCGGCTCCTTCAAACTTCCCCCCAATTCGAAGGGCGTGGTTGTGACCGGCGTCGATACCGAGGGTCCCGCCGCCAAAGCCGGGCTCAAGATCGACGACGTCGTGGTGGCGATCGATGGCAAGTCGGTTGGGAGTAAGGCCGAACTCGGGGTTGTCATTTCCCAGAAGCCGCCGGATTCCCAGATCAAGGTGCGCTATTTCCGGGAGGGCAAGGAGGACACCGTCGAGGTGACGCTGGCCAATTTTGAGGATGATTCCGGCCGGCCCAACGAGCTTTTGGCAGGCGTGACGGTCGCCGGACTGACCCCCGGTGACCGCCGGAAATTGCGGCTCGATGCCAAGGTGGACGGGCTCCAGATCACCGCGGTGTCCGATGCCTCGGACTACAGCTCGAAGCTGAAGCCGGGAATGGTGGTCACCCGGATCAACAACGATCCGGTCACCGACGACCTACCCAAGGCCCGGAAGTCGATCCAGAAAGGGATCAACCGGTTCTACGTCTACGTCGGAGAAAAGATCACTGTCCTCGGCATCGACGTAAAATAGGCGCGGAAGTCCCGATTCAGCTGCCCGGCTTCTGCACCGGGATCCGGGCAATCGCCTCGGGGAGCGCGTCGGCGGGGTAGGTGGGGAAGTTAAGCTCGAGCAGGGACACCGTCGGCACATCGAAGTGGGTTTCGCCGCCGCTGCGGTCAACCAGCATGCCGATGCCTGCGACCGTGCCGCCGCCCTGGCGCACGAGGTCGAGGCATTCGCGGACCCGGCCGCCGCGGGTCACGACGTCCTCCACCACGAGCACGCGCTCGCCCGGCGCGAAGACGAAGCCCCGGCGCAGGACGAGCACGTTGTTCTCCTTTTCGGCGAAAATGTAACGCTTGCGCGCGACCCTGGCGACCTCCTGCCCGATGACCAGCCCACCCATGGCCGGCGCCAGCACGGTGTCGAATCTCACCTGGGCCAGCTTTGCGACCAGCAGCGCGGCCAGGCGCTCGACGGCATCCATCCGTTGGCAGACTTGGGCGCACTGGAAGTAGTGTCCGCTGTGCAGGCCGGAGCGCAGGACGAAGTGCCCGTGCAGCAGGGCCTTGGTGCTGATGAAGATGTCGAGAACTTCCTGTTGAACGGGGTCCATGCCGCACGGTGCCAAAACCGCGGCAGAAAAGAAATTCAATTTTGCCTGCGCCCGCCGCCGTCCCTTGCCTTGCGTCGTGACCGCCGGACCCATCCCGCTAGAAGACGAACTCGGTGACGTGCTTGAGAAGGCGCTCCGCCGTTCCGGCTTCAGTGACGAGGAAGTTGCGGCCCGATCGGGAGTCACGGTGGGAAAGATCCGGGATGCGATTGATTACCGTTACGACTTGGACGCCGCGGAAGTCCGGCGTCTGGCCGGGGCCCTCAAGCTCAACGAAGTCGGGCTGGGGGCGCTGCGGGAGGGGCGCTACCCCCTGCCGGAAATCACCGGGCTGCCGTTTTGTGTCTGGCCACTGCGCATGCGGCATGGAGTGGGTGTTTCCAACGCCTACTTGGTGGGGGAGTGTGGTGGTTCGGAAGCGCTCCTCTTTGATGTGGGCTCCTCTTTTGAACTCCTGGCGCGCGAGTGGCCCGCCCATGTGAAGTCGCTGGGCGGCGTCTTCCTGACCCATGCCGAGCCGGAGCACGCGGGAGGCCTGCGCGAGGTCATGGGGCATTTCGGGCGGGTGCCGGTTTTTGCGCCGGTCGGATCAGGCGTGGCCGGCGCATTGTCCATGCAGGAAGGCCGGCCGCAATCCTTTGGTCGCATGGCGGTGACTTCCTACGATACGCCGGGGCATGTCGAGGCGCACAGCTGCTACCTCGTGGCCTCGGGGGCTGCGCCCCGCGGAGCCCCGCTTTTTGTGGCGGGGGATCTGCTTTTTGCCGGCTCGGTGGGCGGAGCCTACCACTGCCGGCATGAACTGGCCCGGCAGTTGGAGCGCATGCTCGAGGTGATTCCCGCTGCTGCCGTGGTCGCCCCGGGCCATGGCCCGATGACCACGCTGGCGCACGAGCGCAGGTTCAATCCCTTCTGCATTTGATGGTGCACCGGGCAAATTCCGGTTTTACCTCAGACGGATTCGGGAAAGGATTCACCGACTGTTCCCTCGGCGCGAGTCATTGCAATGGTCGGGGCGACAGGATTCGAACCTGCGACCTCTACGTCCCGAACGTAGCGCTCTACCAGGCTAAGCTACGCCCCGATTCATTCACGAAGAGGGCGACAAAGCGCCACGGCTGTTCCATCCGCAAGCAGAAAAAACCCGGGATTGGTCTGTGAAGCGATCGATTTGGCCGGGCGCGGGAGAAACCTTTTTCCTCCGGAGGAAATCGCTGTTGACATCAACTGTGTGTTGATGAGCTTTTGCCCCTCTTGGCAGGCGGCTTCCTAGCTCAATGGTAGAGCAGCTGACTCTTAATCAGTAGGTTCGGGGTTCGAGTCCCCGGGGAGCCACCAACCTCTCCCCGGTTGTCTGCCCGCAGGGATGGATCCAGCTATCACAAAACACGTTCTTTCTTACGGACCGATCCGGTCCTGCATTTTAGAGGCGCGGTCGGACTTCGCCGGCGTAGCTCAACGGTAGAGCACCTGTTTTGTAAACAGGCGGTTGCGGGTTCGAATCCCATCGCCGGCTCCAATCCCAAGCATTTGTTTGTTGGCCGGCACGGCGAAGAACAGCGCAGACCGCCCGCAGAAATTTTTACTGCCTGATGGTGTAATGGTAGCACAGCAGATTCTGACTCTGCTTGTCTAGGTTCGAGTCCTAGTCGGGCAGCCACTTTGGGAACAAGCCTCCCGCCGCGGAAAAAAGCGCGGCGAATTATCCTCGCTGAGAGTGAAACTGTCCGCCGCGCGGGGAAACGGCGGGTCATTTCCCGCGAATTAGTTTCCGCGTCATTTCGGGTTAACCAGTGCAACCGGCCCGCTGGAATTTTTTTTCGCCCGCGAACGCAGAAAGGTGTTTGACAGGCAGTTTTCGATATTCACTGATTTCAATTTCTCCGCAGTTAGCTTAGTGTTTTAAAACCCAATACCCCACTAGTTACCCCTCACCTCGACGTCGTGCCTCGCGCCCTGCCCACATGAAACGGGGCGCCCGACGTTGGATTGACCGAATCTCCCCGACCGCCCCGCCTACCTCTCTAGAACCTGTCCCTTACACTCCCTACTATGACCACCCCGATCCTCAACACCTTCGCGTTCCTCCTTACGAACCCGGACGGCAGTTCCATGTCGTTCATGGAGCTGTTCCACGCCGGCAAGGAAATCATGTGGCCGATCCTCCTGCTGTCGTTCCTCGGGACGACCGTGGTGATCGAGCGCATCCTCTTCATCGTTCGTGAGAATGGCACCCGTGAGCCCGAGGTGGTCGAGAAGATGCTCGAGTGCGTCGAGCGTCGCGACCTGCAGGCCGCGGTCGAGATCGGCAAGAAGAGTAAGGACTTCGTTGCCCGCATCCTGGTGTACGCCCTCACGAACAAGGAGTTCTCCATGACCAACGCCTTCATCCGCGCCTCCAGTCATGAAATGAACCGCTTTGGCCAGGGCATGGCCACGCTCGACACCTGCATCACGGCAGCCCCCATGCTTGGACTGCTCGGCACCGTGACCGGCATGATGCGCACCTTCGGCGCGCTCGGCGGTGGCGACATTGGCGCGGCTGCCTCCACTATCACCGGTGGTGTTGCTGAAGCCCTGATCGCCACGGCTTGCGGCCTCTTGATCGCCATCGCCTGCTTGCTACCCTACAATTATCTGAACACCCGTATCGAGGAGGCGAAGCATGAGGTTGCTGATGCTTCCAACGCCCTCGAGATCCTGGTCAAGAAGTCCGAAACCATCCCCCCGTTCGCTCGCTGAACGGGCGCTCCGGTGGCGTAGTGTAATCCTGAATTAACCAATCCCATGTCTGGATCAAGCGGCGGCGGCGGCGGCGGAAAGAAGAAGGCGCGCATTGAGATTATTCCTCTCATTGACGTCATTTTCTTCCTGCTCGCGACCTTCGTGTTGTTCACCCTCTCCCTCAACAAGACAGCGGGAGTGAGGGTCGACCTCCCGAAGGCCTCCACAACGGAGGCGCGTGATCCCTCGGCTTCCGTCACGATCAGCGTGACCGCCGAAGGCGGGGTCGCATGGAATGACGCCGTCATCGGCCTCGACGACCTGATTCCACGCATCCAGGCGTGGGGCGTGGCCACCAACAAGGAGGGCAAGATCCTTCTCAATGCCGACGGCGAGTCGCGTTACAGCCAGGTTTTTGGTTATGTCCTGAACGAAGTCCGCAAGGCGGGTTTCAAGAAAATCCTGATCGAGGCGAAGACCGCGCCCAAGTCGACGTGATACCTTCGCACCCGATTTCCCTTTAATCCCAACCAATTTACCCATGTCAGGCGGCGGCTCCTCAAAAACAGACGACGGCAAAAAAAAGGCGCGCATCGAGATCATTCCCCTGATCGATGTGATCTTCTTCCTCCTCGCGACCTTTGTCCTGTTCACTCTCTCGCTGGACAAGATCGCGTCGCTTCCGGTTTCGCTGCCGGTCTCCAATCCTTCGCCCTCTCCGCCGAATCCCAATGACGTGACCCTGCAGGTCTCGGATGCCGATACCATGTATTGGAATCGCGAGCCCCTGGAGCTGGTTTCGCTCCCGGTCCGCCTCAAGCAATACAAGGAAACAGTCCCGGTCAGCGACCAGCGCATTCTCATTGCGGGCGATTCGCTCGCTTCCTTCGCGTCCACCATCAAGGTCATCGACGCGCTGCGCGACGCGGGGATTACGTTCTCGGTCAATACCTCGACCACCGAAACGGGTAGATAATCACTCAACCCCATTATCCCATGCGTCGCGATCTGATCATTGGTATTATTTTTGCCATCGTTCTCCATGTTGGCGTGGTGTGGGTCAGCGAGGCCACCAAGTCGGGCCCGCCTGAAAGGAAGAAAGAGGTGGAGAAGGTGGTGCAGCTTGAGCTTAAGACGCTGCCCCCGGAGGAAACCGAGCCCGAGGAGTCGGAGGAGACCCCGGAGAAGATCGAGTTCATGCCCCCAATGCAGCAGGATCTGCCGCAGTTGGTGACCCCGGATTCGTTTGTCATTCCGCCCCAGCCGCCGCCTCCGGACAGCCTCAAGCTTTCCACGGGCGCGCTGAGCATCCCGCAGGGTAACCTCACGGCCGGATTCGCGAAGGTTTTCGAGCTCAAGGATCTTGACACTATTCCCAATCCCACGCTGCAGGTTCCTCCCAACTACCCGGCCGACCTGAAGCGCAAGGGTGTGGAGGGCTTTGTCGAGGTCGGCTTCGTTGTGGATGAGAACGGCCTGGTGGTAAACGCCAGGGTACTTTCCTCCTCCCAGCGCGAGTTTGAACAGGCGGCCCTGCTTGCGGTGTCCAAGTGGAAGTTCAAGCCCGGTAAGAAGGGTGGCAAGAGCGTCAAGACCAACATGTCGGTGCCGATCAATTTCAAACTCAACGGGAATTCGAAATGACCGTGAAAAACACTTTCTCCCAGATTTTTGGCTGCGTTGCCCTCGTTGTCGTCGGTGGCCTCTTGCTCTCCCTCGAGCTTCGGGCCCAACAGGAGGGTCTGGCCGCCCAGCCGCTCAAGAATGAGCTTTCGCAGAAGGTCTCGGAGGGCATGCTGAAGCTCAAGGAAGCCACGGATGCCAATGACACGCCCAAGTCGCTCGCCATTCTCGACGAGCTGCTCAAGGTGGCGGAGCCCGGCGACAGCTTCGACCGCGCCCAGCTGAATCTCTACAAGGGCAACCTCTCGCTGCAGCTGCCGGAAACGCGGGTCGCCATCGAGCCTCTTGAGACCGTGCTCGACATCATCACGCGGATCCCCGGTCGCCTGCCGCTGCAGGATATCACCCAAGCGCGCAAGAACCTCGCGATCGTGTTTTTTGTTGCGATCGATTCCCCCAATCAGACGGCTGCCGACCGTGCCAAGCTGCTCGACAAGGCCATTTTCCATTATGAGGAGTACATCAAGCGGGCACCACGGAAGGACCTGAATGACATGTACCAATACGCGAACTTCCTCTACCGGAAGGCGACGATGGATCGTGCTGATGACAAGATCGACCTCCCGCTGATTCGCCAGGCGCGCCAAGTGGCCACGGATGCGCTGTCCCTCAGCATCAACTTTCCCACCCCGCTGTACCGTTTCATCATGGCGATGTATCAGTACGAGGGAGACAACGAGAACTCCGCCCGCGTCGCTGAGCTCCTGCTCAAGAAGGAACCGAAATCCACGGGAAACACCCGCCTTTGGACCATGCTGCCCGGACTATACCTCAGCATGGGGAATACGGCCGCCGAAAAGGGCGACAAGCAAAAGGCGAGTGAGTACCGTTACCGCGCTATCGTCGCCTACGACCGCGCGATGAGTGAGGCGGGACTGTTCAAGGGCGACAAGGGCGATGACCCCACCAGCCATGTGCTGAACCTCGCGAAGACCTATTTTGACATCGGCCAGATCGAGAAGGGCGCCGAGGTCATGCTTGAGGCTCTGCGGGCCAATCGCATTCAGCCTGCCATGACCGAGCGTGTCTGGGGCTTCGTCGCCACCTATTACCAGCAGCTCGGCAAGCAGGACAAGGCCATCGACGTGCTCAAGGAGGCGGCGACCAATTACCCGCAAAATGGCCAGTTCGACCTGCAGGTCGGTCAAGCCAATTTCTCGCTCGATCGGGTTCCCGCGGCTATCGATGCCCTCAAGGAGGCCGATCGCAAGGGCGTTCCCGGTCGTGAAGTCACCCTCTATCTTTCGCTGGCCTACTACTGTTATTCGGCCGATCGCTACGAAGAGGCGGTTGACGCGTGCAAAAAGGGCCTCGCCGTGCCTGACGTCAAAACCAACACCCAAGCCACCGGTCAGTTCCAGCAGATCCTGAAGGCGTCCGAAGATTCCATCAAGGTCCGCGACCAGAAGCGGGCGAACCTATAATTAACCCCCCGCCCCAACCATCTCTCCAATGAAGAAGAAGACCTCAGTCTATTTCGTCATCCCCATTCTCTGTGTGCTCGGCTTTGCCGGCTACTACTGGACCTTCCTGAAGGAACATAACCAGAAAGAGGTTGATCGAATCCAAAAGATCGATGATGCCAAGAAAGCCAAGGCGGCGCAGCTGGTCGCCGACCAGGAGAAGGCCTACAATGACGCCCTCGCCCTCCGCACGCGGAAGGAGTCTGAAAAGGCCGAGAAGCAGCGCATTACCGACGAGGAAAAGAAGCTGAAAATCGAGCGCAAGGAGACCCTGGCCCGGGCCCAGCAGGATGCGGACAAGCTCATTCGCACGATCGACGAGAAGCAGACCGAGCTCACCGCGCTGAACAAGGAAATCTCCGATTTGGAGCTCCAGAAGAAGGCGGCCACCGCTGAGGTTGGTCTTGTCCGCGAGGCCGCCAAGCAGGCGCAGGAAAACGCCAAGCGCGGCGAGGAGGAAGTGATCCAGTATGAGCGCGCGAAGCAGGCCCGCATCGAGGCCGAGCGCCGTGCCCAGGAGGAACTTGCCAAGCAGAAGAAGCAGTAAGCCAAACCCGCTTCACCCCACTCACATGAAAAAATGGATTTTTTTGATCTGCCCGACGGTTATGTTGGCTGTGTTTATGGTGTTCTACTCGGCTGACCGCAAGAAAGCGGCTGTGCACGAAGTCGAATATCAGGCCAAGAAGCAAAAAGCGATCGATGACAAGAAGCGCGCTGATGAGGTGATTCGCGACAAGAACCGCAAGGATACGGCCGAAAAAGAGGCGAAGAAAGTCGAGGAGGATCGCCAGAAGGAAGCCAAGAAGTCGGCCGACATCGCCAAGGAGAAGCAGGATGATGTCGATGCCACGAACACGGCCAAGGCCAACTTCGCGAGCCGCACCACCGAGATCAAGGCGATGGACGCCCAGATCGTGGCGGTTCAGAGGCAGCGCGACCAATTCCTCAAGGAGATCTTTGCCATCACTTCCGATATGGAGCGGGCCCGCATTGAGCGCACGACGGCTGAGCTCGATCAGGAGCGCACCCGCAAGCGCCTCCTCGATGCCTTGGCCTCGGATCCGATGATGCAAATGCCGCCTCCGGCCGCGTTTGGTGCCGGTGGTCCTGGTGGCCGCGGCGGTCGGGGCGGACCCGGCGGCGGCGGTCCCGGCGGCGGCGGTCCCGGTGGTGGCGGTCCCGGTGGTGGCGGCCAAGGTCGCGGCCAGTAAGACACTTTCGGCCCGGAGCAATCCGGGCCTTTTTTGTGTCCAACCCCGGCGTTGCCGGTGCGCGGGTTGGTTTACCCGGCTATTCACCCAACTTTGCCCTTTACACTCCCGGGTCCAATCTCTGTTTTTGACCCCTGATTCCCATGCAAAAGACCAAGAAGTCTGTCGCCAAGCGCTTCAAGCTGTCCGCCAAGGGCAAGCTCGTGCGCCGCACGCCCGGTTTCCGTCACCTCCTTGCCTCCAAGAGCACGAAGCAGAAGCGTCGTGCCTCACGGGACAAATTGGTGGCCGTTGGTCATGCGGCTCCGCTGCTCCGCTGCCTGCCGCACGGCCTGTAAACCAGTCGCGCATCAATCCAAACACGCCTTGGCGGGTGAACTAAGCCGACCCGCCGGCGATTAAACCAAGGAAAAACCAACATGGCTCGTGCAACCAACTCCCCCGCTTCCCGCAAGCGACGCAAGAAAGTCCTGAAATACGCCCGCGGGTATTTCGGCAATAAATCGAAGCTCTACCGCTACGCCAAGGAGGCTGTCCAGCACGCCTGGCAGTATGCCTATCGCGATCGGAAGAAGAAGAAGGCCAATTTCCGCGGCCTCTGGATCGTCCGCCTGAACGCCGCCTGCCGCAGTGCCGGCATCAGCTACAGCCGCTTCATCGAGGGCCTCAAGGCCGCCGGCATCGAGCTGGACCGTAAGGTTCTCTCCGACCTCGCCATCCGCGACGAGGTCGCCTTTGTCGGGCTCGTTAAGCAGGCGCAGGCCGCCCTGAAGGACAAGGCCGCCTCCGCGAAGAAAGCCTGAGCCCCGGGATTTTCTCCCGATCCACTCCAGGTTCCTCCGGGACGGCGCCGTGCTACGGTCGCCGTCCTTTTTGTTGGGGAACCCCCAGCATAAAGACTTGCTGAACACCGGGTGCGCCGGGAATTCTGCCTAGAACATCCATGCAGGACTCGCTGAAAGACCTCATCGCCCGTGCCAGTAACGAGCTGGCCGCCATCGCGGAGCGGCCGGCCTTCGAGGCGGCCAAGGCCCGCCTGGTCGGCCCGAACGGGGAACTGACCGCGTTGATGAAGCGCATGGGCTCGGTGGCCAAGGAGGAGCGTCCCGCCCTGGGCAAGCTCATCAACGAGGCGAAGCAGCAGATCCAGACATTCCTCGATGCCGCCCTGCACCGCATCCAGGCCGCCGAGATGGCCGCCCAGCTTGGGCCGCAGGTGGATGCCACCTTGCCCGCGCCGGATTCCGGCCCGGGCACGTTTCACCCCCTGACCCAGGTCCGGGAGGAGATGTGCCGCATCCTGCGCAAGGTCGGCTTCGCGGTCGCCGACGGGCCCGAGGTGGAGACGGAGTACTATTGTTTCGATGCCCTGAGCACCCCGGCCGATCACCCGGCGCGCGATGCCCAGGACACGTTCTATTTTCCCGAGGGAGCCCAGTTCGCCAACATCTCGAAGCGGAATCCGGGGGAGCGTTACCTGCTGCGCACGCACACTTCGTCCGTACAGATCCGCACCATGCTGCAGGGCCAGCCGCCGATCCGCATCGTTTCGCCCGGCCGGGTTTACCGCCGCGATACCACGGATGCCTCGCACAGCGCGAATTTCCACCAGTTGGAATGCCTTTATGTGGATCGCAATGTAACCGTGCGCGACCTCAAGGCCCTCTTGGATTACGTCTTCGCCAGCCTGCTCGGCAAGGACACCAAGACCCGTTTCCGCCCGCATTATTTCGGCTATACCGAGCCAAGCTTCGAGGTGGACCTCAGCGCCCGCCACCTGCCGAAGGTCAACAAGGAGTGGATCGAGATCGGCGGCTGCGGCATGGTCGATCCCGAGGTTTTTTCCGCCGTGGGCTACGACCCGGCGGTCTGGACAGGGTTCGCCTTTGGCATGGGCCTGGAGCGTCTGGCCATGACTCTCTACGGCATCGATGACATCCGATATTTCTATCAGAATGACGGGCGTTTCCTGAAGCAGTTTGCTGACCGGCCATGAAGATCTCGCTGAACTGGTTGCAGGATTACGTGGCCCTCGACGCTCCGGTTGAGGAGGTTTGTCGCGCGGTCACCTTCCTCGGTTTCGAGGTGGAACAGGTTATCCGTACCGGGGCCCCCCGCCTGGAGCAGGTCGTGGTCGGGGAAGTGCTCGTGCGCGACAAGCATCCCAATGCGGACAAGCTTTCGGTCTGCCAGGTCGACGTCGGTCCGGCCGGCGGCGTCAAGACGATCGTGTGCGGCGCCCAGAACTACAAGGTCGGCGATCGGGTGCCGGTGGCGCTGCCGGGCGCCGTGCTGCCCGGGAATTTTGTCATCAAGCGCTCGAAGATCCGCGGCCAGGAATCCGACGGCATGATGTGCTCCGCGAAGGAACTCGGGATTGCCGAGGATGTGGATGGGCTCCTGATCCTGGCCGCCCGGCCCAACCTGGGGGTGCCGATCAATCAGGTGCTGCCTTCGGGCGACGTGATCCTCGACATCGAGATCACCCCGAACCGGCCGGATTGTCTTTCTCACCTGGGTATCGCCCGGGAACTGGCGGCGTGGTTCAGGAAGGACCTGGCCTATCCGCAGGAAAAATTCCGCGGCGTGCCGACCACCCCGGCCCGGCCCGATCTGCTTCGCGCTGTCAAGGTGTCCGCCCCGGGGGATTGCCCGCTGTACACGGCCCATGTGATCACCGGGATCCGCATCGCCCCGAGCCCGGCCTGGCTGCAGGACCGTCTCCGGGCGGTGGGCCTGCGCCCGATCAATAACGTCGTTGATGTCGGGAACTATGTGATGCTCGAGACCGGCCAGCCGTTGCACGCGTTTGATGCTCGTCGCCTCGCCGGCGCGGAGATCCACGTGCGCCGCGCCACGGCCGGCGAGGCGATCACCACGCTGGATGGCAAAGAGCGCAAACTGTCCGAGGACATGCTCGTGATCGCCGATGCCGGCCAGCCGGTCGTGATTGCCGGCATCATGGGCGGGGTGGCCTCCGGGGTGGCTGATGACACCACGGACCTCGTGCTTGAGTGCGCAGTTTTCCGTCGGCAGGCGGTGCGGGCGACCTCGAAGCGGCTGGGTTTGGCCTCGGATTCGTCCTACCGCTACGAGCGGGGCGTGGACCCGCACGGGACCTTGGAAGCGGCTTGGCGGGCCATCGACCTCATCCTCGAGACGGCGGGCGGGCAGGTGGCCGGCCCCGGTTGGAAAGTGGGTGGGGACGTGCCTTGGAACCGGGAGATTGTCTTCACCCCGGCCTTCATCCGCGAGCGCCTCGGCTTTGAGATTCCCGATGCTGAAATGAAGGCCTCGCTCGAATTGCTGGAGCTGACGGTGACCCGGGAGGAGCAGACCCTGGATCGGGGACCGGCTTGGACAGTGTCCGTCCCGAGCTGGCGCGATGATCTCGATCGCCCCATCGACCTGGTCGAGGAGGTCCTGCGTGTCTACGGTACGGAAAAGATTCCCAGCGTCACGCCGGTGGCGCCCGGCCTGGTCGTGGAGGACGCGCCCGTGGCCCTTTTCAACCGCAAGGTCACCGATTACCTCGTGGGGCAGGATTTCCACGAGTGCCTGAACTATACGCTACGCAGCGACCGCGAGGTCCGGGCTTGGTCCGGTCCGGGAGTGTCCACGGCGGCGGCCCTGTCCAATCCGTTCGTGGAGGATCAATCCAACCTGCGCTCCAGTCTGATTCCCGGCCTGCTCGAGTCCCTGCAGCTGAACCAGTCGCGCGGGGTGGAAATCGAGCGTCTTTGCGAGACGGGGCGGGTCTTTCTTGAGCAGGATGGCCAGTTCAGTGAATGGGTGGCGGTCGCCTTTATCATTTCGGAAAATCCCGGCGGTCGCACCTGGCTGCGCCGCAGTGCGCCTGACTTTTATTCGGCCAAGCACTTGGTCGAGGTGCTGTCCGGGGCGGCCGGGGTTGACCTCGCCAAGGAAGCCCGTCACCTGAGCCAGGACGTCACCCCCGGCTGGCAATCGGGCCACGCGGCGGCGATCGGCCGGATCGAGCGCGGTTGGGTCGCGCAGTTCGGCCTGCTCGACTTGGCGGCGGTCCGCGCGGCTGGCGTCGAGGGCAAGGTCTATGCCGGTCAGTTTTTGATCCTGCCGGAGCGCCTCGGTGCCCGTGGATTCCGTCCGCGTTACGCCGACTTCAGCCTGTTTCCGACCGCGCTGCGCGATCTCGCGTTGCTGGTGGATGAGGCGCGGCCGGCCGGTGAAATCCGCAGTTTGATCCTGGCCGCGGCCCGTGCCGCCACCGGGGGCAGCCTGGTCGTCGAGGATGTCCGCGTTTTCGATCTTTACCGCGGCGCCGGCGTTCCCGAGGGGAAAAAGAGCCTGGCTTACTCCATTGTCTTCCGGGCCGCCGACCGGACCCTGACGGATGACGAGGTCAACGGCATCTTCAACGGCATCCAGGCGAAGATCGTGGAGGATGCCGGGATCCAGATCCGGAAATAGCCCGTTGGCATCATGGCATCCTCGGACGAAATCGACATCGAGCGGGTGGCTTCGCTGGCGCGGCTGGCGCTCTCAGCGGAGGAGAAGGCGGAGTACACCAAGCAGATCGGGGACATCCTGCACCACATTGAGCAACTGAAGCAGGTCGATGTCTCGGCTGTGGAGCCGACGGCCCACGCCTTTCCGCTCTTCAACGTCTGGCGGGAGGATGTGCCGTCGCCGTCGCTGTCTGTCGCCGCGGCGCTGCAGAATGCCCCGGCCCAGCGCAACCACATGATCTCCGTTCCCAAGGTGGTCGAATAAACCGGGCGCTCCCGGCTTTGGAGTCATGGCTTCCGAGATCTACTATCGAACCGTCGCCGATCTGGGTGGCATGCTGGCGCGGCGGGAAATTTCCTCCGAGGAGTTGGTGTGCGCGTTGCTGGCCCGCAAGGAAGCGGTGGACGGCCGGGTCAAGGCCTTCAACTCGCTGGATGCGGAGAGCGCCCTGACCGAGGCCCGGGCCTCGGATGCGCGCCGCGCCGCCGGCCAGGCGCGGGGGCCGCTCGATGGGATCCCGATCGGCATGAAGGATGTTATCGCAGTGACCGGCCAGCCGCTGACTGCCTCCAGCCGGATGCTCGCGAATTTCATCTCACCGTACGATGCCACGGTCACGGTCCGGCTGCGCGCGGCCGGCGCCATTCCTTGGGGGCGCCTGAACTTGGATGAGTTTGCGATGGGTTCGTCGACCGAGAATTCGGCCACGCAGACGACCCTCAACCCTTGGGATCTCAGCCGGGTGCCCGGCGGCTCCTCGGGTGGTAGCGCTGCGGCCCTCGCGGCGGGCGCGGCGGTCGCGACCCTCGGCTCCGATACCGGCGGGTCCATCCGGCAGCCGGCGGCCTTTTGCGGACTGGTGGGGCTGAAGCCGACCTACGGCCTCGTCTCCCGCTACGGGCTGGTCGCCTTCGCCTCTTCCTTGGACCAGATTGGGCCCTTTGCCCGCACGGTGGAGGATGCCGCGATTGTGCTGCGTGCCATTGCCGGGCACGATGTCCACGACTCGACCTCGTTTCGCGCGGAGGTGCCCGATTACCGCGCGGAATTGCCGCAGCGCCGCGGGCCATGGCGGCTGGGCATCCCGAAGGAGTATTTCGGCGCGGGGCTCGATCCCGAGGTGGCGGCCGCGGTGGCGAAGGCCGTCGCGTACTACCAGGGGCTCGGCTGCACGATCAAGGAGGTCTCCCTGCCGCATACCGAGTACGGGGTCGGTGCGTACTACATCATCGCAACCGCGGAGTGCTCCTCGAATCTCGCGCGGTTTGACGGCATCCGCTACGGCCACCGGGCGAAGTCGGCGACGGATGCCGTGGACCTGTATTTCCGGTCCCGCGCCGAGGGTTTTGGCCCGGAGGTGAAGCGGCGCATCATCCTCGGCACCTATGTGCTCTCCAGCGGGTACTATGACGCCTTTTACCTGCGGGCCCAGAAGGTGCGCACGCTGATCCGTCAGGATTTTCTCAACGCGTTCCACGAGGTTGACGCGATCCTCACCCCCACCGCGCCGACCCCGGCGTTCCGGGTGGGAGAGAAGGCCGCCAACCCGCTGGCGATGTACCTCTGCGATGTGTACACGATCGGGGTGAACCTCGCCGGCCTGCCCGGCATCAGCGTCCCCTGTGGCTTCACCTCCGGCGGACTGCCGGTCGGCCTGCAGCTCATCGGCCAGCCCTTTCAGGAGGCGGAACTGCTGGCCATCGCCCGAGCCTACGAAAGCGGACATGAGTGGCACACCCGTCGCCCGGCGCTTTGAACACCTCGGGACGATCGAGCGGAATCATCATGAACTACGAAGCGGTCATCGGCCTTGAGGTCCATGTGCAGATCCGGACCCGCTCGAAGATGTTTTCCCCGGTGGAGACGGGCTTTGGCCGGGAGCCGAACACGCTCACGGATCCGGTAGTGCTGGCCCTGCCCGGCGCGCTTCCGGTCATGAACAAGGCCGCGCTCGACGCGGTGATCAAGGCGGGGCTGATGCTCGGCTGCAAAATCGCGCCGGTCTGCAAATGGGACCGGAAGAACTATTTTTATCCCGACTCGCCCAAGAACTACCAGATCTCGCAGTACGACCAGCCGATCTGCCTGGGTGGCCAGGTGGAGATCGAGCTTCCGGGGGCTGCGCGGAATATCATGGGGGAGCACAAGGCGATCCCGCTGACGCGCATTCATCTTGAGGAGGACGTTGGCAAACTGAACCATTTTGCGGGGGAATCCCTGGTCGACTACAACCGCGCTGGCACCCCGCTCATGGAGATCGTGTCCGATCCGGCGATACAGAGCGCCGATGAGGCTCATGCCTTCCTGACTTCGCTGCGCGCGACGATGGTCCAGGGGGGCATCTCGGACTGTGACATGGAAAAGGGGCAGATGCGCTGCGACGCGAATATCTCAATCCGCCCCATGGGCGAGGCGCGCCTCGGGACCAAGGTTGAGCTAAAGAACCTCAATTCCATCGCGTTTGTGCGGGATGGCATCGCGCACGAGATCAAGCGCCAGTTGGCCGTGATGGAGCGGGGTGGGGTGATCGTCCAGGAAACACGCGACTACGATGGCCAGACGGGAGCTTCCCAATCCCTCCGGTCCAAGGAAATGGCGCATGATTACCGCTACTTTCCCGATCCCGACCTGATGCCGGTCCGGGTCGATGAGGAATGGTTGGCTCGCCTCCGCCGTGATTTGCCCGAGATGCCTTTCGACCGGCAGCGCCGCTTTTTTGCCGAATATCAGCTGCCCTATACCAGCACTTCGGTTTTGATCTGGGATCAGGCGCTCAGCCGCTTCTTCGAGGAAACCGCCCGTATCTCCGGTCAGCCTGCCATGGCTGCCAACTGGATCATCAATGGCCTCCTGCGTGAGATGGGGTCGGCAGGAGTCAGCCTGGCCCAGTGCCGGATTGAGCCCGCCCATTTGGCTGAATTGGTCACGCTGGTGGCTGGCGGCAAACTGCTTGGGCCGGCGGCCAAGGACGTCTTTGCCGAGGTTTTTCGAACCGGCGAGCGGCCGGGAGCGGTGGCTGCACGCCTTGGATTGGAATCTAGCTCAAATTCCGGTGCCGAGCTCGAAAACTGGTGCCGTGAGGCGATCGCCTCTAATCCTAAGTCATTAGATGATTACAAGAAAGGTAAGGATAGCGCCATCAATGGCTTCAAGGGTCATGTCATGAAAGCGGCTCGTGGCCGGGCTAATCCCCAAGAGGTGGATCGGATGCTTCGGGAGCTGCTATCAAAGTCGTAATATATTTGTATATAATAACTTGCGATATAAGTTGGGCTTGGACAGATCGTTTCCTGATCTTGACATTCAGTTGGCCTCCAATCTGCTAAGTGAGTCGGGAACAATTTTCGTCCTACAGGTCGAAAGTCGGGCCAGACATCATCAAGTTCCAAAAGAAAAAACCTATGACCAAATCAGCACTCAAGTTGGCTACTGTTAGCGTCCTCGCCCTCGCCTTCGCGGGCCAGGCCATGGCCGAAGTCAAACTCAACGACACCTTCTCCGTGAGCGGGTATGTCGCCGGTTCCTACACGTACCTGAAGCCCACGGCTGCCGCCGCTACCGACCGTTTCGACGTCGATAGCTCCCAGCTGCTCTTCAAGTACACGTCGGCTCCCGTGACCGGGGTTGCCAGCATCTACTTCGTGCCGGGCCAGGCTCCGGACGAGGCTTCGCTGCTCGATGCCTACGCCACCTACGATGCCGGCAACGGCGTCTCGGTGACCGGCGGCAAGTTCCTGAGCTACCTCGGCTACGAGTCCTTCTTCGTCGTCAACAACCCGACGATCACGTTTGCCAACGGTGGCATCGGCGTGATCCCGGGCTACCACAGCGGCGTCAAGATCGACGTCTCCAACTCGGCTTGGGGCTACGGCGGCGCGCTGCTTGACTCCGTTTACGGCGCCACCGCCCTCAAGGGTGACGGCGAGCTCAAGAAGGGCCAGGGCTATGAGGGTTACCTCACCTACAAGGGTGTGACCGACCTCGTCCTCTTCGCGGGCCTTGCCTTCGACAACCAGAGCGCGGCGACCGGCAAGGACATCTACGCCTACAACATCTGGGCTTCCTACAAGGTCGACGCCAAGACCTCGGTCGCGGCGGAGTACGCTGAGCGCGATGGTGGCACCGCCGACAAGGGCAAGAATTGGCTCTTCCTCGTCAACTACCAGTTCACTGACAAGGTCAACACGGCCTTCCGCGTGAGCGGTGAGAAGGACAATGACGCCGGTTCGAAGTTCGTCCGCTACACAGTGGCTCCTGGCATTGCTCTCACGAAGGACTTCACGGTCCGTGCTGAGTACAGCCGTCAGGACACCCAGGGTGGCGCTGATGCCAACTTCTTCGGTGTTCAGGCCTACCTGAAGTTCTAATTCGATTCGGTTGCCGATCCGGCCACCGACTCTCAACCGGGCTCCCTCAGGGGAGCCCGGTTTTTTTGTGCCCGGGCTGGATCCCGTTGCGGGGCCCCTGGTGATGCCCGCACACCGCGATCCGCGACGACACCACAATGAACGAGCAGGCCTGCCGGGCCCTTGAGGCGAAGTTCGCACCCGGCCTCCAGCTCGTGCTGGTCGAGAGCGGCGGCGACAACCTTACCGCAACATTTTCCCCCGAGCTGGTGGATGCCTTCATCTATGTCATCGACGTAGCCGAGGGGGATAAGATCCCGCGCAAGGGCGGCCCCGCCATCCGTTTCAGCGATCTCCTCATCATCAACAAGATCGACCTCGCGCCGCTGGTGGGCGCCGACCTCGGCGTGATGGAGCGCGATGCAAAGGTCCAGCGCGGCACCCGCCCGTTCCTGTTCTGCGACCTCAAGCGCGAGTACCACCTCGACCAGGTGATCGCCTGGATCGAGCACGCGGTGCTGTTCGCAGCTTCCCGCTCCGCGGGAAGCTAAGGTTTTTTTGCGGAGCAAAAAAACTCATGACTGAGTTCTCGGGCCATCTTTCTTTGCGGGCCGCAGTCGGCGCCCGCGCCCGCACGGTCCTCGCCGCGCAGTCGTTCCGCGCGCCCTATCACCTGAGCAAACCCTATTGGGACGCCGACACCGGCGTGCTGCTGGCACAGGTGGTGAATCCCACCGCCGGGATTCTTTCGGGCGACCGGCTGGAGTCGGACATCAGGGTCGGGGAGGGGGCGGCGCTGCTGGTCACGACGCCGAGTGCGAGCCGGAGCTTCCGCATGAAGTCCGGCTCGGCCGAGTGCCGGCAGACTTTCGCCGTGGCCAAGGGCGGCTGGCTGGAGGTGATGCCCGAGCCGCTCGTGCCGCATCGCGGTTGTTCTTACCGGCAAACCACCCGGATCGAGGTCGAGGCGGGTGGGGCGGCTTTCTATGCGGACCTGCTTGTGTCGGGCCGCGTGGCCCACGGCGAGGCTTGGGGTTGGGACCGACTGGTCTTGGAGAGCGAGGTGACAGTCGGCGGCATCCTCGCCTTGCGCGAACGCTTTGATCAGACGGGCCCCGCCCTGCAGGCGCTCGCGGCCCTGGCCGGCTCGGGTCCGGCGGCGTGCTTTGGCAATGCCGTGTTGATCCCGGAGCGGGAGGACGATGGCGGAGCCTGGCGACCGGCCCTGACCGCCCTGCACGGCGACGGCCTCTGGCTTGGCATCAGCCGGCTGCGTGCCGCCGGCTGGAGCATCAAGTTTGTCGCCCCGTCCACGGCCCGGCTGAAGCAAACCCTGCGGGAGATCCGCCGGATCCTAGCGCCGGCGTTCCCGCGTCTCGCTTGCGACCCGCGCAAGCTTTGAGCGCGAGCGCTTGAGCCCCACGGCGAACCAAACCCCGATCACGAGCGGCGCGATCAGCAGGCTCAGCGTCGCAAGTTGATGCCCCAATTCGGTGCCGAAATCCCAGGTCAGTTCGTGACCGTCGTGACCCGGATGGGCGAGGACAGACGCCGGGAGGACAAGGACGGTGAGGATCAGGCCGGGGACGCGCTTGGGATGCATGGATCTGGTTTAGCAAATCCTACGCCAGAAAAGAGCCTAAAGTTGGCGATCATGGGGAAGGTCTTATGGGTTGGCCTGGTCACGCGGGGACTTTTCAAACCACGCATAGAGCACCGGCAGCAGCACGAGGGTGAGGAAGGTGGAGCTGATGATGCCGCCGATCACGACGGTGGCCAGGGGGCGCTGGACCTCGGCGCCCGCCCCGGTGGCGATCGCCATGGGCACAAACCCCAGGCTCGCGACCGTCGCGGTCATCAACACCGGTCGCAACCGGGTGAGCGCGCCTTCGCGCACCGCGTCGAAGATGGATTTCCCCTCCTCGCGCAGTTGATTGAAATAACTCACGAGCATCATCCCGTTGAGCACCGCCACGCCGGTGAGCGCAATGAAGCCGACGGCGGCCGTGATGCTGAACGGCATGTCGCGCAACCAGAGCGCCGCGACTCCGCCGGTGACGGCGAGGGGGATGCCGGAATAGACCAGCAGCGCCTGCCTGAGCGAGCCGAAGGCCAGAAAGATCAGGATGAAGATCAGGAGGAGAGCCGATGGCACGACCACGGCCAGGCGCGTGCGCGCCTCCTGCAGGTTCTTGAACTGCCCGCCGAACTCGACGATGTAGCCGTCGGTCATTTTAACTTCCTGCTGGATGCGCTGCTCGGCGTCGCGGACGAAGCCCTCGATGTCGCGGATCTTGAGGTTCACCATCAGGGCGGCGCGGCGCTGGCCGTCGTCGCGTTGGATGGGGTCGACCGTCTTGACCGTCGTGAATTCGACCACCTCGCCGAGCGGCAGCAGGCCGTTGGCCCCGACGCGCAGGGGGAGTTTCCTGATCTCCTCGTCATTCGCGCGCAGTTCCTCGGGCAGGCGCACGACAATGTCGAAGCGGCGGTTGCCTTCCACCAGCTGCCCCACGACCTCGCCGGCGAGGGCGGCGCTCACGGCCTTGTTCACTTCCCCGGCCTGGACATTGTAGCGGCGCAGCATGTCGCGCTTGGCGTTGATCTGCAGCTGCGGGGTGCGTCCCTCGGTCTCATATTCCACCTGATCCACGCCGGGCGTCTTCTCGAGGATGCCCTTGATCTGCTCCGCCAGCTTTTCCAGCACGTCGTAGTCGTCGCCGAAGATCTTCACCGACAGCTCGGCCTTCGTGCCCTCCAGCATTTCGTTGAAGCGCATCTCGATCGGCTGCGCGAAGAGCAGGCTGTAATCGGGGTTGATCTTCTGGAGCGCGGTCTCGATGTGCTCCCGCAGCTCCGCCTTGTTGCTCGGCCGCCCGGCGGTCTTCGGCCATTCTCCGACCGGCTTGTAGAAGATGTAGACGTCGCTTTCGTTGGGCGGCATCGGGTCGGAGGCGATCTCGCTTGTGCCGATGCGTGAGAAGATCCGGGTGATCTCGGGGAAGTCCTGGCGCAGCCGGTTTTCGACCTCGATGTCCGTGCGGAGAGACTCCTCCATGCTCATGCCGACGGGCTTGTAGAGCATCGCGGTGATCGACCCCTCATCCAGCTTGGGCGTGAACTCCGCGCCCAGATGGGTGAAGACCCAGAGGGAGCCAGCGAAGAGCGCGACGGCCCCGCCGACCACCAGCCAGCGCAGGCGCAGGGCCGCCGCGAGCACGGGCGCGTAGAGGCGCTTGGCCAGGCGGATCGGGAGGTTGTCCTCCTCCTGGATCCTGCCGCGGAGGACCAGCGCGCACAGCGCCGGCATGAGCGTGAGGGCGAGCACGAGCGCGCCGCCGAGCGCGAGCATCACCGTGAGCGCCATCGGGTGGAACATCTTCCCCTCGATCCCGGTGAGCGCGAGGATCGGGATGTAGACGACCGCGATGATCACGACGCCGAAGAACATCGGGTTGCCGACCTGCTTCGACGCCGCGAGCACGGTGTGCGCGCGCTCCTCGGCCGTGAGCACCCGGCCCAGCTGGTGCTGGCGCTGGCCGAGCTGGCGGACGATGTTCTCGACGATCACGACCGCCCCGTCGATGATGAGGCCGAAGTCCACGGCGCCGAGACTCATCAGGTTGCCCGAGATGCCAAAACGCTGCATGCCGGCGAGGGCGAAGAGGAAGGAAAGCGGGATGGCGCAGGTCACGATCAGCGCGGCGCGCCAGTTGCCGAGCAGCAGCAGGAGCACGACCACCACGAGCACGGCGCCCTCGAAGAGGCTCTTCTCCACTGTCCCGATGGTGCGGCCGATGAGGAGGGAGCGGTCGTACTGTGCCTGGATCTCCACCCCCTCGGGCAGCTTGGTCTGGATGTCCGCGATCCGGGCCTTGACCCGTTCGCCGACCTCGCGGCTGTTTTCCCCGGCCAGCATCAGCGTGGTGCCGATGACGGTTTCGTGGCCGTCGAGGGTGGCGGCACCGGTGCGGAACTTCGTGCCGAGCTTCACCTCGGCCACGTCCTTCACGAGCAGCGGCCTCGTGCCGGCCTCGAACTTGAGTGGCAGGTTGGAGATTTCCTCCAGGGTCGTGACCCGACTGATCGCGCGGATGGTGAGTTGTTCGCCGGCGCGGTTGATGATGCCGCCGCCGGAATTCTCCACGTTCTGCGCGACCAGGGCGGCGAGCTCGCTGAAAGTCAGGCCGACCGCGGCGAGTGCTTCCGGCCGGGCCTGGATGATAAACTGCTTCTCATAGCCGCCGGTCCCGTTGATCTCCGCGATGCCGGGCACGGTGCGGAGCAGGGGCTTGATCATGTACTCCTGGATTTCGCTCAGGGCAATGAGCTGCTCGAGCTCGGTCGCGGGTTTGCCCTTCGCGTCGGCGCGGTAACCCACGCTGTAGTAGAAGATCTCGCCCAACCCCGTGCTGATGGGGGCGAGCTTCGACGATGCCCCGGCGGGCAGCCGTTCCGCCACGCCCTGCAGGCGCTCGGCGACCAGCTGGCGCGCCCGGTAGATGTCGGTGCCGTCCTTGAATTGCAGGGTCACCTGCGAGAGTCCGAACTTGGTGAGGGAACGCATTTCCTCCACGCCCGGCAGGCCGGCGAGTTCCATCTCGATCGGCTGGGTGACGAGCTTCTCGGACTCCTCGGCCGCGAGCGCCGGGACCTCCGTGTTGATCTGCACCTGCACCCCGGTGATGTCCGGAATCGCATCGATGGGGAGATGGGCCGCGGACCATAGCCCGGCCCCGAGCAGTCCGACCGCGCCGAGCAGGACGATGGCTCGCTGGCGCAGGGAGAATTCGAGAATGCGATCGATCATGGCGCGATTGCCACGGCGTTGAAGTTGAGCCCGGTGAGGAGCTGAAGCCGGAGTCCCGCCTCGAGCGCCTCACGCTTGGTGTCGAGCAGGGCATCCACGGCATCAAGATACGCCGTTTGCAGCCCGACATAGGTCGCGAGCGGGACCGCATTGAGCCGGTAATGGCGATCGGCCAGTTCGGCGGCCTCGCGGAACTTCTCGGCGGCCTCGGGCGCCCAGCGGGCGGTTTCGTCCAATTTTGCGCTGAAGGTCTGGGCGGCGACGATGACCTCGCGCTCCATCTCGCGCTGCGCGACCAGCACGGCGGCCTCCGCCTGGCGGCGGCGCGCCTCCGCGGCATCAACTCCGGCACGATTCCGCGCGGCCAGGGGCAGGGGCACGCTGAGGCCGAGTCCCACGGTGGTTTCGCGGCCATCGGCCGCTTCCCGGGAGACAAAGGGGCTCACGGTCAAGGCCGGCCGGCGCTCGTTGCGCGCGAGCTGCACCACGAAGCCCTGCTGCTCCAGCTCGATTTTTTTCGACTGGAACTCAAAGTGGTTGTCCCGGGCGGCGGCGAGCAGGGCCTCCAGCGAGGGGGCGGCGTGAAACAGGATTCTGGCCTTGGCCACCTGCAGGGGCACCTCGACGGCAAGACCGCGCAGCTGGTTCAGTTCCACCAGCGCAGCCTGGGCGGCCAGGGCCGCTTCCGTGGCCCGGCGCTGGAGGGCGAGTTCCTGCGCCTCGATCACGCGGGTGTCGAGCAACGGGGTCAGCCCCGCCGGATCGCGCGCGAGGAACGTCTCCTTCAACGCCCGGAAACGCTCCGCCACCTCGGCGGCCGCCGCGGCCTGTTCCTGCGCGGCCAGCAGGCCGTATGCGAGGGTGCGGACCCGGGCGGAAAGCGCGGCTTGAAACCGGGCGAGACCGAGCTCGGCCAGGGCGACCTCGCGGTTGGCAATGGCTTTCCGCAGGGCCAGGCGGCCGGGCCATTCGAAGGTCTGCGAGAGCGAGATCGCCCAGACGGTGCCTTCACCCGTCACCGTGCCGGCCGCGTCACGGGCGCGTTTGCGCCCGGCCGCCACGGAAAGTTCCGGGTCGTTGGCCGAGCCGGCGATCCGCACCCCGGCTTTGACCGCGGCGAGCTCCTCTTGGTAGAATTTGAACTCCGGGTTCGTTGCCAGCACCGCTTCGGCCAGGGTTTGAACCGGGACGGGCGGGGGAGGGTTGGCCGGTTCTGCCGCGGAGGTGAGCCGGGCGGTGGCGAGGAACAGGTAGGCGGCTGGAAGGGTGAGGCGGCAAGCAATGCGGGAGCGGGTAGTCATGGTGTGGATGGGAATCGGGCAATCAGGGCCGGCGCGGTGACCGACGGAAATCACGCCCCGCCCTGGGGGGCGTGGGCGGCTGGGACTCTCCTCGAATCCGAGGATGATCAGCCCACTGACGGAGGCGCCCGGTTGGGTCCCGCCGTGCGTCGTGAAAACAGCCAACTTACCGTTAGTTCTGGTGGCGCGGTGCTGTGCTCAACCACGGACAAAGGAGGAGGCTCATTTTGCGCCCTGCGGGAGTCGAGGCCGACGACCAGGGTGGTAGGCGACGCCGGCGCCGCCAGTACCGGGGCTTTCAGCTGCAATAGTCCCTGCTCCACCCGGAAGTAACCATCGGCTGCCTCGTGGCGCGCCTCCTGGCCAAAATCATCGTGCGCATGAATCCAGGCGACCGATTCCAGCCAATCATGGGACGTGGCTGGCAGCCAGAGGCCGATCAGCAGCAAGGCGGTCAGCCCGACCCACGCGCGCAGGCCGGTCCGTCGCGGGTGCGATTTCATGCTCAAGTTCATTTCACGTCGCTTTCCTTGACCGCGAGCAGGGCGCGCGCCGCCGCAGTCGCACCTTTTGGCTGGGCTTGGGAATGGCGGGTGTGGGATTTGGCCATGGCGCGTGAACCGGGTGCGCGGGATTACCCATCCAAAAACGCCATTGTCAAGCTGGGGTCCCTGGCTTGCCCATGGTTGAGTGAAGGTGCCGATGCGTTGGCCTTCTGCCAAGGTGTCCTCCATCGGCCCTCTCCCTTCCGCGCTCAACGGGTTGATTTCTCTTTGGTCGCAATAATCTCTAACGCCTTCGTCGCGTGGTGCCACTGGGTGCCGGCGATTCCTCAACCCCCGGCCCCCATGACGATACGAGTCCTCGCATTGGCTGCTGTCGGCCTGCTCCTTCCCGGCTTCGCCAGCCGGGGGTTGGCCGAAGTCAAACTGACCGACGCGTTTTCCGTCGGCGGATTCGTCTCTGAATCCTACCAGCGGACGGATTTCCGCCCCGGTTCCTCCGCGGATCACTTCGGCCTCGACGACGCCTTCCTGCGCTTCCAGGCCGCCTCGGGTCGGGTCTCGGCCGTGACCAGTCTTTATCACCTGCCGGACGCCGTGCCCGAAACCGCGCTGCTCGACGCCTATGTCACCTATGATCTCGGCCGCGGCCTCAGCCTCACGGGAGGGAAGTTCCTGGCCAACCTCGGCTATGAGGAGTTCTTTGCCGTCGACAACCCCACCATCACCTACGGGAACGGCGATGGGTATGATCCGATCCCGGGTT
Source organism: Opitutus sp. GAS368 (assembly GCA_945903545.1). Lineage (GTDB taxonomy): Bacteria > Verrucomicrobiota > Verrucomicrobiia > Opitutales > Opitutaceae > CAIYFD01. The sequence continues at coordinate 12,862 of CAMDOO010000008.1, read as the reverse complement.
ACCACAGCGGGCTGAGGGTGGACGATGAATCCGTCCGCTGGGTTTTCGGCGCCGCCTTGCTCGATTCCCTCTCTCCGGCCGGCACGGGTTCCGCCGGCGACGGTGAATTGAGACACAACCAAGGCTATGAGGGCTTCGTGTCCTTCCAGGGTATTCCGAAAATGGTGCTCACGGGAGGCGTGGGCTACGAAGGCGGTGGCGGCCCGGCGAACGCGGCGGTGCTTTACGATTTTTGGGCCACCTACCAGCTCACCGCTTCGACCCTCCTGGTCGCCGATTGGACGAAGAAGGACGGCGGCACCGGCGACCGGGGTAAAACCTGGCTCGTGCGCGTGGAGCATGGCCTGACTGACCGGGTTTCACTCGCAGCCCGGGTCAGCGGGGACCAAGCTGATAGGGGACCCGGTTGGGCCCGCTATACCTTCGTGGCAGCACTCAAAGTCACACCGCAGCTGACGCTGCGGGCCGAATATACCCGCACCAATTTTCGCGGCTCCGCCGTGGACCGGGCGTCATTCTGCGCCATCCAGGCTTATCTGGAATTCTAAGCGCAGTTCGGTAGCTGGGCGCGGGGGTTTACTTGAAACGCCGGGCCTGACCAACCGTCTAAGTTGCGATTGTTCTCTCGTTTGGCTGCTTCCAGCCAAAGTCCCCCACCTATCATGTCCAGCGCCCTGTTCCGCCCTCTCTACCCGGTCATCATCTTTTTTACCTGCCTGGCTGCCCAACCAGCCCGCACTTCCGAGCCGGCGCCCGACTATGCCCAGGAACGCATTTCGGGAGATTGGTCCGGTGCCCGGTCCAATCTGGATGCCAACGGCTACACTTTCGAAGGGGTGGCCGCCGTTGATGCCTGGCGGCAGCTCGCGGGCGGCAAGGCTGGCCGCTGGCGTGGGCTCGGCAACTTGGACCTCCAAGTCGCGATCGATGGGGACAAGGCCTTCGGGTGGAAGGACACCAGATTGTTGGTCTACGGACTGGGCGACGCGGGCGGGCGGCCGAACGAGTTGGCCGGCAGTCTTGCCGGCATCGATAACATTGAGGTAGGTACGCCGGCCGTCAGCCTGTACGAAGCGTGGATCGAGCGGAATTTCGCCGCCAATCGCGTGTCGGTGCTGGCCGGACTCCATAATCTCAACTCCGAGTTCTATGTCACCGAGGCGAGCGCGCTTTTCCTTGGCCCGGTGTTCGGCATCGGCACGGAGATGTCCGCCACCGGGCGGAACGGCCCCTCGATATTTCCGTCGACCAGCCTGGCTTTGCGCGTGCGGGTCGAGCCATGGGCCGGCGTCTCACTTCAGACGGCCGCTTATGATGGCGCGCCGGGCGACCCCTCTAATCCGCGCGGCACCCACCTCAAGCTGGGTGGCGGTGACGGAACGCTGTATGTGGCCGAAGCCGGCTGGGAAACGGATGACACCCACCTTGGCCTGGGCGGCTGGCGTTATTCCGCCAAGTTTCCCGACGTCCGGACCGGCGCCCCCGCCGGGAGTCGGGGGGTGTATTTCTTGGCGGAACATACCGTCGGAGTGGGGGCGTTCGGTGACATCTCCTGTTTTGGCCGCTGCGGCTGGACCGCCGCCGCTGCGGAAGATTTCCGCTGCTCATGGAGCGCAGGTGCCGTCTGGTCCGGTTTGCTGCGCTCACGTCCGCAGTCCAGTCTCGGCTTGGCGGTGGCACAGGCGGTGTTGAGCGATAGGTTTCTTGCCGCCCACGGGCCCTTGGCCCGGAGCGAAACCCAAGTGGAGCTGACGTGGGAAGAGCCCTTGGGGCATGGAATCACGCTCCAACCCGATCTTCAGCTCATCCGGAATCCTGGGGGTGTGATTGGGGCGAAGGATGCGTGGGCCGCCGGGGTCCGTCTCAAGCTGGAATTCTGACGGTTCGTTGCCGGGTTTCGCGCTCGCTTGCCCCGTGCTAAAGTCTGCATGACGAACTTGTGAGTTGGGGTTGGATGCTTGCCTTGACCGGCTTCCGGCGAGCAAATGCACCATGCACTCCTCATCCCCAATCTCCCGTCGTGATGTGATCAAAGGCCTCGGCGCCGGAGTCGCGCTGGTGGGCTTGGGCGCACTTGGTTCCACGGCCCAGGCCGCCGCGGCGCCCGTTGCTGCTTCTGCCGCCGCCCCGGCCTCGGGCCCGTTCTCCCTCCCCAAGCTGCCTTACGCCTATGACGCCCTCGAGCCGCACCTTGATGCGCGCACGATGGAGATTCACCACTCCCGGCATCACCAGGCCTACATCAACAACGCCAACGCCGCGCTCAGGGACCAGGCCGCGCTATCGGCCCTCACCGGCATTCAGCTCCTGCAGCGACTGCCGTCCGTGCCCGACGCCGTTCGCGCCGCGGTGCGCAACAACGTCGGCGGACATGTGAACCACAGCTTCTTCTGGGAGATCATGGGCCCCGGTGCCACGGTCCCGACGGGTGCGCTCGCCGCGGCCATCGACAAGGCCTTTGGCTCGTTCGAAGAATTCAAGACACGCTTTGCCGCGGCCGCCACCGGCCGCTTCGGCAGCGGCTGGGCTTGGCTGAATGTCCGGGGTGGGGCGCTCGTCATCGAGTCGACCGCCAACCAGGACTCGCCCTGGAGCGACGGCGCCGTGCCCGTGCTCGGGCTCGATGTCTGGGAGCACGCCTATTACCTGAAGTACCAGAACGTCCGCCCCGACTACGTGAAGGCCTTCTGGAACGTCGTGAATTGGCGCAAGGTCGAGGCCAACTTCACCGCCGCCCCGGTCTGATTTCCTGCTGAGTCGGAGATTGGCACGCCAAGCCGCCAAGAACGCTAAGTTCGGATAAAACCGGATTAGCGTTTCGGACCCGAGCCGGATTGGATTCACCCAGAGACACAGAGTGCACAGAGTGCGGACCTTTGGTTTTTGTTTCGGAGTTCCGAAACCAACCCCTTCCGTCCTCCGTGTTCTCCGTGTCTCTGTGTGCCAATATTCTGGTGAACGAAACCCATCCGGCTTCATCCGTGGCATCCGTGGTTCAAAACCTCCGGGGCTCGACCTTCGCGTTCTTCGCGTCTTCGCGTGCAACTCTCAGTGTTTCGTCTCCCCTGAACCTGTTGCGACCGCGGACAAATCGCCTTCGCCCAGTTTCCGGCGGAACAACCCCAGCGCGAGTTGGTAGCATTGCAGCGCCAGCTCGGGGTCATAGCGGTAGCCCTCGTCGCGCATGAAGGCGTGCGCGCCGTTGAACTCGTGCCAGGTGAACGGCGTGCCGGTACTCGCCAGCGTGGCATAGTTCTGGGCGCGGCCCTCGGCGGGCACATGCGGATCCTGCCGCCCCCAGAGCATCATCAGCTCCCCCTTGATCTCGCCGGCGCGGGCTAGGCTGTCGTCGTTCATGCCCTTCCCAAGCCCGCGCTTGTGCAGGTCGGTGGCGTAGAAGCATACGGTGGCGGAGACCTCGGGATTCATCGCCGCGCGGAAGGCGAGGTGCCCGCCGATGCAGATGCCGATCGCGCCGAGCTTGCCCGTGCATTGCGCGTGTCCGCGCAGGAACGCCAGCACGGCCCGGGCGTCGGCATCGTAGGCGGAAAGTTCCTTGGCGGTCTTCAGCGCGTTGCCGCGCTCGGCACCCGCCTGGTCGTAGGCGAGCACCGTGCCGGCCGGCTCAAACTCGTGGTAGATCTCGGGCACCGCGACGATGAAGCCGTGGCCGGCCAGCAGGGCGGCGGTCCGCCGGATCGGCCCGGTCACCTGGAAGATTTCCGAATAAAGGAGAATGCCCGGGTAGCGTCCGGGCGCGGTCGGGCGGAAGAGATGCGTCCGCATCGGGCCGGTCGGCGTGGCAAGATCGATGTGCTCATTGTCCTTGATGGTCATGGCGGAGAAGTTGGCCCGACAGAGCAAACGTCACCAAGCCTGTTTTTTGCCCCCCGTCTTCGCTCTGCGCGCTACGCCGAGGCAGGCAGAAGCATACAAGAGCACAGAGTCCGGAATCTGATGACAGAGGACAGATGGCGGATGACAGCCTCGGAAGGGTTGGCCGCAAAAGGCGCAAGAAACGCAAAAAATACCCCGGAAGGTTTGACCGCGGATTCCGCAGATGAGAACCGGATCAGGGTTTCGATCTGCGGAGGTTTTTGCCCCAGAGCCCAAGCCGATTGGTTTTGAGTTTTGGGGTCTGAGTTTTGAGTTCCGAACCCCAAACTATCCGATCTCGGTGTCTCTGCGCCTCTGTGGCAAAAACCGGTATTGGTCCGGGCTGCCATCCGCCTGCTGCCGTCCGCTCTCGGAGCGGCGATACTCACTGTGCCCGCTCAGGCCTCGGACTTGATCGCCGGGGCGCCGTCGCTTGGGCGACGCCGAAGAACTCCACCACGTGGGAAAGGTTGGTATAACCCTTGGCCGCCAGCTTTTCCTCGATGCCCGCGAGCGCGGCCCGCAGCTCGGCGGTCGTCTCCGGGTCGATCACCTCCACGCGATGCGACTCCTTGCAGATCACATGGTACCGGTTCGTTTCGCCGAGGCTGATCTCGTAGAGGCTCGTGCCACTGGGGAGGAAGGAGCGCCGCACCAGGCCGAGGCCCTCGAAGGCCGACAGGCAACGGTAGACCGTGACCAGGTCGCAGGCGGAGCGTTTCAGTCCCTCGTGGATTTGCTCGATGCTCGCCGGCTGGCCGAATTTGATCAGGGCCTCGAGGATCGCGATCCGGGGCTGGGTGACCCTCAGGCTGGCCGCGCGCAGGCGGGCGATCGCTTGGTTCAGCGGGGTGGCCGGGCGGTCGTCCTGCCGGCTCAGCTTTTCCTCGACCAGAGGATGATTGGTTTGCGTCGAAGCAATCATGTGAAAGCGGAGATTGCGTGTGCCAATTTGGTCACGCCAGCTAATTGTTAATTATTTGTGATAGGCACAAATGGCTAATCTGAAATCGTGTCCTTTTGGCGGGGGATTGCGCCCGAAACCCTCCTGTGCTTACTCCCTGACGTTCACTATGCCTGCACCAGAATTTTCCGAGGTTGTCGCCCTGATCCGCAAGGAGGACCCGCGGTTCGACCGCAAGGCCTATGACTTTGTTCGCCTGGGGCTGGATCATACCGTCAAGGAGTTGAAGAAGCAAAACACCAAGCGGACCGGAGAGAAGGCCCATGTCTCGGGCCCGGAACTACTCACGGGACTGCGGGACTACGCCCTCGACCAGTACGGCCCGCTGGCGAAGACCGTGCTCAATTCCTGGGGGGTCACCCGTTGCTCCGACTTCGGCGACATCGTGTTCAATCTGATCGAATACCGGGTGTTCAGCAAAACCGAGAGCGATCGCCGGGAGGACTTCAGCGAGATCTTCACGTTCGACGACGCCTTCGTGAAGCCTTTCCAGCCCGCCCGCCCGCTCCCCACGGGCTCGCTGGGCATGGCCTGACGGCGCCCATGGGCGGCGAGTGAAAGTGAAAGAGGAGCGTGAGCGAGGGTAGGGACGAAATCGGTTGGTTCGGTGGCTCGCTACTTTCACTTTCACTCGTCACTCACTTTCAATCTCACTTTCACTTCTGTCCCCTATGCCCCCTGCTCAATCCCGTCCGACCGATGCCGCCCTGCTTGAGGTTTTCTGGCGCGAGCCGGTGGCGCGGACGGTCCTGCCGAACGGACTGACTCTCATCGTCAAGCCCGACCAGTCCGCCGCGCTCGCCTCCGTGCAAGTCTGGGTGAAGACGGGCAGCCAGCACGAGGAGTCCCACCTGGGCGCCGGGCTCTCGCATTACCTCGAGCACATGCTCTTCAAGGGCACCGAGCGCCGCGCCGGCCGCGAGATCTCGGCCACGGTCCAGGCCCATGGCGGCTACATCAACGCCTACACCACCTTCGACCGCACGGTCTATTACATCGACCTGCCGAGCGAACACTGCGGCGTGGCGATCGACCTGCTGGCCGATGCCGTGCTCCACTCGACCCTGCCGGCCGATGAGGTGGCCCGCGAGAAGGACGTCATCCTCCGCGAGATCGCGATGACGCGCGACGACCCCGACAACCGTTTCTGGGAGGCGTTTTTCGCCACGGCCTTCCGCGAGCACCCCTACCGGCATCCCATCATCGGCTACCGCGATGTCTTTGCCGGGGTCAGCCGCGAAGACCTGCTGGCCTATTACCGCTCCCGCTACGTCCCGAACAATCTCGTGGTCGTGGTGGTGGGCGATGTCGATGTGGCTGCGACGCAGGAACTGGTCGCGAAGCACTTTGGAGCGGTGGCCCGTTCCCGCCTCGCCCCGGTCCTCGTTCCCGATGAATCCCCGGCCTTGGCCCGCCGCGAGCAGCATCTGTTTGAGGACCTGGAGCTCACCCGGGCCGGGCTTGCCTGGCAGGTACCCGGCCTCACGCACCCGGATGCGCCGGCCCTCGACCTGTTGGCGACCGTCCTTGGGGCGGGCGACAGTTCCGTGCTCTGGCAGGCCATCCGCGAGCAGGCGGGCCTGGTGCACTCGATCGACGCCCAGAGCTGGAATCCCGGGCGGATGGGCCTGTTCTGCGTTTCCTATTCCTGCGATGCCGCCAAGCGGGTGGCCGCGACCGAGGCCATCGAGCGGGAACTGGCGCGCTGCGCCAAGCGCGGCTTTTCACCCGCCGCCCTGCGCAAGGCCCGGCGCCAGCTCGTCGTTGGCGAGATCAATACCCGCAAGACCATGGCGGGCCAGGCGTCGCGCCTCGGCGCCGCCGAGGTGGTGGTCGGCGACCTCGGCTATACCCGCTACTATTTTGAGCAGCTGTCCGCCCTCACCTCGAAGGACCTCCAGCGCGTCCTGAAAAAGTATCTGCTGCCCTCCCGCGCGACGAACGTGTCCCTCGGGCCGCGTCAGGGCGCCGCCAAGCTTACCTCCGCCGCCAAGCACCGGGCCCGGCCCGACTTTGAGGAAATCCGCCTCCCAAACGGCGCCCGGCTCCTGCTCCAGCCCGATTCACACCTGCCCAACATCCACCTCCGGCTCGTCTGCCGCGGCGGCCCAATGCAGGAAACGCCGAATCGCCGGGGCACCACCTCGCTGCTGGCCACCATGCTGACCAAGGACACCCGCCGGCTCGATGCCGCCGAGGTGGCCCATGAGATCGAGGAAGTCGGCGGTTCGCTCTCCCCGTTCGCCGGCAACAACAGCCTCGGCCTCGCCGTCGAGGTCCTCGCGCCCGATATCTCCCGCGGCCTGAACATCCTCGCCGATGCCGCGCTCACGCCCGCGTTCCGCGCGCGCACCTTCGGCATCGAGCAGGCCGCGCACCTCGCGGAGTTGCAGCAGGACAAGGACGACGTCGTCACGCTCGGTCGGAAGCTGCTCCGCAGAAAATTCTACGGTGCCCACCCGCTCGCGCTCGATGCCCACGGCGACGAGGCCGGGGTGAAGGCCATCACGACCAAGGATCTCGCGGCGTTGCACCGCCGCCTGATCGTGGCCCCCAATGTCGTGCTCGCCGTGGCCGGCGATTTTGCGCCCGCCCGGCTCCGGGCCCGGCTGGAGGACTTCCTCGGCGACCTGCCCAAGGGCGAGGCTCCCGTTTCCCGGCCACTCCACCTCCCGCTGCCGGCGTCCCCCGGCGACTTCGTGGAGATCCAGCCGCGCGAGCAGGCGGTCGTGTTCCAGGCCTTTCCCGGGCCCTCGCTCCTCGCCCCGGATTTCTACATCGGGGAGGTCGCGGACGAGCTCTTCAGCGGCATGGCGTCGCGCCTGTTCGAGCGCGTGCGCGAGGAGAAGGGCTTGGCGTACTTCGTCCGCTCCGCGCGCGTCACCGGCCTCGAGTCGGGCATGTTCTGCTTTTATGCCGGCACGGCCCCGGCGACCGCCGACGCGGTCCTGGCCGAGATCGACGCCGAGATCGCCCGCGTGCAGACCGGGGCCGTCGAGGAGGCCGAGCTGCTCCGCTGCCAGACCCGCCTCAAGGCCGCCCGGCGCCAGGGCCTGCAGACCATCGGCGCCCGCGCGATGCAGGCCGGTCTCAATGCCCTCTACGGTCTGCCGGTCAACGACTGGAAAAAGTACGACGCCTACATCGAGCGCGTTACCCGCGACGACCTCGCCAAGTTCGCCCTCCGCTACTTCCAGCGCCCGCTGCGCACCCAGCTGGTCGTCCGCCCGAAAGCCTGATCGGGCCATAGCCGGCAGGTTGGCACGCCACGAGGCTAAGACGCCAAGGTCGCCCGCCTTCGCGTCTTGGCGTCGTGGCGTGCCAAACTCCGAATCAAACCCCCGAGGTTTGGGCTCTGTGCCTCCGTGGCTTCTGTAAAAATATCCGGTTTTATCCGTGTCATCCGCGGTCAAACCCGGCCCGTCCCCAAGAAATCTGCGCTTTTGGAAAGATTTAGTGAAAGATCGGGTCGGTTTTTTGCGTTCTGGGGTGTGTTATGAAAACACATCGTTTGATCACCGTCTGCACGACCCTCGCCGCCCTCGCGGTGGCCGGGGTTTTGGCTGGCCCGGTTCTCCGGGCGGCCGAGAAAACCACGCCGGCCGCGGCCAAGAAGGAGACCGCCGCCGAGAAGAAGGCCCGCCTCGATCGCGAGGAACTGGCCCAGTACGACAAGAACAAGAACGGCAAGCTGGACCCGGATGAGCTGGCCGCCGAGAAGGCGGACAAGAACAAGGCCGCCGCCGAGAAGCGGAAGGCCACCATCCAAAAAAAGAAGGAGGCCGCAGCCGCCACGTCGGCGGAAACCAACCCATAACCCTCTACCACCTCGGCACAGTTGCTGCCGGCCCCGGGCCCCGTGCCCGGGGCCGGCTCAAGGCGTGCGGGCAGGCGCAGACGCGCCAGCGGTATCGTGGCTTGATTAAGAATATTGACAAACAAGAAGCCCGCGCCTGACGTGAACTTCGAATGGGATCGCAACAAGGAACTGCAGAACCGGGAAAAGCATGGGCTGGACTTCTCGGAGGCCTGCCAGGCTTTCCGCGATCCTTGCGCCTTAATCCGATTCGATGCGAAGCACAGCACTTTGACGGAGCTTCGCTGGTGGCTCATCGGGCGGGTGGGATCACGCATCGTGGCGGTGCGCTATACCCACCGGCCGCACGGGGTGGTGCGGATCATTGGGGCCGGCTGCTGGAGCAACGCAGCTGATTTTCATGAAGAACACTGTAAAAACTACCGCCCCGAAGCCGGTCTTTGACGCCGAGGGCTACCAAACGAACATCACCTCGCTCAACGGGGAGCCTCTGCCTGATTTGCATCCGGCTACGGCATGGTCGTTCTATCACGGCGGTCGCCGCGCCGGGGCGGGCCGGCCGCTGTCCGGCAACGAACCGGTCCTGTTCCGGCTGCCACCGCGCCTGATGGCGAAGATCCGCCGCAAGGCCCGCCGCGAGGGAAAGGACAACTCCAAGCTCGTGGCCGAGCTCCTGGAACTCGCCTTGGCCCATGGGTCCGCCTTGAAGTAGAGATTCCCGATCCGATATTTGCCCCCCGTCTTCGCTCTACGAGCTCCGCCGAGGCAGGCAGAGGCATACAAGAGCACAGAGTCCGGAATCTGATGACAGCGGACAGATGGCGGATGACAGCCTCGGAAGGGTTGGCCGTAAAAAGGCGCCCCTCGACTGGGCTCGGGGCCTTGAGCTCGTCGAAACGGCAAAAGGCGCATAGACGGATTTCCGAGCTCCGAACCAAAATGCCTTGAATGGAGTCACATGCTTTTTTGCGCTTCTTACGCCTTTTTGCGGCCAACAATTCCGAACAAAAGCAATGAGGTGTGGGCTCTGCTTGGCTCGGCGTAGCTCGCAGAGCGAAGACGGGTGAGCTCTGCCGTTCGACAGGCCGTTTCCGACAAGCTCAATGCCCCGAGCCTGTCGTGGGGCTCAGGCCCTGAGTGGAATCGAAGGGGTGCCACTGCCTGCCTCGGCGTAGCGCAGCGAAGACGGGTGGCAAAAACATCTGGGATTGGAGTTCGGGGATCGTCCCCAATCCGGTTTATCTGAGCAATCCGCGGTTAAAATTTCCGGGGATCGACCTTTGCGGCCGTCGCGCCTTGGCGTGCCAACCTCAGCTCCGCCGGTCGACGAGTCCGCCGCTCCACTTCAGCTTCGTGCGCACGACCGTGAAATGGGAGTACTTCTCCGCCTGCACCAACTGCACCCGGAGCTTCGAGATCGAGACTTCCACGACCTCGTTCTGCCTGATCCCCGGGTGACGCTGGCCGTCGAGGGCCACGAGCAGTGGGGAGTCCGGGGTGCGGTTGTGGATCCGGAGCTTCACATCCTGCCGCAGAATGATCGAGCGGTTGCTCAGGGTGTGCGGGCAGATCGGGGTCAGTGCGATCACTTCCGCGGACGGATGGATGATGGGCCCGCCCGCCGAGAGATTGTACGCGGTCGATCCGGTTGGGGTGCAGAGAATCAGGCCGTCGCAGGTGTACTCGGTCACCAGCTCGCCGTCGGCCTCGACCTCGAGGCGCACGAGCCGGGAGTTTTCCTGGGCCTTGATCAGGACGTCGTTCAGCGCGAGGTCGCGTTCCCCGCCCGCCGGCCCGCACTCCAGCATCGCGCGCCCGGTCAGTCGGTAGGCGCCACCCAGCAGCGCGGCAAAGTGGGTCCGGGCCTCATCGGCCGAGAAGGTCGTGAGAAAGCCGAGGCTGCCGCGATTGACCCCGATCAGCGGTACCTCGGCGCGGGCCGCCTCGCGGGCGACCCCGAGCAGCGTGCCGTCGCCACCGATGACACAGCAAGCATCCTGGCCGGCCAGCGAAGCGGCCGCGACCGGTTGCGCATCAATCGTCCGGACGACCACGCCGGCCTTCGCCGCGATGGCCGCCAGCTCGCGCCCCAGCTCGGCCGCGCCGTCCTTGGAGGCATTGATCGCCAGCGTGAGTTTCCGGATGGGGGGCATGGGCAGGGGGGAGCCGATAGCGTAGGTGGGAGCGCGCGCCTGACCATGAAATTCCGGATAGGTTTCACGCCAAGAAGGCCCTGCTGGGCCAAGGCAGAGACCAGGCGAAGGTTTCGAAACCGAAAAAAAGCGGGTTGAAGTTAAATTAGGTGAAAGATCGGTGACTCATTTTCCGTTCTTAGGGGTGAAATGCATAACCTGCCCTTTTATGAGGGCGCCAACCCAACTACGAACATGAATGAAGACACTATTGCCTCAGCTATCGTTGATGCGGCCTTGAAAATCCATCGTCACCTTGGTCCCGGACTCCTGGAATCCGTTTACGAGACGGTCTTGGCCTACGAATTAACCAAAAAAGGCTTCGGCGTTGAAAGACAGAAAGCGGTCCCGATTGTATATGAGGGAACCGAGTTTTCAGATCCGTTCCGGATCGACCTGTTGGTCGAGGGCAAGGTGCTCGGCGAACTCAAATCCGTCGAAAAACTCCAGCCCGTGCATTATCGGCAGGCGGTGACCTACCTGCGTTTGGCGCATCTACCCGCCGGTTTGCTCATCAACTTCAACGTTCCTTTGCTCAAGCAAGGACTCCACCGGCTCGTGGATGGTTTTGGGGGCTGAACTTGGCTCGTCCTTTGCCTTGGCGCGCAGCGCCTTCTTGGCGGGTCCAAACTATCCGGATGGGGTTCACGCCAAGAAGGCCGTGCCGGCCAAGACAAAGACCGGACAAAAGTTTGGAGACACCAAATTCTGGCTGCAGGATCGACCTTGGTTCGTCCTTTGTCTTGGCGCGCAGCGCCTTCTTGGCGTGCCCAAACTACGATGTCTTTTGCAGTCCGATCAAAAACTCCCGGTTCCCATCCGTGCCCGTGATCGGCGAATCCATCGCGCCGATCAGCGTGGCGCCAGGCAGCTCCTGCAGCGCGAAGGTGGTGATACCCGCCAGCACCGCGTCCTGCACCGCGGCGTCGCGGATCACCCCGCGGCCCTTGTCCACCTCGGCCTTCCCCGCCTCGAACTGCGGCTTCACCAGGGCGATCAGGCGGCCGCCGGGTCGAACGAGCGGCCAGACCGCGGGCAGGACGGAGCGCAGTGAAATGAATGAGAGATCCATCACCGCCAGGTCGAAGTCCGACCGGGGCAGGTCACCGGGCCGGAGGTGACGGGCATTGACCTGCTCAAGGTTGGTCACGCGCGGATCGCCCCGCAGCTTGGCGTGCAGCTGGGCGCGGCCGACATCCACGCAGACCACATCCGCTGCGCCGGCCTGCAGCACGCAATCGGTGAAGCCGCCGGTCGAGGCGCCGACATCCACGACATGGGCCCCGCGCAGATCGAGGGGGAAGCGCTCCATCCACCCCGCGAGCTTCTCGCCGCCCCGGCTGACGAACCGCGGGGGCTGGTCGATGGTGAGTTCCAGGTCCTCCGGGAACTCCTTGCCGGGTTTCTCCAGCCGCTCCGTTCCTCGCCGCACCCGCCCGGTCATGATCAGCGCCTTCGCCTGGGAGCGCGTCTCCACCAGCCCGCGGGCGACCAGCAGTTCATCAAGGCGGAGTTTGGAGGCCATGCCAATGAGCTAGGCGGACTTCCCGGATGTTGGCACGCAAAGACGCTTAGCACGCGGAGGTCGATCTCCGATATTTAACCACGGATCGCACGGATCGCACGGATTTGGGCTCAGACCTCGGAGGGTTTTAACCGCGGATTTATGGGATAAAACCGGATTAGGATTTCGATCCCTCGGAGTGCGGCACGCAGAGACGCAGAGAACGCGGAGTCCGGAGGGTTTTTATCGGGTTCGTGCCGAACCCGATAAAAACCCGCTCTCCCGCATGTTGCGATCTACGCTGCTCGTGAAGGATTCTGCCCTCGCCCCGCGATGTCTTGAGGTAGGGGGGGGATGGGTTCGGCCCGCCTGATCGTCGATGTGCTCGGCGGGCCGAACTGGTCCCGCCTTACTTCAACCCATCGTAGCAATCATCGGATTCCCGCGCAGCGCTGATCCGCCGATAGGCGGGGGCCACCGGGCGTTTGCCGAATCGCGCAGCGAATCGG
>CAMDOO010000007.1 GCA_945903545.1 Opitutus sp. GAS368 | reverse complement strand
TCATCCGTGTCATCCGTGAAATCCGTGGTTCAACTGCATTAGTCCGGTTAACTCGCAGGAGACGTGACCGGGCCGGAGCCGGTGCTGCGCATGCCCGCCTCGATCAAGGCCGCGAGGCCGACGCAGACGAGGCAGCCGATCAGGTTGTACCAGAGGTAACTCAGCGGGAGAAAGTAGCCCGGGAGCTTCAGGCCACCGGCGTTGTACCAGTAGAAGATGAGCAGCTGGGTGACGATCGCCGAGGTGAAGATGGCGGTGCCGCGCACCCACTTGAGGAAGACGGCGACGAGGAAGAGCGCGAGGGGCACGCCGTAGAAGACCGAGCCGAGGATGTTGCCCGCCTCGATCAGGTTCTCGGCGGCGAGGTTGGCGAAGAGGGCGATGAGGATGGCGAGGACACCCCACATGGCCGTGAAGATCTTCGAGGCGCGCAGGTAATGCACCTCCGGCGCGCGGTCGCCGTGCAGCGGGCGGTAGAGATCCATCGTTGTGGCGGTGCCGAGCGCATTGAGCTCGCCGGCCTTCGATTGCATGGTGGCGGCGAAGAAAGCGGCGATGAGCAGGCCGATCACGCCGTGCGGGAGATAATTCAGGATGAAGGTGATGAAGACGTAGTCGGAGTCCTTGGTCTCGATCGCGGGGTTGGCCGCCTTGAGCGCGGCCTTGGCCTTGGTGCGCACGGTCTCGCTGGTGGCGTGGGCGGTCAGGGCCTGGCCGCGGGCCTCCGCGGCGGCGGCGGTGTTGCCTGCGCGTTGCGCGGCGAGCCAGCGCTCGATGAAGACCTGCTTCTGGCCCTGGATCTCGGCGTACTCCTCCTCGAAGGCGAGCAGGCGCTGGCCCTTGTCCTTCTTCACCTCGCGCTCCCAGGCGACCTGGTTGAAGAAGACCGGGGGACGCTCGAACTGGTAGAAGACGAAGATCATCACGCCGAGCAGGAGGATGAAGAACTGCATCGGGATCTTGCAGACGGCGTTGAACATCAGCCCGAGCCGGCTCTCGCGCAGCGAGTGCCCGGAGGTGTAGCGGCCGACCTGCGACTGGTCCGTGCCGAAATAGGAGAGGGCGAGAAACAGGCCGCCGAACAGGCCCGACCAGAAGGTGTAGCGCTCCTTGAGGTCGGGGTTGAAATCGACCGTGGTGAGCCGGTCGAAGCCGCCGGCGACGGTGAGGGCCTCGTTGATCGTGATGTCGTCGGGCATCCGCATGATCAGGATCACAAACGCCGTGATCATGCCGGCGAAGATCACGCCGATCTGGTATTTCTGGGTGTGGATCACGGCGTCGGTGCCGCCGACCACGGTGTAGATGGTCACGACCACGCCGCTCGCGATGATCGTGGCCTGGAGCGGCCAGCCCATCACGGTGGAGAGGACGATGGCCGGGGCGTAGATCGTGATGCCGGCGCCGATGCCGCGCTGGAGGAGGAAGAGGCCGACGCCGAGCAGGCGGGTCTTGAAGTCAAAGCGGCGCCCGAGAAACTCGTAGACGCTGTAGATGTTGAGCCGGGTGAAGATCGGCAGGAAGAATGCCGCGATGATGATGAGCGCGAAGGGCGCCCCGAAATAATTCTGCACGAATTTCATCCCGCTCTCGAAGCCCTGGCCGGGGATGGAGATGAACGTCGTGGCGCTGGCCTGCGTGGCCATGACCGAGAGTCCAATGAGGAACCAGGGCGTGTTACCCGCCCCTTTCATGTAGCTGTCGAGGTTGCGCTGGTTGCGCGTGCGCCAGACGCCGTATCCGGCGATGCCCAGGATGACCAGAAAGACGACCAGGTAATCGAGGGTGTTCATGTGTAGGAGCGCATGAACATGATCAGCAGCGTGACCCAGAGGATGAAGACACCCACGACCACGGCGTAGACCGCGTTCCAGGAACGCAGACCGGGCAGGCCGGTGTCGGCCGGCCCGAGCTGCTCGGGGGCGACGGGGTGCAGGGCCGGGCCTTCATCCGGCGTGGATGCTGGCGGGCGAGGATGCAGCGGACTATCGTGGGACGGGGAACTCATCTCAGATCATCACAGAGGGTAGGGGCGGCTGTCCTCAGCCGCCCTGGTTCGTCACTTGGCGCCGCGGCGGAATCAAGCCAGGGCGCGTGGGGACACGCGCCCCTACCTCGATGGCCGCGACAATCACGCCGTCTGTTTTGCCCATGGAGCTGAGGCGATGCCTCATTTTCCGAGAGAGATCAGATTGGCGAACAGGCGGTACGAGCCGGGGACGCCCTTGGGCAGCTGCCGGAAAAAGGCGACGCCGGAGTAGACATAATAGCCCTTGCCGTGCTGCGTGACGAGGAGGGAGCTGTCGGGCTGCTTCTCGCCGGGGTCGCTCATCGCGAAGATGGTCTTGTAGTGCTCGGTGTCCCAGGTGCTCGGGAAGTAGGTGCCGCGTTCCTGCACCCAGCCGACGAAGTCATCCTGACTGATCCGGTTGGGCGAGGTGAGGGCGAGATGGTCGGGCGAGAGGAACGAGACGGGGGCGTTCTCGTCCGTCACGCGCAGGCCGGGGGCGCCGCCCGCGATGCTCAGGGCGTACGGCCCGAGCTGCTGGGTGATGAGGCCGTTGGGACGGTTGTACTGCGCGATGACCGTGCCGCCGGCCTCGACCCAGGCGAGGAGCGCCGGGAGGTTGGCGGAAAGATCGTCGCGCTCGTTGAAGGCGCGCACGCCGATCACGACGGCGTCGAAGTTCAGCAGCTTGGCCGGGTTCAGGTCGGCCCCGGTGATCTCGGTGACGGTGTAGCCCATCTGGGCGATGCAATCCGCCACGTCGTCACCCGCGCCGGGCAGGTAGGCGACGCGGCTGCCCTTGATGGTGAGGTTGACGCTGACGCCCTTGATCCTCGCGGTGGGCTGGAGGAGCTGGTAGGGGATGTGGGGGTAATCGATCGCGACGCGGTCGGTCGCGTAGCGCTGGCCCCCGACCGTGGCGTGGACCGCAAGGTTGGCGCTGCCGACGGTGGCCGGAGCCTTGACGGTGAAGGTGACCTTCATCTTGCCCTGGCTGGTGGCGATTCGGAAGTCCTGCGTGGCGGGCGTGGCGGTCCAGCCGGCCGGGAGGTCGAGCTGCACGGTGCCGGCGGTGTTGGCGCGGTTGGCGGTGAGTTCCACCTCGACGGTCTTGGTGCCGCCGGGGGCGAAGACGCGGGTGAGGGTGGGGAAGTGGACGATGACCGGCGGGATCACGTCGAGACGCCGCCGGCGCGCCGGGCCGGACTCGGCCGTGCCGTTCTGGTAGGGCTCGGTGGCGAGCACGATGGTCTGCCCGCCGACCTCAAAGAGCATTTCCACCGGGAAGGCCGAGGGGTTCTCGGGCTGGCCGATCAACTTGCGATCGACGTCGGGCACGTTGAACAGACCCGGCCGGGCCTGCTCGCGCAGCCAGTAGGGCTGGGAAACGCGGGTGGTCGGCGGCAGCACCACGGAGACCTGCTGGGTGGCGGCCTGGCCGGCGACGAGGTTGAGGGGAGCCGGCGAGGTCGCCGAGCCGAAGGAATTGGGATAACGCACGCCGGTCCAGCGGGCCGCCACGTCAGACCGCTTGGTGACGGCGTGGGTGAGTCGGAGCGTTTCGCCGGGCACGACCTCGGCTTGGGGGATCGTGGTCTCGATTGTCAGGCCGAGACAGTTTGCGATGAGCTGGTCGAGCTGCTGGCGCTTTTCATTCAAGATGATGTCGGCCGGCAGGCGCGCGAGCTGGGTCTTGATCGCGAGGAGGGCGGCGACACTCGCCGAGGGGTTGTCGGTCTTGAAATTGGTGACGGCCTCGTTGGCGAGCCGGTCGATCTCGGCGCCGCCGGTGACGCGATTCCAGGTCGTGTCGACGCCTTCCATGATGTCGGTCGTGACCGGGTCGCCGGCGAGCACGTTGAATGTGGTGCCACCTCCGCGTCCGCCACCGCCGCCACCTGCGCCACGGCCACCGCCGCCTGGACCAGCGGGGGCTGCACCCGGGCCTCCGGCCACCGCCGCACCGCCGGGGGCAGCACCAAGAGCGGCACCGCCGGCCCGGCCGGCGCCGGGTGCGCCACCCGGGGCACCACCGCCAGCACCGCGACCGGCGGCGTTGTTATTGATGCCGAAGCCTTGGGTGTGATGCATGTTGCGGCTTTGGGTGGAAAGCGCCGCGAAGGTGAGGCCGGTCACCGGGTCGGTGCCGGTGACATTGGTCGGGCCGGGTCCCTGCAGGATGCGTTTCGCCTGCCAGACGGTCAGGCCGTCGGCGAACTGCTCGGGATAGGCGGCGGGGTCGGCGGCGAGCTTGAACGCCTCGAGGCCGAGGATGGCCGAGCCATTGTGGTTTCCATGCTGGTTCGGCTGCTGCATGGCGGCGAAGTTGTTGACGATGACATCGGGCCGGAACGTCCGGATCACCCGGACGACATCGCCGAGGACATTGTCGCGCTCCCAGATGCGGAGGGTTTCCTCGACGGTCTTCGAGTAGCCGAAGTCCAGGGCCCGGGTGAAGAACTGGCGGCCGCCATCGATCCGGCGGGCCGCGAGCAGTTCCTGGGTGCGGGCGACACCGAGCTCGGCGTCAAACTCGGGTCCGATCTCATTCTGGCCGCCGTCGCCGCGCGTGACCGAGAGGTAGCCGCTGCGGTAGTGCCGGCCCTTGGCCATGGCGGTGATGAAGTTGGTGTTCTCATCGTCCGGGTGGGCCGCGATGTGCAGCACGGTGCCCATGGTGGCGAACGCCTTGAGGTCCTCGAGGATGGCGGCGGGCACGGGGGGCTCCGCGGCGGCGAGGGCGAGGGGCAGTGCGAGGCAGGCGCCGAGGGCGCAGCCGAGGCCCCGGGGGGCCAGGGAGAAAAGACGCGGGGTCATGGGGAGAGGGGGAAAGCAAAAGGCGCGCGACCGGGGACGCGCGCCAACTCACTGACGGTTCAGGCCGGAGGCGGGTTGCACCACCGGTCGAAACCGGTGGTGCAAGGAAGCGGCCGGCTGACTCCGGGGCAGATCACTGCTTGGTCACGCTCAGGCCGTCGACGTTGATGTTTAGGAGGTGGTTCGAGCGGATGCCCCAGATGCCGTCGGTGTTGATGCCGGCGCGGGGGGCGGAGTGGACCACGGTGCCGTTGATCACGAAATCGATCTTGTCGGTCTGGACGCGGACCTCGAGGTCGTTGACGGCTTTTCCGGCCGCATCCGGCACCTTGACGATCGCGTGGGGGACGGTGCCGCTGCGGCCGCCGGCGCCGGGGAGCTGGAAGGCCGGGACGGCTGTGGTGCCGGTCATGGTCTTGATCAGGAAGGTGCCGAGAGGCTGGGCATTGCCGCGGGCGGGAGCCGGGTTGTCCTGGGCGACGAGGAAGTAGTTGTAGGAAAGGGTCGGCGTTCCGAGATCCTTGCCGCCGAAAACGAGGCCGTAGAAGTTCACGTGGCCACTGCGCTCGTTGATCGTGACGCGGGCCTTGAGGGTGTAGTTGCCGGAGGCCGTGTTGGCCGGGTTCCAGAAGACGGCCGCCGTGGGGGTCAGGATGTGATAGCCGGAGCCGGCGGTGGTGATCTTGATGGAGCCGGGGCCATCGGGGTCCGAGGCGTTGGTGCTGCGGTCTTCGACGTACTTCCAACCGGTGGGGGTGGGACCGTCCTTGGGGGCGGGTGTCTGGGCGGCCAGGGGCGCCGCGGCGAGGAGAAGGGCGATGCTAAGGAGGGACAGGTTTTTCATGGGGGGATAAACGGTTGATCGCGGTGCGATCCGGGGGTGGTGGGGGGATGCCTCACAATGCCGGACCAAGGGTCCGAGAGGACATTCAAATCTTTATTCCGGGGGAAGGTTTTTTTCGGAGTCTCTACTTCCGCCTACCGGGCGCGGACTCCGTTCCGCGCTGGGAACACCTTCGGATTGATTCCAAGCCACCGTTTTCCCGGCGGCGCGAACGGAGGTCGTTCGATAAACCCAGGGCCCCGAGCCAGTCGAAGAGATCGCTGCTCTGCCGGATCCGGACACCGCCCTGAAACATCGGGCTGACCTTGTCCCGCCCGCGCAAAATCCATCAGCGCCTGCTTAACGGACAGGGGCGTCAGTCCTGAGGGTGAGAAGGTAGGCGATGACGTCCTCGATCTCCTGCGGTTTCAGGATCAGGGGCATCGGGGGCATCGGCGACACCATCAACTGTTCGAACCCGGCTGCCAGCTTCGCATTTGGTGTTATCACGCTCTCCCGGATATACGCCTCGTCCCGCCTCGCCGCGATCCCGTCGAGCGCCGGCCCGACCATGCCGCCTGATCCGCCCAGGCTATGGCAGGCGATGCATGCCGCGGTCGTGTTGGTCCGGTAGATGGTCTCACCGACGGTCGGGTCGCCGGCTCGGAGTGTCACGGCGGCATCCAGTTCAGTATCGGCCACGTTGTGGGCCCGCACCAGCATGAGGCCGGAGTTCGCCGACCCCAGCCATTCGTCCGCGGCATTCTTCGGATCCTTCCTGAGCTGCGCCACCACGGTCTTGATCGCCGGGGTCGTGGGGAACTGGGCCAGTTTCACGAAGGCGGCGAGGCGCGTGCCCAAATCCGGATCGTCGACAACGCCGCTTTCGAAAAACAACCTGCTGCCCGCTTCGTTCGATTCGAGCGCCCGCACCGCGTTCCGGCGCAGTGCCGCGTCGCTTCCGAGCAGTGCCCAATGGTGCAATTCACGATCCAAGGCTCCCAGGCCCTGCAGGGCCCAAAGGGCGTGGATCGCGGCCGGGCGTCCCGCTTTGTCCTTCACCATCGTTTTCAAGGCTGGGACGGCGTCCATTTTCCGATTATCGACGATCAGGCGCTGGGCCGTCTGCCGCCAGAAGAGATTGCCGCTGTCCAAGGCCGCCACGATCGCCGCCGTCGAGGCCCCGGCCAGCGACTTGATTGGTGTGGCGGGTCCATCCTTCCAGACTACCCGGTAAACTCGGCCGTACGCATTCGTCCGCAGGGGGCTCGTGTGCGCCAGCCCTGGGGTGGAGGTCGATTGGAAACCCGTGGCGAGCGTCGGGGTCGGGTTGTGCTGGATGATAAAGTTCTGGAAGTCGGCTACCCAGATGGCCCCGTCGGGGCCGACATCAGCGTAGACCGGGGACAGCCATTCGTCGGAACTCGCCAGGAAATTCAATCCATCCTCAGCCGCGT
The DNA here is from genome assembly GCA_945903545.1 of Opitutus sp. GAS368. Lineage (GTDB taxonomy): Bacteria > Verrucomicrobiota > Verrucomicrobiia > Opitutales > Opitutaceae > CAIYFD01. The sequence continues at coordinate 53,157 of CAMDOO010000007.1, read as the reverse complement.
AACCCGCGCCGCTGGGCGTGATTTTCATCACCCCGATCAGCTTGGCGGTCGGTTCGGCCACCAAGGCGTGCCCGCGCAGCCGATCCGGCAGGGCATCGCTCTCCATCAAGCGGTGATTGGCGGCCGCGGTATACCCGCCGAGGACATCCGCCTGCCGGACATTGGGAGTGTTGGGGTGAATGCGGAGCCCGGGCGCGAGGGGCTTCGCGGTCATGACGCCGAGGCCACCGCCTCTTCCACCCCTCGCCGGGGGGCTGTTGGGAGCGGCCGGGGCCGCGGGCACAGCCGCGGGCGTTGGAATGGCATAGGCCGGAATGCCGACATAGAAGCTTGGCTGGTTGTTGGCGGTGGATCCAAACAGGTCGCCCTTTGCATTGAAGCCGAGGCCCCAGGTGTTGTTGGTGAAGTTGGAGACCAATTGCATCTCGGAGCCGTCGGCCTTGAAGCGGTAGACTCCGGTGGAGAAGCTTTTGTAGACGCCTCCGACAACGCCGGCGAAGCCGCCATTGCCCACCGCCCCGTACAGCCAGTTGTCGAAGCCCCGGGAAAGGTTGTTCGACATCGCGTGGGTGTCGTACGCGCTCCAGTTCATGAAAAACAGGGGTGTCCTCACATCCGCTTTGTCGTCGCCATTCGTGTCCTTGAGGAAGACGAACTGCTGGAGGGCGGAGACGATGACGCCTCCGTTCACAAACACCAGGGAGGTGGCCATGTTCAGTCTGTCAGCGAACACCGTGAATTTATCCGCGCGCCCATCGCCATTGGTATCCTCGGCGATCCGGATCCGATCGTTGCCTTCCCCGGTGGGCCTGCCATCCGTACCAGGCTTATCGAGCATGAGCTGGTGGGGATAATCCACCGCTTCCACAATCCAGAGCCTTCCGCGCTCGTCCCAAGCCAGGGCAATCGGCCGCCCGATGTCGGGTTCGCTCGCGAAAAGTTGGATCTCAAAGTCAGCCGGGACTTGGACATGCCTCATGCTTTCCCCCGCCGATAGTACTTCCGGCACGGGAAGCACCTCGAACCGCCGCTCATAATTCGCCACTCCGGTCTTCTTTTCGTACCGCACCGCCGGGCGGCTCGCGAGAAAGTCCGCGTACTGTGACATCACAGCGCGGCTCACCAGCGTCGGCAGGCTGCCGCGGATTTGTTGATCGGTGGGGGGCGAGGTCACCATTTGCACGTTCCGGCCCGAAGCCTTGAACTGGTCGAGCAGGCGTTGCTGGGCGGCGCCAATCTGCCCCGCAGGCAGGGCAACGATGGCAGCGTCAAAATGCTGCAGGTAGGCCGCGGTAAGATCAGTCGGGCGGGTTACGTAATCGAAGTAGATCGCATCGGCCGCCAAGGTCTGGCCGGGCAGGAGGGCATAAGCCGGAGGAGTCGCCTCTCCCCTCCGCGCCGCCTGGACGTAACGGAGCTGAGTCGGGTTCAGGCGGTTCGGACTGGCTTGGATCCGGTCGTATTTCGCGGACAGGGCACTAGCAAGCGCCAGCTCCGCGGAGGCGAGCGCCTCCGCCTTGGCCGCAAGATTGGCCGGATCGACCGGAATGGCGAAGGAGGCTTCGCGCAAGGCGAGCGCGGCCGCAGCCGCCGCCTGGGATTGCGCAGCGCTCGCGGTGTTCATCGCCACCACCGCCGCATTCTGGGCGGGTGTGAGGGTGCCGATTGGCCCACCACCGCCGCCGCGACCAGTGCCGGTGAGCGGGGCGGTTGAGACCTCGCCCAGATAGAGAATACGCAACGGCCGGTCCGCGTTCGCGGCCATGACAACGGTGCAAAGGACGAGCGCGGCAAAGCAAGCGGTAGCGCGGCGGACGGAGTTTCGGTTGGGAGTTGAGCAGGGATTCATGGTTCTCGACTAGAAGGGCTTGATTGGGCGCCATGGCAGCAGGGCAGATGCATGGGTAGCGGAGTCGCCGGCGGACTCCTTGGGGATATGCCATCATATCAGACTCAGGAGCGGTAATCGCATGAGAGTTGGCGCAAAAAAATGTGTTTTTTAACACGCACCTTTTCCGCCGCTCCATGGTGCGGCCGCCCGCGAATGCCAATCGGATCCAATCGGAATGATATTTTGCGTAGTCGGTGTGACAGCGTCTTTCGCGCGCGGCTCAGGTCAAAGATCCAAGGCGGCTGCATACCTGGATTGCGTTCCGCTGACCATCGGCGTCCTGGCGTTCGGACGACTAGGGCGTGAATAAATTGCACTTCCTGCGCTCGGGAAACCATGCACGATCTTACCAATATGCTGGCGACGCATGCTTCCGGAGTTCGCGGTCAAATTCAGCCAGTTTTTCGCTGGAGCAAACGATTTTCAGGGGGGAAGAGGAGAACATGAGGCTTTTTTTCATGGGTATTTGCGGGACTGCGATGGGCAATGCCGCCCTGCTGGCCCGGGCGGCGGGCCATGAGGTCCTGGGGGCCGACCAAGGGGTTTATCCCCCCATGAGCGATGTGTTGCGGGAGGCCGGGATCACGGTGCACAGCGGTTACGATCCGGTCCGGCTGCAGCAGCTTGCGCCCGACCTGGTCGTGATCGGCAATGCGATGTCGCGCGGCAATCCCGAGGTGGAGTGGCTGCTGGAGGCCGGGGAACGGGCGTTCACGTCACTGCCGGCCTTCCTGCATGACCACATCCTGCAGGGCCGGCGCAACCTCGTGGTGGCCGGGACCCACGGCAAGACGACCACGACCTCGCTGGCGGCCTTCCTGCTGCGCGCGGCCGGGAAGGATCCGGGTTATCTTATCGGCGGGGTGCCGCTGGATCCGCCGACGGGGCACCACTTGGGCAACAAGGAGGATCCGTTCGTGATCGAGGGCGATGAGTACGACAGCGCCTTCTTCGACAAGCGCAGCAAGTTCATCCACTACGCGCCGCGCGTCGCGGTGCTGAACAATCTGGAGTTCGACCACGCCGACATCTTTCGCGACCTCGCGGATGTGCAGCGGACTTTCAGTCATTTCGTGCGGATCGTCCCGCGCGGCGGCTGGGTGGTTTTGAATGGCGACGATGAAAACCTGCGGGCGCTCGGGCCGATGCCGTGGACGCAGGTCTTCAAGGTGGGAGTGGGGGAAGGGAACGACGTGCGCATTGTGGATTTCAAGGAGTCGGCCGACGGGGCGCGCTTCGGTCTGACCTGGCGCGGCCAGTCCTGGGGTGAAGTCGTCTGGAAACTGCCGGGGATCTACAATGCCCGGAACGCGGCGATGGCGGCTTCGGCCGTAGCCTTGATCACGCGCTTTGAAGAGGTCCCTGATATCCTGCCCGCTCTGGCCCGCTTCCGCGGGGTCAAGCGCCGGCAGGAGGTCCTGCTCGAGACCCGCGGCCTCACGGTGGTCGAGGATTTCGGCCATCATCCGACCGCCCTGGCGGAGACGCTGCGGTCGTTCCGCGCGCGTTTTCCCGGGGCCCGGCTGACCGCGGTCTTTGAGCCCCGGAGCAACACGGCGCGGACGCGCGTGCTGCAGCCGGCCTTTATCGAGGCCCTGGCGCTGGCGGACGACATCTTCCTCGGTGCCGTCAGCCGGGCCGCGAAGCTATCGGACGCGGAGCGGTTTGATCCGGACACCGTGATCGGCTCGCTGACGGCCCGCGGGCGGAAGGCGGTGACCGCGCCGACCAACGCCCAGCTGCTTCAGGAACTGCTGCGGAATTCGGTAACAGACCCGAAGGATCCGCGCGTGGTGGTGTTCTTCACCAATGGCAGCTTCGACGGGATCATCGCGGAATTTGTGGCGGCACGCCGCCTCTGAAAATGGGTGTTTGTCGCCGGGGTCGTTGATCCCGGTGCCGGCCTCACCGGGGCCAGCTACCGATTCGGAAAATCAACCAAAACGTCCCGCGACCTGAAAACGGCGCAGCTTGCCAGAGTCCCGGTTCTGTATCTTCTAACGCCGCCCCTTCTCCCATGAATCGAACCCGCTTTCCCGTCCTGGTTTCCGTCGGAACCGCCTGCCTTGCCCTCGTCCTTGCGGCGGGGTGCAGCCGGGAGCCGGCGAAAAGCTCTGCCGCCCCGGCCGGGGCGGCGCTGACCGAGAACACCGAGATGCTCGCCAAGATCTTCCCCAGCATCGTGCGGATCGAGGCGATCCGGGAGCAGCCGCGCGACGGGCGCCTCACCAAGGCCTGGGTCGGCGGCAGCGGAGTGATCGTTTCCAAGGAAGGTTACCTGCTTACCAACTGCCACGTGGCGGAGGATGCCAGCTACTACCGTTGCTATCTCTACGACGGCGAGATGGTCGAGGCGGTGCGCATCGGGCAGGATCCGATGACCGACCTGGCCGTGCTCAAGCTCGACCTGAGCCAGCGGGCCAAGGACGCCCCGCCCCTGCAGGTCGCCAACTTCGGCGATTCCGACAAGCTGATCCCCGGCAACGTGGTCTACGCCCTCGGCAGCCCCGGCTTCCTCTCGCAGTCGAGCACGCGCGGCATCGTGGCCAACCCGTCCCTCACGCTTTCCGAGAACATCGGGCCGATGATGCTGCGCGGCGAGAATGTCGGCATGCTCGTCCACTGGATCCTGCACGACGCCACCATCTACGGCGGCAACAGCGGCGGCCCGCTGGTCAATTCCCTGGGCGAGGTCATCGGCATCAATGAAATCGGTGTCGTCAGCCTGAGCGGCGCCATCCCGGCGAACCTGGCGCGCGACATTGCCGACCAGATCATCAAGAACAAGCGGGTGATCCGCGGCTGGTCGGGCATCACGGTGCAGGAGCAGCTCGAGTCCATCGGCAAGACCGGCGTGGTCGTGGCCGACGTGGCCGAGGGTTCTCCGGCGGCGGCGGCGGGCATGAAAGCCGGCGATGTGATCCTGTCGGCCGGCGGCACCGCGATCCAGGGTGAGAAGGAGAAGGCCGTGGCCCATTTTTACCGCCTCGAGACGGCCAGGGCTCCAGGCACCGAGCTGGAGCTCGATTTCCAGCGCGGCACCGCGCAGCATTCGGCGAAGCTGAAACTGACGGAACGCGAGCTCGCCCAGGCCGACGACAAGGAATTTAAGGCGTGGGGCGCGGTGTTCCGCGACCTCACCCGCGATCTCGCCCGCGACGCCCGGCTGCCCGAGAAGAAGGGCGTCTGGATCCAGAACATCCGCCCGGGCGGCGCGGCCGGCCAGGCCGAGCCCGATCTCCGCGTGCAGGACGTGCTCGTCGCGGTCAACGGCCAGCCGGTGGACACCATCGCCGACCTCGTCGCGATCACCGAGAAGCTCGTGCCCGAGGAGATGACCGGCTTCAAGACGGTCCTCGCCAGCATCCGGCGCGATGGCGCGTTGCTCAATTCCGTCGTCGAGCTCCGGCTCACCAGCCCGAAGAACATCACCCCGCAGGCGCGCCGCGCTTGGCTCGGTGTCACGTCGCAACCCCTGACACCGAAGCTGGCCACCCAGCTCGGCATCAAGGCCGACGGCGGCGCCCGCGTCACCCGCGTGCATCCCGGCACCAAGGCCGAGGCCGCCGGCCTCAAGGTCGGCGATGTCATCCTCGCCGTGGACGGCCAGGAGGTGAACGCCCGCCGGCAGGAGGATGCCGACGTGCTCGCCCGGATGATCCGCCAGTACCGCGCCGGCACCGAGGCCAAGTTCTCGCTCTGGCGCGAGACGGGTGAGAGCAAGAAGCTGGATCTCGCTGTCGTACTCGAGGCGCAGCCGACCCCCGCGGCCGAGATGCCGGAGTGGGAGGACCTCAAGCTGGAGTATGAGGTGCGCGACATGGCGTTCGACGACCGCGTCCGCCTGCAGCTGCCCGTCAACCTGTCCGGCGTCCTGGTCTCGAGCGTCGTCTCCGCCGGCTGGTCCTACCTTGCCGGCCTGCGCTCGGACGACCTGATTCTCGAGATCGATGGCGCGAAAGTGGCAACCATCGCCGAGCTCCAGCGCGCCCGGAACGCCGTCGTGAGCGCCGGCAAGACCCATCTCGTCATGCTCGTCTATCGCCGCGGCGAAACGGGATTCATCGAAATCAGCCTCAAGCAACCCCTCAAACCATGAAAGCCTCCGTCATCCTGACCGCCCTCCTTGCCGCCACACTCGCGGCACCGCTCTCCGCTGCCACCGAGGCCGAGGCCGCCATGGGCCGCGAGATCGTCAAGAAGAACGCCGACAGTATCGTCACGATCGAGCTGGTCGTAAACGGCGGGGCCGGCGGTCGCGGCGGTCGCGGCTCGAGCGAACAGAAGATCGAGGTCAACGGCACCGTGATCGCACCGAATGGGCTGACCGTGACCTCGCTGGCCTCGATCGACCCGCGCGTGGGCCGGGGCCGCGGGAGTGAGAATTCGGATTCCGAGTTCAAGGAGGTGAAGCTGCGCCTCGCTGACAACACCGAGATCCCGGCGATGGTGGTCCTGAAGGACGCCGAGCTCGACGTGGCCTTCATCGCCCCGCTCGCGGGCACCGGAGCGGCCAAGACCTACCCGTACCTCAACCTCGAGGACTCGGGTAAGGCCGAGGTGCTCGGGACCTATTTCGACATGACGCGGCTGCCGAAGAACATGCAGCGCGTGCCCGTGATCCAGACGGTCTCGGTGCTCGGGTTGATCGAGAAGCCGCGCCGCCTGATCATCACGACCGACCAGACCCTGGGCTGCCCGGTCTTCGACATGCAGGGCAAGCCCCTCGGCATCGCGCTGGCCTATCTCTCGAACAACACCGCGATCCAGATCGTGGTCGTCCCCTCCGAGGACATCGTCGAGATGGCCAAGCAGGCCGCGAACGTGAAGGCCGTGCCGATGCCGGTCGGGCCGGTGGACGTGGCGAAATAAGTCGCCACTTTGCTGACATTCCGCGGGTAGGGCTGGGTCGACGACCCGGCCGTGATTATTTCCGGAGTGTTGTCACGCAGAGACGCAGCGAACACGGAATCCGGGATTTTTTTGGTTCGAGCCTCAGCGACCTTTGCCTTGGCCGTGCAGCGGCCTTCTCTGGGTGAAACCAATCCGGAATCATCGCGGCCGCCTCGTCGAGGCAGCCCTGTTTTTCACTGCGCCTGCCTGGCCGTCTTGAACTCACGCGGCTGTTCGCCGGCGGGCAGGGCCAGAAGGTCGTAATCGTGGAAGCCGGTGATCTTGACGGTGGCGAACTTTCCCACGGGCAGATTGCCCGGGACGTAGACGCGGCCATCGATGTCGGGGGCGTCGGCCTCGCCGCGGGCCACACCCGGTTCCTCGACGAGGATGCGGAGGGATTGGCCGACGTGCGACTTGCTCACCTCGGCGGCGATCTCGCGCTGGAGGGCCATCAGGCGGTGCCAGCGGGCCTCCTTCACCTTGGCGGGAATCTGGTTCTCCATCTTGGCGCCCCGCGTACCGTCCTCCTGGGAATAGCGGAACACGCCGAGGCGCTCGAACTTGGTCTCGCGGATGAACTCCGCGAGCTCGTCGACGTCGGCCTCGGTCTCGCCGGGGAAACCGACGATGAAGGTGGTGCGGATCGCGATGCCGGGGATGCCGGCGCGGATGCGGCGGATCAGGTCGCGGATGTAGTCACCGCTCGTCTCGCGTTGCATCGCCGTCAGCATCGGGTCGCTGATGTGCTGGAGCGGGATGTCGATGTAGCGGGCGACCTTGGGGCACTCGGCGATGGTGCGGATGAGCTCGTCGCTCCAGTGGGCCGGGTGGGTGTAGAGCAGGCGGATCCAGAAATCGCCCGGGATGGCGTTGAGCTGGCGGAGCAGGGTGGTGAGGGCCGTGCCGCGCGACGAGTCCACCGGCGTGCGGGGATTCGGGCGCTGCTCCCAGGTGTCCATGCCGAAGAAGGTCGTGTCCTGGGAGATCAGGTTGAGCTCCTTCACGCCCTCGGCGACGAGCTGGCGTGCCTCGGCGACGACGCTCTCGACGGTGCGGCTACGGTGGCGGCCGCGGATCTGCGGGATGATGCAGAAGGTGCAGGGGTGGTTGCAGCCCTCGGCGATCTTCACGTACGCGAGGTGCGCCGGGGTGAGCCGGAAGCGGGGCGTGTCGAAGTCGGGGATGAAGGTGGATTTGGCCGTGACGAGGTTGGCCGGGCCGGCGGCGCTGCGTTCCTTCGCATACAGGCCCTCGATGATCGGGACCACCTGGACGATCTGGTCGAGGCCGATGAAGGCGTCGACCTCGTCGGCGAGCGAGGTGGAGAGGTCCTTGGAGAAGCGCTGGGCCATGCAGCCGGCGACGATGACCTTCTGGCCGCGGTGGCGTTTCTTCATCCCGCGGTTCTGGTGCACCTCGAGGATGTGCCCGATCGACTCCTCCTTGGAGGAATCAATGAAGGAGCAGGTGTTGACGATCACGACGTCGGCCTGCTCGGCCTCGGGGATCACCTTCATGCCGGCCTGGTGCAGGTGGCCGACCATGATCTCGCTATCGACGAGATTTTTGGCGCATCCGAGGGAAATGAGGCTGACCTTGATCATGCGGAAAATGAAAAACGGCGGTCGAAGGACCGCCGCTGGAGGGAGTCGGGGCCGAGGCCGCCGTTATTTCTTCTTGGCGGCGAGCAGGCGGGCCTTCTTGCGCTTCAGATAGGCGACGCGGCGTTTCTTTTTGATGATCTTGTTGGTTTGTTGGCCCATGGTAAGTTGGTGTGTAAGGCCCATGAAGTTGCGGGCGGCGGCGGACGAGTCAAGCGCCCGGACGGGCCGTGTTCCCATGGTGGGCGAGACGGGTTCGACCCGTCGTGATAATGATTCCCGGATGTTTTGCCACAGAGGCACAGAGAGCACAGGGCCCAAGCCTCGTTGTTTTAATCGCCCCGGACCGATGATCCGCGAAGTCAGTCTGATCCGTCGAGAAAGATGCCCAGATTCGGAATCGACTGATATCAACGAGGCTCGGGCTCTGTGCTCTCTGTGCCTCTGTGGCGAAAAACGGTTCGGAGCGATGAGCGCCGCGCCGCATCGTCGTACCCTACCTCAGACCGCTTCCGCCATTCACCTGGTCGCCCTCCCGCTCCCAGCGGTAGACCAGCGGCTCCTTGGTGCGGTCGAGTTCCTTGTACAGGGCCGGGGCGGTGCGCTTGGGGACGGTCAGCTCGGCGAGGCCGGAGGCATCGCAGTTCAGGAACCGCGCGTACGGCTTGAAGTGCTCCGGGCGGCCGATGATGCGGGAAAGGTCGGTGGCGGCGGGTGCGGCGGCGCCGCTGGCCCGGCGTTCCAGGGCGAGGAAACAATAGGGCAGGCTGCGGAGGTCGATGCCGGCGCGCTGGCCGAATTTCACCCAGTCGGTGTTGGCGAAGATCTCGCCAGGGGTGGGCGCGAAGGAATGACACCAGTGGCGCTCGTTGCCGGCGGTGAGGATCGGGCAGGCGTGCGCGTGGGTACAGGGGGCGACGATGTTGAAATCAGCCAGAAGCCGGTCGCGCTCGGCGGACAGCATCCGGCTGGTGTCGTGCGTGCCCGACTCGACCCAGAGCACAGCTTGGGCGCGGCCGAGCAGGGAGCGCAGGTCGTCCAGCGCGGCCGCGGAAAGCTCGTTGAGCACATGGCTGACGACGACGAGGCCCGGGGAATCGCTGCCCGCGAGGAACCCGGGCGTAATGGCAGCCACGGGGAGCGCCGGGAAGGCTGCCTTGGCGGCCCGCTGCGCGAACTCGACGGCCAGGGGTTCGTGATCCCAGAGCAGGAGCTCGGTGAAGGCGCCCTCCCCGAAGTGATCGACGACCCGGCGCCCGGCGGAGCCGCTGCCGCAGCCCCAGTCGAGGACCGTGCCGTGGGCCGGCGGACGCCAGCCGCGCAGCTTGAGCTCGCGCAGGACGGCGTCCCATTTCCACGCGATGCGCTCGCCATAGGTCAGGTCGTAGCTCGCCAGGGCGGACTCGGTCTTCCAGTAGGGGCCGGCGGCGGCGCCCCCGTGCAGGAAGCCGTCCCGCAGGCGATCCAGCGCGGGCCAGTCGAGTTGGGTCCAGTTCATTGAAAGATCGCGGGTGGGAAAGTGCGTAGCGGTTACTTGGAGCTGACCTCGGTGAGGCCGGCGGATCGGAACCGGGGTCAACGACCCCGGCTACAAAAATCCTCAGCCGTCCTTAAACCGCATGGTTGAGCGGAAAACCGAGGTGCTCCGCCAGGCGTTGCCGCCGGATCCCATAGAACGCGGCGAATTGCCGGATCTGCTCCGCGACGGGCGAGTCTGGTTTTTGCCGTTCGCCCGTGCGCACGGCCGCGATCATGAGGTTCTTCGCGGTGTGCTCGGTGGAGATGAACTCGAAGACCTTGGTGCGGTAGCCGGCCCATTCGAGGAGCAGGGCGCGGAGGGCGTCGGTGGCAAACTCCGATTGCCGCTCCTGGAAGATCCCGTGGCGCAGCACGGGGGCGAGGACCGGCGGCGCGGTGAGCTGGGGACGGAGTTCCTTCTGGCAGCAGGGCGAAAGCAGGAGCAGCCGGGCGCCGGCGGCGATGCCGTGCGCGATCGCATCGTCCGTCGCGGTGTCGCAGGCGTGCAGGGCGATCAGGACGGCGGGGGAATCGGAAATTTCAGATTTCAGATTTGCGATTGAGGGCGCAGCGATCTCACCGGCGACGAAGGTGAGGTTCGCGAAGCCGTGCGCGGCGGCGATCCGATTGCAGTCGGAGACCAGCTCGGGTCGGAGCTCGACCCCCGTGACTTGGGCCCGTGGTCCCAGGAGGGCGGCGACGGCGAACGTGAGGTAACCCTTGCCGCAGCCCATGTCGGTGATCCGCAGCGTGGACGGGCCGGCGAGCGCGGTGAAATCGGCCGAAGTGAAGCCGGGGAAAGCCTCGGGCAGCAGATGGGTGAGCAGCTCGGCGAATTTGTTGATCTGGCGGAATTTTGCGGACTGGCCCTCGCTCACGCGACCGGCGGCGTTGCTGATGCCGAGTGCCTGGAGCCAGGGAGTGTTGGCGGGGATCAGATAGTGGCGTTCCCGGTCGTGGCCGGCGGGATCTGAGTTGGGGTGCGTTTTGAATGGAGGAGCGGGTTTATCCCGCGAATGATCACCGGAATCGCGGCGTAAAGCCGCTCCTACAGTCGGACATGGACCATCACCGGCCGCCGGGGTGGAACCGGTTGCGACGGACATGACTTTGAGGCGCCCGCCGGCGGAGTCGGATTCGAACTGGGCCGTCTGGCCGGTGGTGAAGAGGTGGGCATCGAGGAAATCGGCCCCGATCAGCGGCTCAAGGAGGGCCAAGGCGGCCGCGGGCTCGAGGTTCTTGGTGATGTCGCGCGTGGCATGGCGCCAGACAAGGCTGAGGTGGGGGCCGGCCTTCAGGTTCACCGGCCGGACCATCAGGTTGCGCAGGGTGGCATCGGCGCCGCGGTGCTTGCCGAGGGTGAGCTTGTTCAGCTGCCCGTCACGGACAGAGAGGCGCAACAGCTCAAGAAAGCGGTCCCTGGCTAGGGGCGCAGGGTTGGGGCGGGTAGGATCCACCGCGCAGGCCTACCGGCGAAAAGAAGACGGGCAACCGCATTATGCCGGTTGCCCGTCGTAAAATCCCCAAAATGGCTCAGTCATTTTGGCTTCTGACCGCGCGCAGCGCGGTCAGCTTATTCGTAGCGGAGGGCCTCGATCGGGTCCATCGAGGCCGCCTTGCGGGCCGGATAGAAGCCGAAGAAGACGCCGACCATCGAGCTGAAGGCGACGGCGATGACCATCGCGCTGGTCGAGGGTTCGACCGCCCAGCCGGCGTACTTGCCGGCGATGGTGGAACCGCCGATGCCGAGGGCCACACCGAGGAGTCCGCCCATGGAACTGAGCAGGATGGCCTCGATGAGGAATTGGGTCAGCACGTCCTTGCCGTGGGCGCCCAGCGCGAGGCGGATGCCGATCTCGCGGGTGCGCTCGGTCACGGAGACGAGCATGATGTTCATGATGCCGATGCCGCCGACCAGGAGGGACACGCCGGCGATCGCGCCGAGCAGGTACGTCATGGTGGTGGTGGCCTGGTTGCGCAGGGCGGCGATCTCAGCCTGGTCCTGCACCTGGAAATCGATGACGCCGTTGCGGCGCTGGGTGAGAAGGTCGGTCAGGTCCTGCTTGACGCGGTCAACCACGTCCTCGTTGCGGGCTTTGACGTAGATCGAGCTGACGTTGGTGCGGCGGGTCAGGCGCTTCATGTGGCTGGTGTAGGGCAGCATCACCACGTCGTCCTGGTCCTGGTTGTTGTTGAAGCCCTTGGTGTCCATCAGGCCGATCACCTTGAAGGGGATGCTGCCGATGCGGATCATCTGGCCGATGGCATTGCCCTCGGGGAAGAGGGTGTCGGCTGTGGTTTTTCCGAGGACCGCGACCTTGGCGGCGGACTTGACGTCCTCCTCGCTGAAGAAATTTCCGTCGGCCACGCGCCAGCTGCGGATGTCGGGCCAATCTGGACCAACCCCGAGGAGGGAGGCCGGGCGCCAGTTCAGGCCGTTGGCGAGAACCTGGAAGCCGCCGCCGCCGATATAGGGGCTGACGCTCATGACCTTGTTGGAACCGATCTGCAGGTCGGCGACGATGGCATCGGCATCGGCCGGAACCAAGGTCACGCCCGTGCCGGCGCCGCCGCGGACGCCGCCCGTGTTAAGACTCTGCGGGGAGACGATGATCAGGTTGTCGCCGAGGCCGGCAATGGCGTTCTGCACCTGGGCCTTGGCACCGTTTCCGATGCTGACCATGGCGATGACGGCACCGACACCAATGATGATGCCGAGGGCGGTGAGGATGGAGCGCATGGTGTTGCGGCGCAGGGCGCGCAACGCCATCAGGACGGTGACAAAAAATCGCATCATGGCGGGACGGTGATCGGGTTGGTTTTTAAGCCGAAGGAATCGGGGAGCCGATCAGCTTGGCTTTCGCCTCGGCTTCGGCCAGTCGTTGGAGTTCACGCTCGGCAATGGAGCGGTCCTTGACGAGTTCATCACGGACCACCACGCCGTCGCGCAGGATGAGGTCGCGCTTGCAGTAGTGGGCGATGTCGAGCTCGTGGGTCACCATCACAATGGTGATGCCCTGTTCGTTGAGTTTCTGGAAGACACCCATGACCTCGATCGAGGTCTTGCTGTCGAGATTGCCCGTGGGCTCGTCGGCGAGGAGGACCTGTGGCTCGTTGACCAGGGCACGGGCGATGGCCACGCGCTGCTGCTGACCGCCCGAGAGCTGGTTGGGCATGTGATCGGAGCGCTTGGAGAGGCCGACGATGTCGAGGCAGTGCATGGCCCGCTCCTTCATCTCCTTGTTGGACAAACGCTTCTTGCTGTAGAGCAAGGGAAGCTCGACGTTTTCCAGCGCCGTCGTACGGGAAAGCAGGTTAAAGCCTTGGAAGACGAAACCGAGCTTCTGATTCCGAATGTCGGCGAGGTCGTTCTTGTCGAGCTTGGAGACGTCGGTGCCGTCGAGGAAGTATTCCCCCCGCGTCGGGCGATCCAAGGCCCCCAGCATATTCATCAAGGTGGACTTGCCGGAGCCGCTGGAACCCATGAGGGCCAGGAACTCGCCGCGATGGATTTCGAGTGAAACCCCGCGCACGGCGTGCACGGGAATTTCGCCGGAATCGTAGATTTTATGCAGGTCCTTGATCTGTACAACAGGAGCCATGAAGGAGAAGTCTCTGAAGGGAAGGGAGCTGGGACTGGAGTGGGGATGCGGCTTAGAAGCCACCGCCGCGACCACCGCCGCCACCGCCGCCGGGACCGCCGCGACCCTGTTGCTGACCACCGAAGGGATTGGCGGCTGCCTGGGCAGCGCCGGCCTTTTGGGCGGCGGCTGAACCGGGCAGGGTGACGAAGGTCACGAGGAGATCGCCCTCGGCGAGGCCGGCCGCGTCGGTGATTTCCGTGTTGGTTCCGTCGGAGATGCCGAGGCGGATGCTGACGGCCTCAGGGAGCTTCTTGCCGGAGGCATCGGTCACGAGCTTGTAGACCGTGCGGGGAATCATGCTGATGTTGGAGCCGATGCCCGTGGCCTCGGCCGGGACATTGCCGCCGCGACCGCCGCGACCGCCGCCACGACCACCTTGGCCGCCGCCATTGGCGCCGCGACCGCCGCCGCCGGGGCCGCCTGCGCCGCCACGGCCGGCAAATTGGGCCGGATCAATGTTGTTCAAATCCTGGGCGCCGCGATTGCCGTTCTGGCCCTGGGCCGCCTGGCCGTTGGCCGGGGCGGCGGGCGTGGTGGCAGCAGCCGTGGCCGCCGTGACGGTGGTGGCGGGGGTGCCGGCCGCCTTGCGCTTCGTCATCTCGGTCTGGACCTCGTCCGGAATCTTGGCCCGGAGGGCGGCATTCGGAACCACGAGGGTGGTGACGGGGCGGGTGGCGATGACGATCGCGAGATTGGCCGTCATGCCGACGCGGAGGGATCCGTCGTCGTTCGGCACATCGATGATGCAGGCGTAGGAGACCACGCTGTTGGCGGTCCGGGGCGCGGTGCGGACCTGACGGACGGTGCCGGTGAAGGTGCGGTTGGGGAAGGCATCAACCGTGAACTCGACGACTTGGCCTTCCTTGGCGTTGCCGATGTCGGACTCCGACACGTCGGCGCTCACTTGGAGCTTGGTCAGGTCGTTGACGATGGTGAAGAGGGCCTGGGAACTCTGGCTGGAATTGACGGTTTTCCCCTTTTCGACGTTGCGGTTGAGGACGATGCCATCCTCGGGGGCGACGATCTTGGTGCGGCTCAGGTCGAGCTTGGCCTGTTCAAGGCTGATCTGGCTGCTCAGGCGGCTGGCCTCGGCCTGCTTGATCGAGGTGTTGGCGGCGTCGAAATCCTGATCGGAGACCAGCTTCTGCTTGTAAAGATTGATGGTGCGGTTGGCGTCGTTGATCGACTTGGTCGTCGAGGCCATGTTCGAGTCGAAGTTGGCCTGCGCCGTGCGGAGCTTCAGCTCGTAGGGGGCCGGGTCGATCTGGAGGAGCATGTCGCCCTTGACGACCCTGTCGTTGAAATCCTTGTAGAAGTCGATGACCTCGCCCGACACGAGGGTCGAGACGTCCACCTGGCGGACCGTCTGGAGGGCGCCGGTCGCGGTGATCGACTGGCGGATGCTGGCCTTCTTGACCGCCACGGTCGAATATTCGATCTCCTGGTTGCCCTTCTTGGAATAGAAGTAGTAACCGCCGTACCCGGCCGCGCCGAGAACGAGGAGGGTAATGAGGATGCCACCGATGCCGCTTGATTTAGCCATAAAGGGAAGTGTTGGTGAGGTCTGGTTTGGTCGTTTCGCCTTCGGGCAAAGTCCCAGAAAGGAGGACGCTGCCCGGGGCGTGCCCGGCCAGCCCGTAAGACGAAAGGGTTGGTTAAAGGTGACAGAAAAAAGTTGTCACGGATTTTCGTCGAAATCAGCGCGTTTCCCCGGGGGGATGGCGGGTCGCGGCGAACGGACGCCGGGCGGGATCAGCGATTTTGGGGATAAGCCCGCCGCAGGGCCTCGGCGACGTTGGGCGGCACGAAGTTCGAGACGTCCCCGCCGTATTTCGCCACCTGCTTCACGAGGGTGGAGCTGGTGTAGCTGAATTGCTCGTTCGGCATCACGAACAGGGTCTCGAGCTCGGGCTGGAGATGCCGGTTCATCAGGGCCATGTTGAACTCGAACTCGAAGTCCGACAGGGCGCGCAGGCCGCGGATGATCGCATCGGCCTTTTGCGCCATGGCGAATTCAACCAACAGGCCCTCAAAGGTCACCACCGCGACGTTCGGAAAGATCGCCACATTGGGCCCCACCATGGCCACCCGCTCCGCGGAGGTGAAGAGGGGCGTCTTGCCCGCGCTCGGCGCGATCGCGAGAGTCACGCGGTCGAATAGCTTGGCCGCCCGGCCCAGTACATCGAGATGGCCGTAGGTGATGGGATCGAAGGTTCCCGGGTAAATGCAGTGACGCATGGGGGTAGGGGGCAGACGGAAACCCAAATGGCCGCATGAGGCGACCAAAATGGCTGCGCCATTTTTGAGGTTGGCCGGGGCCGTTGGCACCTCTGCTCCCAGGCTGCCAAGGGTACGTTCTTGCCATCCTTCTCACCGCGGGTGTGTTCTCAATGCAGGCGTCGCCCCGATGAACCTGCCGAACATCCTCACCCTGTCGCGCATACCGCTGATGTTCATCATCGTGTGGCTGATGTTCCAGCCCTGGCTGGGGGCGGCCTCGCTGGCCTTCTGGCTCTTCATCGCGGGGGCGGTCAGCGACTGGCTCGACGGTTACATTGCCCGCAAGCGCGGGATCACGACGGTCTTCGGGAAGCTGATGGATGCACTGGCCGACAAGATCATGGTGATCGGTATCATGGTCGCGATGCTCATGCCCAACTGGGACTACCCGATCCCGCTCGCGTTCGTGCTCATGACGCTTTGCCGCGAGTTCCTCGTCTCGGGTATGCGGATGGTGGCGGCGGCGAAGGGCGTGGTGGTCGCGGCGGACCGCGGGGGCAAGACCAAGACCCTGACACAGCTCATCTCCATCGGATTCCTGCTGGCGACGCCGATGGTCGCCTGGGACTGGTCCTACTTCACCGACTACGACCTCACCTGGTTCACTGAACTCCTGCACCGCATCGGCCTGGTGGGCTTCATCGCCGGGACTTTCCTCGCGATCTGGTCCGGCTGGAGCTATATCTGGCGGTACAAGGACGTGGTCTTCTCCGACGCCGACCGATGAGCGGGATCCTTACGACTTGGCCCAGGCGGCTATCGACCCCGGTGGTGCTCAGGCTGGCCCGGGTCGGCTCCTGCGGGAAGCTGCCGGCGCCGGGAACCTGGGGCTCCCTGGCGGGGCTGACTTACTTCAATATCTTCTTCGCGTTCAGTCCCTCGCCGGTCGTCTGGATCCTGAACCTGCTGGGCAGCATCGTGGCAGTCGGAATCTGCAGCGAGGCCGAGGTCCGGCTGGGGAAAAGTGACCCGGGCGAGGTGGTGCTCGACGAATTCGTGGCGATGCCGCTGTGCTTCCTCGGTTGGGACCGGCTGCCGGAAAACTGGTCGGTGTGGCTCGTCTGCCTCGCCGGTTTCGCGCTCTTCCGCCTCTTCGACATCCTGAAGCCCTTCGGCATTTCCCGGCTCCAGCGTCTCCCGGGCGGGTGGGGCGTCGTGGTCGACGACGTGGCGGCCGCGCTCCTCACCTGCTCAGTGCTGCACGGTGCGGCGCGACTGTTCCCGGCGACCTAGCTGATGTGGGGCCGCCTGATTTGCGGCGGGAGGATCGGTATCTCAAATTTCAAATCTGAAATTTGAAATTCAGGCGGATGCCGCCCTGCCGCCTGCATGCCGCCACGCGACTCCAACGTTGCCAGCCGGTTGGCCCGGTTACAGCTTACGCCTGTTTTCCCCATGAAAATTCCCTTTCTGGTCCTGGGTGCCCTTGTGCTGTCGGTCGCCGGTGCCAACGCCCGGGCGGCGGCGGCCGATTTCCAGCCCGCGGTGGTCTACGACATGGGCGGCAAGTTCGACCGCTCGTTCAACCAGTCCGCCTACGAGGGGGCCGAACGCTTCAAGAAGGAGACCGGCGTGGCCTACCGCGAGTTCGAGATCACCAACGCTGCCCAGCGCGAGCAGGCGATCGCCCAACTCGCACGCCGGGGCGCCACCGTGATTGTCGCCGTGGGCTTCACCCAGGCCTCGGCGGTCGAGAAGGTCGCGAAGGATTTTCCCAACGTGAAGTTCACCCTGATCGATGCCGTGGTCGACCTGCCCAACGTGCAGTCGATCGTCTTCCGCGAGCAGGAGTCCACCTTCCTCTGCGGCATGGCCGCCGCGCTGGCGTCGAAGTCGGCCAAGGTCGGCTTCGTCGGCGGGATGGATATTCCCCTGATCCGCAAGTTCGCCCTCGGGTACCGCGAGGGTGTGAAATACGCGAACCCGGCGGTCGAGGTGATCGAGAACATGACCGGCACCACGCCGGCCGCCTGGAGCGATCCCTCGAAGGGCGCCGAGCTCGCCAAGAGCCAGATCGGCCGCGGCGCCGACGTGATCTTCCACGCCGCCGGGGCCACCGGCACGGGCGTGATGCAGGCGGCCAAGGACGCCGGCAAGCTCAGCATCGGTTGCGACAGCAATCAGAACTACCTCCAGCCCGGCAGCGTGCTGACCTCCGCGGTGAAGCGCGTCGATGTGGCCGTCTTTAACGCCTTCAAGGACGCCCGCGCCGGCACGTGGAAGGCCGGCCAGGTCTCGCTCGGCCTCAAGGAGGACGGCGTGGACTTCGCCCTCGACCAGTACAACCGCAGCCTGATCACCCCCGCGATGGAGACCCGCCTCAAGCAGGCCAAGGCCGACATCGTCAGCGGCAGGATCAAGGTCAGCGAGTACAAGTAAACTCGGTCCGCCGCGCTCTAGTCCGAACCGGTTTTGCTCCAGAGGCACAGAGACACAGAGGTCGGATGGTTTGGGTTTCCGAACCCAAACAAAACCACGAGGCTTGGGCTCTGTGGCTCTGTGCCTCTGTGGCAAAAAAATCCGGGATCAGTCCGGCGCGACGACCCGTCCCGCCCAACCCTCTTGCCTTCTGCCGGTGCCATGCTGACCTTCGCTTCCGGCATGCCGCCTGCACTCGTTCACCCCGTATGAGCGTTTCCCCCGAACGGGTCCCGGCCCTCGATTTGCGCGGCATCGACAAGCGGTTCGGGCCGGTGCACGCGAACCGCGCGGTCTCGTTCGCGGTGCGCGCCGGCACGATTCATGGCCTGATCGGCGAGAACGGCGCGGGCAAGTCCACGCTGATGAACATCGTCTACGGGCTGCAGTCGCCCGACGCCGGCACGCTCCTCGTGCAGGGACGCGAGGTGCACTTCCGCCATCCGCGCGAGGCGATCGCGGCGGGGATCGGCATGGTGCACCAGCACTTCATGCTGGTGGAGAATTTCACGGCGCTGGAAAACCTGCTGCTGGCGGACGGCGCGGCCGCAGGCTCCGCCGCGGGCCGGGCAGCCGCCCGCGAAAAATGGGACCGGCTCGCGCTCGATCACGGCCTGGATGTCCCGCTCGACGCCGTGGTCGGCGAGCTGCCCGTCGGCGTGCAGCAGCGGCTCGAAATCCTGAAGGCACTCGGGCGGAAGGCGGAGATCCTCGTGCTGGATGAACCGACCGCGGTGCTGACCCCCGCCGAGGCCACCCAGCTGTTCCAGTTGCTCGGCCGGCTGCGGGCGCAGGGCAAGACGGTCATCCTGGTCACGCACAAGCTGCGCGAGATCATGGCGGTCACCGACCGCGTCACGGTCATGCGCCAGGGCGCGGTCGTGGCGGAGCTGGACACGGCCGCCACGTCGCTGCGCGAACTGGCGGAGAAGATGGTGGGCCGGTCGGTCCTGCTGCAGGTGGAAAAGGGGCCGGGGTTCCCGCGTGAGGTGCTGCTCGAGGTGGAGCAACTCGCCGCCTCCGATGACCGCGGCGTGCCGCGGGTGAAGGGGATTTCCTTCCAGGTCCGCGCCGGCGAGATTGTCGGCATCGCCGGCGTGGCCGGCAACGGCCAGTCGGAATTGCTCGAGACCCTCGCGGGAATCCGCACGCCGACGGGCGGCGCGATCCGCCTCGCCGGCCGCGATGTGGCCGGGGACGATCCCGCCCAGCGGCGCCGGCTCGGCCTTGCGCATGTGCCGGAGGACCGGCTGAAGCTGGGCGTGGTGGCGGCCTTCGCGGCGGAGGACAACCTGATCCTCGGGCAGCAGGAGCGGCCGGAGTTCGGCCGGGGCGTGCTGCTCGATCGCCGGGCGATCGCAGCGGGCTGCCGTCAGGCGATGGCGGAGTACGACGTGCGGCCGGGCGATCCGCGGCTGCGCCTCGGGGCCTTCTCGGGTGGCAACCAGCAGAAGCTCGTCATGGCCCGCGAGATCGGGGCCGGGCCGCAGGTGCTGCTCGTGGGGCAACCCACGCGCGGCGTCGACATCGGCGCGATCGAGTTCATCCACCGCCGGCTGGTCGCGCTGCGCGATGCGGGCAAGGCCGTGCTGCTGGTCTCGGTGGAACTCGACGAGATCCTCGGGCTGGCCGACCGGATCCTCGTGATGAACGGCGGCGAGATCATGGGCGAGCTGCCGCGCGCGGAGGCGACGGAGGAAAAGCTCGGCCTGCTCATGGCCGGCGTGCGGGCGGAGGCCGGACATGAGGATTGAATTCATCGGTCCGGGGGTAGGGGCGGCTGTCCCCAGCCGCCCTGGGTTCGGCCCCGATGGCGCGATGACGCAACCAGGGCGCGTGGGGACACGCGCCCCTACCTTTCCATGAGCGCGCCCGCCAAGCTTCCGCGCTGGGCCGATCTCGTGCTGCTGCCCGCGGTGAGCCTCGCGGCGGCGCTGTTGTTGTCGGCCGGACTCGTGGCGGTGATGGGCGAGAGCCCGGTCACGGCGCTGCGGCTGCTTTTTGCCGGGGCGTTCGGTACGGGTGATGCGATCGGTTACACCCTCTACTACGCGACGAATTTCATTTTCACCGGCCTGGCCGTGGCGGTCGCCTACCATGCTGGCCTCTTCAATATCGGCGCGGAGGGGCAGGCCTATATCGGGGGCCTTGGCGTGGGACTGGTCTGCCTCGCCGGCGGGAGCTGGCCCGCCTGGGTGGTGCTGCCCCTGGCCGTGGCGGCGGGCGCGGGGTTTGGGGCGGCGTGGGCCTTCATCCCCGCATGGCTGCAGGCCCGGCGCGGCAGCCATGTGGTCATCACCACGATCATGTTCAACTTCATCGCCGCCGCGCTGATGACGTACCTGCTGGTCAATGTGCTGATCAAGCCGGGCCAGCAGTCGCCCGAGTCGCGCGAGTTCGGGGCCAATGCGGTGTTGCCCGCGGTGCACGGGTTGCTGGCCAAACTGGGGTTCGAGGTCGCGGCCTCGCCGCTCAATCTCGCCTTCGGGATCGCGCTCGCCGCGGGCGGGCTGGTCTGGGTGTTGCTCTGGCGCACGCGCTGGGGTTACCGGCTGCGGGTGGCCGGGGCGAATCCGGCCGCGGCCGTGTACGCGGGCATCAACCCCGGGCGGATCACGATCGGCGCGATGCTGCTCTCGGGTGCGCTCGCGGGCGGACTCGGCCTCAACGAGCTCGCGGGTTCGCAGCACCGCATCCTCCTCGATTTCCCGGGCGGCGCGGGCTTCGTCGGCATCGCGGTCGCGCTGATGGGCCGCAACCACCCGGTCGGCATCTGCGCCGCGGCCGTGCTCTTCGGCGCCCTCTACCAGGGAGGATCGCAGCTCTCGTTCGACCTGCCGCGGATCAACCGGGACCTCGTGGTGGTGATCCAGGGGCTCGTGATCCTTTTCTGCGGCGCGATGGAGAACGTCTGGCGGGGGCCGCTCGCCGCGCTGCTCGCGCGGCTGCGAGTCGAGAGTCGAGAGTCCAGAGGCGAGAGCCAGAAATAGCCGCCGATCCACCGCCATGCGAATCCACTTCCGATCTCTCGACTCTCAGCTCTCGACTCTCGACTTGATCGGGCCGGTTTGACCGGCCCGCCCTCATGGAAACCTATACCATCATCGTCCTGCTGCTCGCCGCCACGATCCGCGTGGCGACGCCACTGCTGCTGGCGGCGCTGGCCGGTTTGTTTTCGGAGCGGGCGGGCGTGATCGACCTCGGCCTCGAGGGCAAGATGCTCGGGGCGGCGTTCGCGGCGGCCGCGGTCTCGGCGGTGACCGGCTCGGTGTGGCTCGGGCTCGGGGCGGCGATCGCGACCGGGGTGGCATTGGCGCTCGTGATCGGCTTCGCCTGCATCACCCATCGCGGCAACCAGGTCGTGGCCGGGATGGCTGTCACGATCGTCGTGTCCGGTCTGGCCCCGTCGCTCGCGCTGGCCTGGTTCGGGCTCGGCGGACAAACGCCGCAGCTGACGAATGCGGCGCAGCGTTTCACCGCGCTGCCGTGGCCCGGGGCGGAGGCGGCGCGCGCGATGCCGTTCCCCGGCCTGATGTACGCCGAGCTGCTCGCCGGGCACAACGGGGTGGTCTATCTGGCGGCGGCTCTCGTGCCGCTGAGCGCGTGGGTGCTCTATCGGACGCGCTTCGGCCTGCGGCTGCGGGCAGTCGGCGAGAACCCGCATGCCGTCGAGTCGGCCGGCATCCCGGTGAACGGGCTGCGCTACCGCGCGCTGCTGATCTCCGGCGTGCTCTGCGGCGTGGCGGGCGCCTATCTCTCGACGGCGGCGAACGCCGGCTTCGTGCGCGACATGACCGTGGGTAAGGGTTACCTCGCGCTGGCCGCGTTGATTTTCGGCAAATGGCGTCCCGTCCCCACGCTCTGGGCCTGCCTGTTGTTCGCCTTCACGGATGCGGCCGCGGCGCGGATGCAGGGCGTCGCGCTCCCGCTTGCGGGCGTGGTGCCGGTGCAATTCATCCTGGCCCTGCCGTACATCCTGACGGTGCTGCTGCTCGCGGGCTTTGTCGGCCGGGCGACTCCGCCGAAGGCCCTGGGCGTGCCGTACACGACGGAAAAGTGAAGGGTACTCCGGATTTTTCACCCCAAGGCAGCAAAGCCAGCGAAGGTTTGGTGGATTGAATCCTTCGCGGTCTTTGCACCACGGTACTTCCAATCTCTCGGCGGGGGGGTGGGGGCGACGACGAATCCCAAGCCGGTTTAGCCGCAAAAAGGCACAAAAGTTCTCCGGCTCCGGCGACGTCACCATCGCGCGTATAAGCGCGCGGGAGACTCCTTTCGCAGCCCCGGAAAGTTTGCTCCTTTTTGCCGCTAACCTCCCGAAGTTTGGTGGCGGCTCCGCCGCTCAACGAGCTGCGGGTAAAACAATCCGGTTTGGGGTTCGTCCAAAAAGGTAGTTGGCACAAATCCTTTGCGCCCCCGGCCGTTTTTTGCGGCCATCGTGCATGAACGTCACCGAACGCCTCGCGCGTCACCTGGGCCGGAAGCCCGAAATCTCCGGGGCGCTCTTTGTCGCCGCCAATGCCACCATCCTGGGCGACGTCGTCCTCGGCCCGCAGTGCAGCGTGTTCTACGGGGCCGTCCTGCGCGGCGACATCAATGAAATCCGGGTGGGCGAGGGGACGAACATCCAGGACAACGCCGTGGTGCATTTGTCGGACGACTATGGCGCGCGCATCGGCGCGTGGTGCACGATCGGCCATGCGGCGATCGTCCACGCCTGCACGATCGGCGACGACTGCCTCATCGGCATGGGGGCGACCATTCTCGACGGCGCGGAGATCGGGGCCCGGAGCATCGTGGGCGCGAACGCCATCGTGCCCCGGGACATGAAGGTGCCCGCGGGCTCGATGGTCTACGGCTCGCCGGCCAAACTGGTCCGCCCGCTCACCGCGGAGGAACAGGCAGCCATGCGCGGCTGGGCCGAGAAATACCTCGAGGTGGCGAAGGCGCACGCCGCGCTGCAGCGGTAGGGCGCGGACTCCGTTGTTCGGCCCGCCGGATCGATCCCGGGTGTTTTTGCCGCCCGTCTTCGCTCTTCGAGCTACGCCGAGGCAGGCAGAGGCACAGAGACATTGGGCGGCGGAGCCGCCGTTTCGACAGGCTCAAGGCCCTGCGCGAAGTCGGAGGGCAACCAAACGCCGGAATGGTGGCCGCAAAAAGGCGCAAAAATTCCGGGGCTGCGAAAGCAGTCTCCTGAGCGCTTATAAGCGCGATGGGGACGTCGCCGAAGTCAGAGAATTTTTGCGCCTGTTTGCGGCCAAACCGGTTTGATCATCGCGTCGCGCCTACCTCAATTCTGGATCACACTTCCATCGGCTCAAACCCGGGAATCTGTTCGCGGGTCAGGGTGAGCTTGTGGCGTTTCTCGATCAGGCGAAAGTGGGCGTGTGAGTCGGCGCTGATGAAACTCACCGCCACGCCACTTTCGCCGGCGCGGCCGGTCCGGCCGATCCGGTGGATGTAGTCGTTGGCCGAGCGGGGCAGGTCGTAGTTCACGACGGCGGGCAGCAACGCGATGTCGAGCCCGCGGGCCGCGAGGTCCGTCGCCACCAGCACGCGCAGCTTCGATTCCTTGAAGTCGGCCAGTGCCTGCGTGCGGGCGCCCTGGCTCAGGTCGCCGTTCATGGCGGCGGCGGCGAGGCCGGCCCGCCGGAGCTTCTCGGCCACGTGCTCGGTGGCGTAGGTGGTGGCGACAAACACCAGGACGCGGGTCCAGCCGTGCGTCTCGATCAGGTGGCGCAGGAGTTGGGTGCGCCGGCCGGGATCCACCTCGATGGCCCGCTGCTGGATATCCGGCGCCGTGGCTGGCGCGGCCGGCAGGTCGATCCGCACCGGATCCTGCAGGAGCTGGGCCGCGAGCTCGAACACCGCGGGCGGAAACGTGGCGGAGAAAAGCAGGGTCTGCCGCTGCGCGGGCAGGGCGCTGAGGAGCCGGCCGACCTCCTTCGCAAACCCAAGGTCGAGGAGCCGGTCCGCCTCGTCGAGCACGAGGCACTCGACCTCGGCGAGCGACACCGCGTTGTGCGCCATCAGGTCCAGCAGGCGCCCCGGCGTGGCGACGAGGATGTCGGTGCCTCCGCCCAGCGCGATCATCTGCGGGTTGATCGAGACGCCGCCGTAGACCGTGAGGATCTTCAGGGTCACTGGCAGCCAGCGGCTGTGGAGGCGGAAGGATTCGCCGACCTGGTCGGCGAGTTCGCGGGTGGGCACGAGCACCAGCGTGCGCGCGAACCGGCCGCGGTCGCGTGGCCGCGCCGAGAGCCGCTGCAGGATGGGCAGGGCAAAGGCGGCGGTCTTGCCCGAGCCGGTCTGGGCCGAGGCCCAGACATCGCGGCCCGCGAGGACCGCCGGGATGGCGCCAGCCTGGACCGGGGTCGGGTCGGTGTAGCCCCGGGCCGCGACGGCCCGCAGGATTGGTTCGGAAAGTCCGAGGGAGGAAAAAGACATGAACCGGCCGGAGGCTGCGTTCAGGCGAGAGTGACGACGATCGTCTCCTCGCCCACCTGCACTCGGTCGCCAGCCGCGAGTTTCTTGCCCTTCTGGGTCTCGACCGCGCCGTTCAGCCGCACGCCGCCCTCGGCGATGAGCTGCTTGGCCTGGCCGCCGCTTTCGCTCAGGCCCGCGAACTTGATCAGCTGGCAGAGCTCGATGGGAACCGCCCGAACCGCGACGGGACGGGCGTTTTCGGCTGGAGGCTTCGGAGCTTTCTTCGGGCTGGTTTTCTTCATGGCAGTCACAACCCCACACTCCCTGAAGGCCGAGCAAAGGAACAGGCGAATCGGTGCCTCGGGATAGCACGAAGCCTTTTTTGCCACAGCGGCACAGAGCGCACCGAGGCCGGATGCTTGGAAGCTTCCGGTTCCCAACCAAAAACAACGAGGCTTGGGCTCTGCGTGCTCTGGGTCTCTGTGGCAAAACCGGTTTGGATCCAGGGTTTGTGGTGTCACAATCCTGGCTCAATCACGTCGCCCCTGCCCCCGGCACTTACGTCAGGCGGAAGCCCAGCGTCGGCAGCTCGTTCAGGTGGAACGGGGCGCTGGCGAGGACTTCCTCGAGCTTGGTCAGGACATCGGCCCGCGCGGGAGTGCTGAAAACCGCCGCGCCGTCATCGGAATCGTGCAGGTGAATTTCCCACGCTCCGGTGGCTTCGTCGGGGCCCACATGGAAGACCGAGCCGTGGAGATAGTTGCCCGGGAGGCCGGGGTGCGGGCCGGCGCCGGGGACGAGGAAGAGCATGTGGAGCGGGTCGTGGACCACGGTGCCGTCGTGCTTGGCGCGATGGTGGGTGGGCTTGCCGATCACCGTCAGGCGGAAGCCCTCCGCCCGCGGCCGCAGCGCCGCCGGCAGCGACTGGACGAAGCGGTCGTAGATGCCGGCGTTGGTTTCCAGGGCCGCGTCGGTGATTTTTCCGGCAATGAACGCATCGAGATTGCTCGCGTGGAAAAACGGCAGCCGGCCGAGGGAGCGGGCGGTGACATGGCAGTCCTTGTGGTCGGCGTTGGCGTACACCTGCTGCGCGGCGTAGAGCCGGCGCAGGGCATCCTGGTAGGCGGGGGTGACGGGCAGCGCCCCGATTGGACTCAGCTCGATCTTGTCGAGCACGGCATGGTCAAACTCGGCGTTGGGGTCGTGGCTCATGGGGTGAAATGGGAGGGTGCAGACATCCGCCCGCGAAGCAAGAGGCGGCCGACCCCACCGGTCGGCCGGCGGGCGACATGAGGGCAATACCCCATCGCTTTTCGGGCGTGATCAGCGTCTAATGCGATCCAGACGGTCGTTCGTCATGGGGCGATATCCTGCCGTGGACCAGCAATCTGCCAGCGACCACGCGGACGAACCCGCGCGAGCAGCGGCAGGAGACCGGCTCAGCGCTCGAGCTCGAGGAAGGTGTAGCGGAATTTCTCGTCGTGGCTTTCACGGCGCGCGAGTTCGCGCCAGGGCAGGTGGCGCCATTCGGGAAAATGCCGGTCGCCCTCGATCTCGGCGTGGACCAGGGTGAGGTTCAGCCGCAGCGGGCGGTCGAGCGCGAGCGCCTCAGCGTAGATGCGTTCGCCGCCGCAGATGTGGATCCGGCCGGGCAGGGTCTCGGCGATCCGGAGCGCCTCGGTGAAGGTGCCGGCGCTATGGACATTCGGGGCCGGGGGCACAGCGTTTTGGGTGACAACGACGGCGCGCCGTCCATCCTCCCTCGCTCCCGCCCAATCGTCGAAGGAAACGCGCCCGAGAATGACAATCTGCCCGGCGGTGTGTTCGTGAAAGAGGCGGGTGTCCTCCGGGATGCTCCAGGGCAGGCGGCCGCTGCGCCCGATGGTGCGGTTTTCGGCGCAGGCGACCTCGATGTGGAGCAGGCGGGGCATCCGGGTATTTCCGGGAGGAAGCAGCGCGGGCTCAAGGCATTCGTTTCGTCGCTAATACCATTCCCGGACAATTGACCCGGGTAATCCCCGGCGGAAGGTGGTGGCATGATTAAAGCCGCGCTGTGTGCATTCCTGATCGGGCTTGGATTGGCGACGTGGGTCTTGGCCCGCATCTGCCAGCGGATCTATTCGCAGCCGGGGACGCGGGGCGCGCCGGGCGATGATTCGTTCCTGGCGAAGCTCTTCACGCCTGAGCCGAGAATGATTCCGATTCGAGTGACCGATGAGCCGCAGGACGGACGATAAAGCGCAATTCATGCGGTAGGGAGGGACAGTCGTTTCGACAGGCTCAAGGCCCTGGGCGAAGCCGAACGGGTTGGGGGCTGCCGGGGATTATTCCGGATTTTTTGCCACAGAGACACAGAGCGCACAGAGCCCAAGCCTCGTTGTTTTGATTTGGGTTCAGAATCCAAAACCCTCCGATCTCTGCGTCTCTGTACCTAGGGAGAAATTCCGGAATCCATCCGGCGGGCCGTGGCGGTCCCGCCCTGCCTTGGGCACAAAAAAGCCGCCGGGATTGTTCCCGGCGGCCGGTGGGATCGAGCCGAGTCGATCCAGAGGTTACTTCGCGGCCGGGGAGGACACGTCGATCGTCACGTAGCGCCAGAGGCGGGCGGTTTCCTTGTCGCCGACGTACTTGCTGATCTCGCGGTCGAACTGCGCCTTGGTGGTCCAGGGGCGGTATTCGTTGAATTCGCGGACCATGCGGTTGCCGGCGCCGGGGATGCTGAGAATGTCCTCATTGGTGGCGGTGTTGAGCTTCACCGGGATGAAGACGTACTGCTTCAGCTTGTCGGTGGCCTCCTGGCCGACGTACTTGCTGATCTCCTTGTCGAACTGCGCCCAGCTGACCCACGGGCGGTACTCGGTAAACTCGCGGACCATGCGGGTGCCGGCGCTCGGGATGAGGAGGATCTCCTCGCGGGTGCCGGTGTTGAGGTTCACGTGGATGAAAATTTTGGTGTAGAGCTCATTCGCCTGCTCCTGCTTGAGGCCCGAATCGAGGAGATGCTTGTTGAGGTCGACGATGCTGAGGAAGGGACGCTGGGCGACGAGGCCCTTGGCCAGCGCCGGGGTCAGGTTGGGGAGCTTCGCGAGATCGGCCTCGGGGATCGTGTTGGCGTCGACGACGCCGAGGGATTTGCCGACCTGGGCGTGGACCGCGGGAGCGGAGAGGAAGCCGAGCGTCGCGGCGAAGACCGCGACGAGGGCGAGGAGTTTATGGGCGTTCATGATGATTTTGGACTGGGTTGGAGAGAATGGGGACTGGACCGGAAGGACACGGAAAAGTGCGCTAGGATTTGGAATCGGGCGGCGGAAGGGAAGGGTGGCGCAGGGTGGCGAGCAGGCCAAGCAGGCCGAGCTGCACCATGGCGCCGGGGGCGAGGGCGGGCGGGGACTTGGAGGTCACGACCTTGAGAAAGAGTTTCCAGCCGGCAAGGTCGGGATAGGTCTCGGTCTGGAACTCCGCGCTGCCCTGGTAGTGCAGCAGGAAGCCGGTGAGGCCGACGGCCACCGTCAGGCCCATCAGCGAGCGAAAGAGATGCACGCGGGCCGCGCCGGACCCGAGCGCCAGCCAGAGCGTGGCGAGCAAGCCGATCCCCAGCAGCGCGAGGGGCAGGATTTGGAACCCGCTTTCGTAGTGCTTCAGCAAAACGAGATCCAGGATCATGCCCGCCAAGCCGATCAGGATCAGCGCGATGAGCATCCGGCGCAGGACGGTCAGGGTATCGGGGGCGGCGGCGTTCATCATGGCGGACTGTGACGCCTGCCACCTCAAAGAAAAACGAAAATTGCACTTGCGTTAATCCCTACCAAATTAATGTAGATTAGATCACTGAGCTATGAAACTGTCGAAACGAGGGGAGTATGCACTCCGCACGCTAATCAACCTGGGCATTGCCGCCGAGGTGAAGCGGCCGCTCGTGCAGGTCTCCGAGTTGGCTGACAGCGAACAGCTTCCGGCCAAGTTCCTGGAGCAGATCATGCAGACTTTGAAGGAGGCCGGTCTGGTCGAAAGCCAGCGCGGCAAGTTCGGTGGCTACCGTCTGGCCAAGCCCGCCCGGCAGATCACCATCGGCGAGGTCGTTCGCTTCATCGACGGGCCGCTCGCTCCGATCGGCTGCGTCAGTCAGACGGCCTACGAGAAGTGTACGTGCCCCGACGAGGCCCACTGCGGACTGCGCATGCTCATGCTCGACGTCCGCAACGCCATCGCCGGGATCCTCGACCGCTATTCGCTCGCGGATGTCGTCGAGGTCACACTGCGCAAGCTGCGCCGCGACAACGTGCCGCTGCCGTTCTCCACCGAGGCGGACGCGGCCACCGCGCCGGCCCGGCTTTCCGCCCGCCAGGCCCGCAAGCAGGCCAGTGGCGTCAAGCGTCCCAACCTCGCCGAGTCCGAGGGCGTCCTGCATCAGCTCCTCGGCGACTACACCATCTGAATGAATCCATGAAAAAATTCGTTTTCATCATCTTCGCAGCCACCTGGCTGGGTGCGACGGCCTTGCCCGCGGCGACGAAGAACGTCCTGCGGGTCGGATATTTTCCGAACATCACCCACGCCCAGGGCGTCATCGGCAGCAGTTCGTCCCGCGAGGGCAGGGGTTGGTTCGAACAGCGGTTGGGGCCGGATGTCACCATCCAATGGCTGGCCTTCAACGCTGGTCCGAGTGCGATGGAAGCGATGCTCGCCGGCTCGATCGACCTTACCTACGTCGGGCCGAATCCGGCGCTCAACGCCTATATCCGTTCGCGGGGCGAGGAGATCCGCGTGCTAGCCGGAGCGGCCGAGGGTGGGGCCGCGCTGGTGGTGCCCGGGAACGGCCGGATTGCCAAACCAGCCGACTTCAAGGGCCTCAAGTTGGCCACGCCTCAAATCGGCAACACGCAGGACGTCGCCGCTCGGGCTTGGTTGGCCAAGCATGGCTTCCGGGTCACGCTGACCGGGGGTGACGTGACCGTGGTCCCGACCGCCAATCCGGATCAGTTGGCGCTCTTCCAGCTGGGCAGGATTGATGCGGTTTGGACGGTCGAGCCGTGGGTCACGCGGCTTGAGCTGGAGGCCGGAGGAAAAGTGTTGGTCGAGCAAAACGACGCGCTCACCACGCTGCTCGTTTCGAGCGCCAAGTTCCTCCGGACGCAGCCGGCACTCGCGGCCCGCTTCACCGCCGCGCACGGGGAACTCACCGCCTGGATCAACGGCCATGCCACCGAGGCCAAGGCCCAGGTCCGGGCGGGTCTCTCGGCCGAGAACAGGCGGGAAATGCCGGCGGCGCTGGTGGACGGTGCATGGAAAAGGTTGCGCTTCACCGCCGAGATCGAGTCGGCCCGCTTCGCCACCCTCGTCGCCGACGCGCAAGGGGCCGGTTTCCTGCGTGACGCCATCCCGCTTGACCGCATGTTCCCGAAGCGCCCATGACCACAACCGCCCCCTTCGCCCCCGCGCCCTCGAAGCTGGCCATCGACCGGGTGTCGAAGTCCTTCACGACTTCGCGTGGCTCCGTCCTCGCCCTCCAGGAAGCGAGCCTCACCGTGGCCGAGGGCGAATTTGTCTGCCTCCTCGGCCCGAGCGGCTGCGGCAAATCAACCCTCCTGAACCTGGTGGCCGGGCTGGAACTGCCCGACACCGGCTCGGTCACGGCGGATGGCAAGATCGTGCGTGAGCCGGGGCGCGAGCGGATGATGATGTTCCAGGAATCGGCGCTCTTCCCGTGGCTGGATGTGCTGGGCAACGTGCTGTTCCCGCTGAAGCTGAAGTCCGGCCTTTCCGCCAAGGAACGAAATGACACCGCCCACTACTACCTGAAACTGGTCGGGCTCGAGAAGTTCATGGACGCGAATATCCACGAGCTTTCCGGCGGCATGAAACAGCGCGTGGCGCTGGCCCGGGCCCTCGCCCCGAATCCGCGCGTGCTGCTGATGGACGAGCCCTTCGCCGCGCTGGACGCGATGACCCGGGAGCAGCTCTACGGGGACCTCCAGCGCATCTGGACGCAGCGCCACGTGACGATCCTCTTCGTCACTCACAACGTCCGCGAGGCGGTCAGCCTCGGCGACCGGGTCGTGCTGTTCTCGCCCCATCCCGGCCGGATCCGGGAGGAGTTCCGGATCGAACTGCCGCGGCCCCGTGACATCAACAGCGTCGAGGTCGCCGCCCACGCCACCCGCATCACGCGGGCGCTCAAGGGCCATCTGCAGGAAGGAGCCACGGCCGAATGAAACGTTTCCTGACCGCCATGATCTTCTTCGCGCTGCTGGTCGGCGTCTGGCAATGGGCCTGCTGGCGTGGTTTCTGGTCGCCCGTGCTTGTGCCATCGCCGGCCCGGGTGGCCGAATACCTCTGGGAGGCGGCGCTCAGCGGCGACCTTGGGCGCGCTGTCCTGGTGACGCTCAAGCGGCTGCTGGCCGGCTATTTCATCGGCATCTTTGTCGGCCTGCCAGTGGGTCTGCTCATTGCGAGATTCCGCTTCCTGCGTGACACCATCGGCATGCTGGCCCTCGGCCTGCAGGGTCTGCCCAGCGTGTGCTGGGTGCCCCTCGCCCTACTGTGGTTCGGCCAGACCGAGTCGGCCATGCTGTTTGTCGTGGTGATGGGCACGGTCTGGTCGGTGGTGCTTGCGGCCGAAACCGGAGTGCGGAACGTCAACCCCATCTATGTGCGCGCAGCCCGGACAATGGGTTCGCGCTGGATGCACATCTGGATCCGTGTCATCCTGCCTGCCTCGCTGCCTTTCATCGTCAGCGGCATGAAGCAGGGCTGGGCCTTCGCGTGGCGCTCCCTGATGGCCGCCGAGATCTTCGTGACCATCCTCACCGGCGCGGGCCTGGGCTACATGCTGCATCTGGGCCGCGAGCTGCTCGCGATGGAGCAGGTGATCGGCATCATGTTCATGCTTGTCCTGATCGGCCTGCTCGCGGACAAACTCATGTTTTCTCCCTGGGAAAAATGGCTGCACCATCGCTGGGGCACGGATCGGGCCACCTGAGGGCCGGCATACTTTCAACCCTGCAAACCCATGGCTAAAATCCACAACGACATCACCGAGACCATCGGCAACACCCCCCTCGTTCGCCTCAACCGCACCGCGGCCGCCCACGGTTCGCAGGCCGACGTGCTCCTCAAGCTGGAGTTCTTCAACCCGCTCTCGAGCGTGAAGGACCGCATTGGTTTCTCGATGATCGATGACGCCCTGAAGAGCGGCAAGATCACCGCGAACAGCGTCATCATCGAGCCGACCAGCGGCAACACCGGCATCGCGCTGGCGTTCGTCGCCGCCGCCAAGGGCCTCAAGCTGATCCTCACGATGCCCGAGACGATGAGCATCGAGCGCCGCAAGCTGCTCAAGGTTCTGGGCGCCCGCGTGGTGCTCACCGAGGGGCCGAAGGGCATGAAGGGCGCGATCGCGAAGGCCGAGGAGCTCGCCGCCAAGATCCCGAACAGCGTCATCCTGCAGCAGTTCTCCAACCCGGCCAACCCGGCCATCCACCGGCGCACCACGGCCGAGGAGATCTGGCGCGATACCGACGGCAAGGTCGACATCGTCGTGGCCGGCGTCGGCACCGGCGGGACCATCACCGGCATCGGCGAGGTGCTCAAGCAGCGCAATCCCGGCGTGAAGATCGTGGCTGTCGAGCCCGATTCCTCCCCGGTCCTCTCCGGCGGCCAGCCCGGCCCCCACAAGCTCCAGGGCATTGGCGCGGGCTTTGTCCCGGCGATTCTGAACACGAAGATCTACGACGAGGTCATCCGCGTGAAGGAGGCCGATTCCGGCCCGGTCTCGAAGCAGGTCAACCAGCTCGACGGCATTCCCGTCGGTGTCTCCTCGGGCGCGATCATCTGGGCCGCCCTGCAACTGGCGAAGCGTCCCGAGAACAAGGGCAAGCAGATCGTCGTGATCGTGCCGTCCAGCAGCGAGCGCTACCTCTCGACCTGGCTCTTCGCCGACATCAACACCGAGAGCGACCCGGTCGACGACCTGTTCGCCCCCGCGGGCTGAGTCGCGGTACCGAACAGCGACATCCTTTTGTCAAACCTGCCGGCCCTGGGGTCGGCAGGTTTTTTTGTGCCGGTACATCGGGAACTGCCTGGTTCTTCCGGGGGCAGGGCGAGCCGGCGGGCCTGCCCTAGAGCATTTTAAAGATTTCTGTAGCCGGGGTCGTTGACCCCGGTTTGCCATTCTTGATTCGCGGTCCGCAGGTCCCGGGGTCAACGACCCCGGCTACAGTATTTTTGAAACAGCTCTAGCGCGGATTGGCCGGGCCGTCGCCAGCATCCGATTTCTGAGCGCTCCAGGTATAGAAGCTCCAGCAGAGCGCCGTGACGGACACCATCAGGCCGATGATCTTCATCATCGTGCCGGCCAGGAGCTGGTCGGAAGCGGCGTCAAAGTCCGCGAACAAGCGCGGGGCGAACTCGTACGTCGGATAGAGGATATTGTCGGAGAAAACGAGGTAGGCGAAGATCGGGGTCATCCCGATCACGACGCCAAGGAGATAAAGCATCTGCACCGGCGGCAGCACAGGGGGATGGGCGCGGGAGGGGCTGAGCAGCGGCCACCAGTAGAGCAGGGCGGCCCCGAAGAACGAGAGGTGCTCGGCCACGTGCACGGTTTTCTGCCGGAGGGCCAGGTCGTACAGGTCCGGCATGTGCCAGAGCGAGATCACGAGGGTGTAGAGGATGCCGCAGATCAGCGGGTTGAAGAGAAAACGGAGGAACGGCTGCAGGCTCGGCCGGGCGAGGACGGGATCCACCATCCAGACCGGCAGGCCGAGGAGGAACAGCACCGCCGCCGGATAGACGAGGATCTGGTGCTGCAGCATGTGGGCGCTGAACAGGAAGCGTTCGCCGATCTGGTCCAGCGGCGAGCCCACCGCGAGGTAGAAGAGCAGGAGCGCGGCCGCAAAGGCGGCGGCGCGCCGGCGCGGGAAGGGAGTGCCGGCGGGCGCCAGCCGCGTGCGCCAGGGTCCGGCGAGGATGGCATAGAGCCAACCCACGAAGACCAGACCGCCGACTAGGTAGGGCTCGTTGTGCCAGTGGCGCCAGTCGATCATCGCGGACGGTGGGGTGGGGGCAAAAAAACGGCGGCACGAGGCCGCCGTGAAAAATTCCTGTTTGGCGTGGGATCAGATCGGGAGGCTGGCCTCGGCCTGGAAGAGCGCGATCAGGGCCCAGACCGTCGCCGCGCTCAGGACCAAACCGATG
Source organism: Opitutus sp. GAS368 (assembly GCA_945903545.1). Lineage (GTDB taxonomy): Bacteria > Verrucomicrobiota > Verrucomicrobiia > Opitutales > Opitutaceae > CAIYFD01. Next base: position 19,288 of record CAMDOO010000007.1, on the reverse strand, counting down.
AAGAACAGGATCGTGCAGAACGGTTTGTCCCACTTCAGGTGCATGAAGTAGAAAATGACGTACATGAATTTTACGATCGATAGGACCACCAGGGCGGTGACGATGACCCATTTGGCGATCGGAATGTAGACGATGCCGATTTCGACGCCGGTGATTACCGCCAGCAGCATGGCGATGGCGACGTAAGTATTGAACTTGTTGTCGACGTGGCCGTGGGCCTCGGGTGCGTGGGCAAGGGAGCTCATGTTGATCAGAGGAATTCGAGCAGGTAGACGGCGGTGAAGATCACGATCCAGACAATGTCGACGAAGTGCCAGTAGAGGCCCATCGACTCGACATCGACGGCGTTGGCCTGGCCGAAGTCAACCGGCCCGCGGTCGCGGGCGAACCAACCCAGGATGGCGAGGCCGGTGATTGCGATGACGATGGGCACGATCTCGTGGCCGAGTGCGCCGCCGATCGTCTCACCACCGACCGCCATATGCTCGGCGCCGTGGGCGAGGGCGAGGATGGAACTGACGATCACGGTGGCAAAGACGGCCACATGGGCTAGGCCCTTGACGAACCAGGCCGACGTGCCGGTGTTCGCGGCGGGCTTGAAGCTGCGGACGTACATGAGGACGAGCCAGAGCACGCCGATGGCAACGTGGGTGCCGTGGGTGCCGGTCAGCGTGAAGAACGTGGATCCGAGGATGCTGTTCGAGAGGGTCATCTTCTTCACCTCGACGAACTCGGTGAACTCATAGACCTGGCAACCGAGGAAGATGGATCCGCAGATGATGGTCATGATCAGCGACCAGCGGGTGCTCTTCAGGTTGCCCTTCTGGATGCCGTTCACCGCGAGCGCCATCATCAGCGACGACATCAGGAGGACGAAGGTCGAGAAGGAGGTCAGCGCGGGGGCGAAGATCTCCTTCGGGCTGGGATTACCGGCCGGCGGATGCAGGCGGTAGATAAGATGGGTCGCGATCAGGGTCCCGAAGAACATGCAGTCGGAGGCCAGAAAGGCCCACATCAGCAGCTTCTTGTTGGGGATGCCCGTCGAGGTCGACGGGTCGTGATGGTGATCGATGGTGCCGGCGTGGCTGCTCATGATGAAAAGAGGTGGTTAAAGACTGGAGATGGCTCAGTGGTGGGCTTTGCCGCCGTGGCCCTTGTCGTCGTCCTCGTCGGCATGGAGGTGATATCCCTCGTTGCCTTCGAGTGCCCACATGTAAGCCGAGAAGAAGAGGATAACGCCGCCGATGATCGTGACGGCGATCTTGGTGCCCCAGAAACCGGGGCGCGGATCGTGGTCCATCACCGATACGCCGATGGCGCCGACGAGGAGGCCGACGGAACAGAACAACGGCCAGATGGACTGGAACGGCATGTGGATGCCGCCGTGCTCGGCCTCGGCCTTGGCCAGCGAGGCCTTCTCCGCGGCGATCTCGGCCTGGTTGTGCTTCTCATACCAGAAGGCATCGCGGGCGTGGACCTGGGGGATGACCTTGAAGTTGTACTCCGGCGGAGGATTCGGGATCGACCATTCGAGGGTGCGGCCATCCCAGTGGTCGCGGCCGACCTTCTGGCCCTTGAAGTAGCTGTAGATCATCAGCGTGAAGTAGATGCCGATGCCGGCCGCCAAGATGAAGGCGCCGACCGTGGCGATCTGGTTGGGCGCGTTCCAGCCGAGGTTGCTGTCGTAGGTGAAGGTGCGGCGGGGCATACCGTTCAGGCCGACGAAATGCAGCGGGAAGAACGTGATGTTGAAGCCGGCGAAGATCACCCAGAAGGAGACCTTGCCCCAGAACTCGTCGACCACGCGGCCGAACATCAGAGGGAACCAGTAGTGGATGCCCGCGAGCAGCGCGAACATCGAGCCGCCGATCAGCACGTAGTGGAAGTGGGCGATGACGAAATAGCTGTCCTGCTGCTGCGCGTCGGCCGGGGCGGCGGCGTGCATGACGCCGGAGAAGCCGCCGATCATGAACATCCAGATGAAGCCGAGGGCGAACATCATCGGGGTGCGCATCTTGAGATGACCGCCCCAGAGGGTGCCGATCCAGTTAAAGATCTTCACGCCGGTCGGCACCGCGATGCACATCGTGGCCATGGCGAAGGCCGCGGTGGCGACCGTGCCCATGCCGGTGGTGAACATGTGATGGCTCCAGACGGCGAAACCGAGGAAGCCGATGGAGGCGCCCGAGAAGACCACGATCGGGTAGCCGTAGAGGGGCTTGCGCGAGAAGCAGGGGAGGATTTCCGAGATGATGCCCATCGCGGGCAGGATCAGGATGTACACCTCGGGGTGGCCGAAGACCCAGAAGAGATGCTGCCAGAGGATCGGCATGCCGCCGTGGGAGACCTCAAAGAAGTTCGTGCTGAAGAGGCGGTCCATCATGACCTCGACCAGGGCGATGGTGATCGCGGGGAAGGAGAGGATGATGAGGAACGCGGTGACCAGGGTCATCCAGACGAAGACCGGCAGGCGCATCATCGTCATGCCCGGCGCGCGCAGGTTGATGATCGTCACGATGAAGTTGAGTGAGGCCGCGATCGAGGCGACGCCGAGCAACTGCAGGCCCATGACCCACATGTCGATGGAGTGGTCGGCATTGAAGGTCTTGGAGGTGAGCGGGGCGTAGCCGACCCAGCCGGCATCCGGCGCGCCGTCCTTCATGAACCAGCCGAGGTTGATGATGATGGCTCCGACGAGGAACGTCCACAGGGAGAAGGCGTTCAGCCGGGGGAAAGCCACGTCGCGCGCGCCGATTTGCAGCGGCATGATGTAATTGAAGAACGCGGCGCTCAGCGGCATAACGGCGAGGAAGATCATCGTCGTGCCGTGCATCGTGAACATCGTGTTGTACTGCTCGGCGGTGAGCACGTCGTTGTTCGGCACGGCGAGCTGCAGCCGGATGAACAGCGCCTCGATGCCGCCGACGATGAAGAAGAACAGGGCGAAGATTCCGTAGAGGAACCCGATGCGCTTGTGGTCGACCGTGGTGAGCCAGCTCATCAGCCCGGTCTTGGCGGTGGGCCGCCAGAGCAGGGCGGGCCGGTTCGAGACGGCGGAGCCTTTGTCAGTGAAAGAGGATTTGATTGTCGCGTCCATGTTGGGAGTCGGGGCGTTTACTTGAGGCTCGTGAGGTAGGCGGCCAGGGCGACGGCTTCAGCGTCGGCGACCTTGATGTTCATTGGGACGTAACCGGAGGCGTACATCTTGTTGCCCGGCTTCACCAGTTCGGGGTGGGCGATCCAGCGGGCGAGTTGGGCGGGGGTGTTCTCGAGCAGGCCTCCGGCCACGGTGGTGCGGGAGCCGACATGGGTGAGATCGGGACCGGCGATGCCGGGGGCGCCATGACCGCGGATCGTGTGGCAGGCGAGGCAGAGCTTGGTGCCGAAGAGCGCCTTGCCCTCGGCGATCAAGGCCGCGTCCTCGGTGGCCGCGGGTTTCTGCTGGTCGACCCAGTTCTGCAGGGGATTGATGGGGGAACCGTCGGCCCACTTCTCGGAGTAGCCGTACTCGTTCTGCTTGAAGGTGGCCAGTTGGGGACGGGGGCCGGGGGCGGCGCCGGCGGCGGCTGCGACATTGCGGGCGGGGGCCTTTTGCGCGGCGACCCAAGCGGCGAATTCCATCGGGGCGAGCGCCACGACGCGAAAGCGCATGACGGCGTGGGAGTCGCCGCAGTACTCGGCGCACTGGCCCCAAAAGTAGCCCGGGGCGTCGGCCTGCAGCCAGAGGAAGTTCCCGCGGTTCGGGATCATGTCGACCTTGCCGGCGAGCTTCGGGACCCAGAAGGAATGGATCACATCCACGGTCCGAAGCTGGATGCGGATCGGACGGCCGACGGGGATCACCAGCTCGTTGCCCGTGACCAGGCCGGCGCCGCCATCAATCTTCTCGGGATAATCGAACTTGAACCACCACTGGTAGCCGGTGGCGGTGATGTTGTAGGCGTCGGCCTTCTGGGCCTCGGGAACATCGTGGGTGTACCAGATGCCCTTCAGCGTGGGGATCGAGATGATGACCAGCGCGAACACGGAGGCGGCGATCAGGGCGATTTCCACCATCGGGTTGCCGTGGCCCTGCGGCGGCGGCTCGGCGTGCTCGTCGGCATCGCTGCGGGCCTTGAACTTGATCGTGGCGTAGGCGAGCACCGCGCCGACGATGATGAAGATGACAAGCGTCACCCACACCGTGACCCAGAATAGACTGAGTTGCGAAGCGGCCACCGGGCCGTTGGCAATCATCGTCGTCTGATGCCCTTGCATCTTCCAGAAATTCAGGTCGCAGCCGGAAAGGAGGATCAGGCTGGCGAACGCCAGGATTTGCGAAACGGGACGGAAGAAACGGGAAGGGAAGGGTGAATGCATGATGCGAAACGACAAATTCGGACACGCCGGTTCACGACGTAGCCGAATCAGGTGGGCGGTGGAAAGACATCCAGGATGCGGCCCGGAATCGCCGCGAGCATCCGGTGGTAGCCGTCGCATGCAAGCCTAGGAATTCACTATTAAGAGGTTTCGTTCCCGTATAAGCAGCCGGCGCAAGAGAATTTCCCGTTTGCGTGCCACCTTTGGCGCGGCCTAGGGTCTTCTCCGCTACCTATGAAATCCAAACTCCTTTCCCTCCTTTGCATTGCCGCCGGCCTGCTCGCAGTCGGCGCCTCCACCGCTCGCGCCGCCGCTGCGCCGCGCGTCGTCACGATCACCGTCAACGAGGCGATGAAGTTTGACGTGAGCGCGATCACCGCCGCCCCCGGCGAGGAGATCAAGGTTGTCCTCGTGAACTCCGGCTCGATGCCGAAGCTCGCCATGGGCCACAACTGGGTGCTCCTGAAGGCCGGCACCGATGCCGCCGCCTTCTCGGCCGCCGCCGCGGCCGCGGGCGCCGCCGCGGAGTTCATCCCGGCCGACCAGAAGGCCGCGGTTGTCGCATTCACCAAGTTGATCGGCGGCAAGGAAACCGCCGAGGTGACCTTCAAGGCTCCGACCGAGAAGGGTGACTATCCCTACGTCTGCTCCTTCCCGTCGCACTTCCTGCTCGGCATGAAGGGCACTCTGACCGTCAAGTAATCGGTTCAGACATCACTTGCCGGAAAAGCCGGGCCGCAAGGCCCGGCTTTTTTTGTGGCGTGCCCCCGACGGAATCTGTGGCCACACCGTTCTAGAGGCTTGCCCGGCCACTTTCCTGATCCTTTTGTCGCTCCCTTCGCTGCATGAAAAAAGCACTCATCACGGGAATCACGGGCCAGGACGGCTCCTATCTGGCCGAACTGCTGCTGGATAAAGGCTATGAGGTCCACGGCGTCATCCGCCGCGCCTCGACCTTCAACACCAGCCGGATCGACCACCTCTACCGTGACCCGCACGTCAACGGCGTGCGCCTGCACCTGCACTACGGCGACCTCGCCGACTCGACTCAGATGGTGAAGCTGCTCTACGCGCTCCAGCCGGATGAAATCTACAACCTCGGGGCCCAGTCGCATGTCCGGGTCTCCTTCGACATCCCGGAATACACCGGTGACGTCGACGGCCTCGGCTCCCTCCGTATCCTCGAGGCGATCCGCGAGGCCGGGCTGGTGAAGAAAGTCCGCTATTACCAGGCCTCGTCCTCCGAGATGTTCGGCAAGGTCCAGCAGGTGCCCCAGGTCGAGACCACCCCGTTCTGGCCGCGTTCGCCCTATGGCTGCGCCAAGGTCTACGCCTACTGGCTCACGGTGAACTACCGCGAGAGCTACAATCTCCACGCGAGCAACGGCATCCTCTTCAACCACGAGTCGCCCCGCCGCGGCGAGACCTTCGTGACCCGGAAGATCACGCGCGCCGCCACCCGCATCAAGCTGGGCCTGCAGGACTCCATTTACCTCGGCAACCTCGATGCCCAGCGCGACTGGGGTTACGCCAAGGAGTATGTGGAGATGATGTGGCTGATGCTGCAGCAGGACAAACCCGACGACTACGTGGTGGCGACCAACGAGACCCACAGCGTGAAGGAGTTCTGCCAGGAGACCTTCGGCCTGCTCGGCCTCGATTGGCAGAAGCACGTCAAGTACGACGAACGCTACGAGCGCCCCGCGGAGGTCGAGCTCCTGATCGGCGACCCGGCCAAGGCCCGCCAGCAGCTCGGCTGGGAACCCAAGGTCCGCTTCAAGGAGCTCGTGAAGATCATGGTCGACCACGACCTCGAGCTTGCCAAGCGCGAGGCCCAGATCGCGCAGCTGCCCAAACTTTGAATCAAGGAGCGAGTAGGGGGTAGCGAGTAGCGAGCATCCGAACGACAACGGGATCGCCTGCTCGCCATCTGCTACCCGCTACTCATTACTGGCTACTCGCTACTCGATCATGAAGCTCTACATCGCAGGTCACCAGGGGATGGTCGGGTCGGCGCTGGTGCGCCGTTTCCAGCGGGAGGCGGGTGTGACGCTCGTCCTGCGCACGCGGCGCGAGGTGGACCTCAATAATCAGGCCGCCGTGGATGCACTCGTCGGGGCGGAGAAGCCGGACGTCGTTATCGTGGCCGCGGCCAAGGTCGGTGGCATCCATGCCAACAACACCTATCCGGCCGACTTCCTCTTTGAGAACCTTGCAATCGCGTCGAACACCATCGGGGCGGCCTTCAAGCACAAGGTGCCGCGCCTGCTGTTCCTCGGCAGCTCCTGCATCTATCCCAAGCTCGCGCCGCAGCCGATGCCCGAGGATTGCCTCCTCACGAGTGCTCTGGAGCCGACCAACGAGGCCTACGCCATCGCCAAGATCGCCGGGCTCAAGCTCTGCCAGTACTACCGCAAGCAGCACGGCGTGCTGTTCTACTCGGCGATGCCGACGAACCTCTACGGCCCGGGCGACAACTACCACGCCCAGAACTCACACGTGCTGCCGGCGCTGATCCGGCGCTTCCACGAGGCGAAGCTCGCCGGCCGGCCTGAGGTCACCGCCTGGGGTTCCGGCACGCCGAAGCGCGAGTTCCTGCACGTCGACGACCTGGCCGATGCCTGCGCCTTTCTGCTTAACCTGAAGGACCCGCCCGATTGGATCAACGTGGGCACGGGCACGGATGTCACGATTCGCGAGCTGACCGAGTGCGTCGCCGCGGTGACGGGTTTTAAGGGCCGGATCACCTGGGATGCCTCGAAGCCCGACGGCACGCCCCGCAAGCTGCTGGATGTCACGCGCCTCGCTCAGTTGGGCTGGAAGGCCCGCCTCGGCCTGCGCGAGGGCATGGAGAAAACCTACGCCTCGTTCCTTACGGAGCAGGCGTCCGGGACGCTGCGGACCTGAGTGGTTTGAGGTAGTGCCCGTCGTCCCGGCGGGTCGTTGTCCCTGACCGCCTTTGATTCCGCCGACCCGGGCCGCCGGGACGTCGGCCCCTGCCTACACATACACCCCGCCACCGAGCAGCCGCTCGGCTTCGTAGAGCGCGAGGATCTGTCCGCTGGCGAGGGCGCGCTGCGGCTCGGCGAACGTGATCAGGGCGGTGCCTCCGCCCTCGGGCGTGATCGTCAATCCCACCCGCGGGTCGCGGTAGCGGACGCGGCCCTCGAGGGTCCTCAAGGTCGTGATGGGATCGCGGGTCCAGCTGAGACTGTGCACGCGCACCTCGCATTGGAAGAGGCCGGGGGCTTCCGGATGGTCGAACGCGACGAGCAGCGCATTGTCCGCGGCCCGTTTGCCGGTGACGACGTAGTTCTCGTGGTCGGCGTTCGAGGGGACGCCGATGCCGCGGCGCTGGCCCAGGGTATAATAGTGCAGTCCGCGGTGGTGGCCGAGCTCGCGGCCGTCGGCGGCGCGGACGATCGGGCCCGGGCGGTCGGGTACATAGGTGCGGAGGAAATCCTGCATCTTCACCTCGCCGATGAAGCAGATGCCCTGGCTGTCCTTCTTGTCCGCCGTCGGCAGTCCGGCCTCGCGCGCCAGTCGCCGCAACTCGGGCTTCGCCAGATGACCGATGGGAAATCGCGCCGCGCGGATCTGGTCCTGGTGGAGCAGGGCGAGGAAATAGGACTGGTCCTTGTTCTTGTCGGCACCCTCAAGGAGGTCGAAGGAAGGTAGGGGCGCGTGTCCCACGCGCCCTTCCGAACCAGGGTGGCTAGGGACAGCCGCCCCTGCCTCTGTTTCCATCCTCCGCGCATAGTGTCCGGTCGCAACGGCCGTGTAGCCATGTTCGCGGGCCCACTGGAGCAACACGCCGAACTTGATCTCCCGGTTGCACATGATGTCCGGGTTGGGCGTTAGCCCCCGGGCGTAACCGTCGAGCAGGTAGGCGACGACCTTCTCGCGGTATTCCCGCATCAGGTTCACGACCTCGAAGGGAATGCCGATCCGCTCCGCCACCGCCCGGGCATCGACGATGTCCTGCTGCCAGGGACAATCGCCGATGATATTGTCCTCATTGATCCAGTTCTTCATGTAGGCCGCGCTCACGTCGTGGCCCTGCTGCTTGAGCAGAAGCGCGGCGACGGAGCTGTCGACGCCGCCGGAGAGCGCGACGAGGATCTTTTCGCGGGTGGCCATGGAAGGGGTTGAATTGATGGGACAGGGAGCACCCCGGTCGCAATCAAATCGGGCACATTTCGGGATCTTCGATGTTCTGCCGGTAGGGCGCGGACTCCGTCCGCGCCGGGATGAATTGCACGGCCTGCGCTTGCGCAGGGCCGGATCCCGATCCAGGTCCGCCGCAAGCGGTGACCCTGCGAGCCCGGCGGCGAGCGGAGTCGCCGCCCTACCGGGATGGCGGCGGATGCTGCCCGAGTTCCAGCTTGTCGTGAACCCGGCCCGGGGAATGCTCAGTATCTTTCATGGCTCCGCGTCAGCATCCGATCTCCCAAGCCTGGCTCGAGTCCCCGAATTCCGGCGTGATCGAGCTCCGCCACGACTGGCGGGCGCGCCACGCGCCTCCTCTGGCGATCTGCCGCGAGGAGGTCTGCGTGGTGATGGCAAAACTGGCCCCGCTGCCGGAAACTCTGTTCGGCCGGGAAAGCGGCTATTTCGTCAACGCGGCGGGCGAGGTCTGTTTTTTCATTCCGCTGGCCCGCTACCCGGAGCTCGATCCGGCGCATGAGGTCGTCTACCTCGCGGGCGACTTTAACGGCTGGTCCCAGGCGATCGGGCAGGAGGAGTGGTGCCTCGTGCCGGGGGTGATTGCGGGCGAGCCGGCGCTGGTCTGGTCGGGCCCGACCGGGCGTTTCCAAACCGAGCACCGGTTCAAGTTTGCGACCGCCCGCGGGCAATGGTTGCCGGTCCCGGCCGCCGCGCCGAACGAGGTCCGCGACGAGGGCGGCAACGTCAACTATCTCTTCGATGCCACGCGCACGGGCCGTCACCTCTTCGGTTTCAAGCTGGGCGAGCCGCTCGACCTGACGCAGGCCTGGACCGTCGGGTGGGGGGACGAGCACCACTCGCTCGTCCCGCTGCGGCCCGGGGCGTTTTTCCACGAGCTTGCGACGGAGCATCCCCTCGGGGCGATCGTCGAGGAAGACGTGACGGTGTTCCGGCTTTTCGCCCCGCGGGCGCAGCGGGTCGGGCTCGCGGTCTGCGAGGACCTCGCCGGCACGGCGCTGCCGCACCGCTACGCCTTGGACCGGCAGCCGGAGGCCGATGGGGTCTGGCGCGGCGCCTGGGAAATCGCCCTCGATGGCAACATGCACGGCTGGTTCTATTGGTACTCGGTGGCGGGCCCCAACGATATCCACGGGAGCTTCCATCCCGAGTCACGGATCCTCGATCCCTATGCACTGGCGAGTGTCGGCCGGGACGGCCCGGGCATCGTGCTGGATCGGTCCCGGATCGGTCCCGGCGACCGCGCCTTCCGGACCCCGGCCTGGCAGGACCTGGTCATCGCCGAGGCCCACGTGCGCGACCTGGTCGCGAAGGCCCCGGTGGCGCTGACGGACGAGGAGCGGCTCGGGTTCACCGGGCTGACGAAGTGGGTGGAGAGCCCGGATTTCTACCTCTCCCAGCTCGGGGTGAACGCCGTCGAACTGCAGCCGGTGCAGGAATTCGATAACCAGACCCGGGAGGAATACCACTGGGGTTACATGACCAACAGTTACTTCGCGCCCGAGAGCGGCTACAGCCTCGACCCCGCGACCGGCTCTGGCGTGAAGGAGCTTCAGGACCTCGTGCGCGCCCTGCACCGGCGCGGCATCGCGGTGATCCTCGACGTGGTCTACAATCATGTCGGTGAACCGGCGCACCTGATGCTGATCGACCCGTTGTACTACTTCGAGGTCGACAACACCGGCCAGCTGACGAACTGGAGCGGCTGCGGCAACGACCTTCGCTGCCGGTCGGCGATGGCGCGGCGCCTGATCGCGGACAGCCTGATCCACCTCGTCGAGACCTACGGCGTGGACGGCTTCCGGCTCGACCTGGCCGAGTTGATCGGCCGCGACGTGCTGGTCGACATCGAGCGGCGGGTCAAGCAGGTGAAGCCCGACGTGATCCTGATCGCCGAACCCTGGAGCTTCCGCGGCCACATCGCCGGTGCGCTGCGCGACACGGGTTACGCCTCCTGGAACGACGGCTACCGTAATTTTCTGCGCGATTACGTCCGGGGCGGTGCGAGCCGGGAGCAGTTCGAGTATTTCCTCCGCGGCTCGCCCTGGTATTTCGCCAAGTGGCCGGCCCAGACCGTGAATTACACGGAATCGCATGACGACACCTGCTGGATCGACCAGATCACGGAGAACAAGAACGGCAGCGGCCACACGGTGACGGACAACGACCGGCGGCGGACCCATCTCATGGCGGCGATCCTGTTCGCGTCGATCGGCATCCCCATGATCGCGGCCGGCCAGGACTTCCTGCGCTCGAAGCATGGGGTGAACAACACCTACCTGCGCGGCGACCTCAACGCGCTCGATTACCGGCGGCTGCACCGCTTCCCGGGCACCCATGCCTATTTTGCGGCCTGGATCGCCTTCCGCCGCAGTGAGGCGGGCCGGCTGTTGCGGCATTACAACCGGTCGACGGAGGGTTTTTTCCGGTTCTTCTTCACACCGGATTCGACCGCGGCGGCGGTCGTGTACAACGCCGACCGCTCCCAAGGCGGCCAGCAATTGCTCTTCGCCGTCAACCCGACCTACCGCGAGACCTGCATCACCCTGGACGACGAGATTGCCGCCGGCAACTGGCGTCAGGTCGCGAATGCCGACGTCTTCCACGGTGCCGAGGGCCCGGGGGCGCGCCAGCGCGTCGAGCGGGAGCTCTTCCTGCCGGCCCTGGGCTGCGGTCTGTGGAGCTGGGATGGTTTCTAGCCGCGGGAGGACGAGGTCCTCCCGCTCCCTGAAACCAAAACCAAAACCAAAACTGCTCCGCGATTTTGGCATGAAACCGGCATGATTTGGTGGAGGGCCGACTGATTTATTTTCCGCCCGCCAAATCGCTTGCATCCATCATCGCGGGGTGTTGAGTCACGGCCCCTGCGCTCGCGCAGGTCAACAGTCTTCCCGCAAACCAACCACCCATAAACGGAGTCCTCCCATGGCAGTCAAAGTCGCTATCAATGGTTTCGGCCGCATCGGCCGCCTCGTCTTCCGCGCCCTCGTCGAACAGGGCCTGCTCGGCACGACCTTTGAGGTGGTCGCCGTCGGCGATATCGTCCCGGCCGACAACCTCGCCTACCTGGTAAAGTACGACTCCACGCAGGGCAAGTTCGCTGGCACCGTCAGCTCCAAGAAGTCCTCGCCGGACAAGGCGGAGGACGACGTCCTCGTGGTCAACGGCCACGAGATCAAGGTCGTGAGCGCCAAGACGCCGGCCGAGCTCCCCTGGGCCGCCCTCGGCGTCCAGCTGGTGATCGAGTCCACCGGTCTCTTCACCGATGCCGAGAAGGCCAAGGGCCACCTCGTCGCCGGCGCCAAGAAGGTCATCATCTCCGCCCCGGCAAAGGGTGAGGACATCACCGTCGTCATGGGCGTGAACGACGACAAGCTCGACCTCGCGAAGCACAGCATCATTTCCAACGCCTCCTGCACCACGAACTGCCTCGCGCCGATCGTCCACGTGCTGCTCAAGGAAGGCTTCGGCATCGAGGAAGGCCTCATGACGACCATCCACTCCTACACCGCCACGCAGAAGACCGTGGACGGCCCGTCGAAGAAGGACTGGAAGGGCGGCCGTTCCGCCGCGATCAACATCATCCCGGCCGCGACCGGCGCCGCGAAGGCCACCGCCCTCGTGTGCCCCGAGGTGAAGGGCAAGCTCACCGGCATGTCCTTCCGCGTGCCGACGCCGACCGTCTCGGTCGTCGACCTCACCGTGAAGACCGTGAAGGCCACGAGCTACAAGGAGATCTGCGACGCCATGAAGCGCGCCAGCGAGACCTACCTCAAGGGCATCCTCGCCTACACCGCCGATGAGGTGGTCTCGACCGACTTCATCCACGACAAGAGCTCGTCCATCTTTGACGCCGGTTCCGGCATCGAGCTGAATCCGAAGTTCTTCAAGCTCGTGTCTTGGTACGACAACGAGTGGGGCTACTCGAACCGCGTCGTCGACCTCTCCAAGAAAGTCGCCGCCGCGCTCTAAGAACCTGAGTTTATTGCCCGCGAATCACGCAAATTTGCGCGAATACTAACCCTATTCGCGCCGATTCGCGGGATTCGCGGGCAAATCTTTTTTGAGAATCCCCATGTCCAAATTCAAATCCATCCGCGATCTCAACCTGGCCGGCCAACGCGTCCTCATGCGCGTCGATTTCAACGTGCCCCAGGACAAGGTCACCGGCGCCATCACCAACACGCAGCGGATCTCCGCCGCGCTGCCGACCATCCGTTTCGCCCTGGAGCAGGGCGCCTCGGTCGTGCTGATGAGTCACCTCGGCCGCCCGGACGGACAGAAGATCGCGAAGTTCTCGCTGAAGCCGGTCGCGGTGGAGCTGGAAAAACTGCTCGGTCGCCCCGTCACGTTCCTCGATGACTGCGTCGGCCCCGCGGTCGAGGCGGCGTGCGCCAAACTCCCGCCCGGCTCGGTCGTGCTGCTCGAGAACCTCCGCTTCCACATTGAGGAAGAGGGCAAGGTGAAGCTGAAGAACGCCGACGGCACGGAGACCAAGCTCAAGGCCGATCCGGCCAAGGAAGCCGCCTTCCGGGCCTCGCTGTCCAAGCTCGGCGACGTCTTCGTCAATGACGCCTTCGGCACCGCTCACCGCGCCCATTCCTCGATGGTCGGCGTGAGCCTGCCGCAGAAGGCCGCCGGTTTCCTGATGGAGGCCGAGCTCAAGGCCTTTACCAAGGTGCTCGAGAATCCCGACCGCCCGCTGCTCGCCATTCTTGGCGGCGCCAAGATCGCGGACAAGATTCCCCTGATCAACAACCTGCTCGAGAAGGCCAACAAGGTCATCATCGGCGGCGGCATGGCCTACACCTTCCTGAAGGTGAACCGCGGCATGAAGATCGGCGGGTCGCTCTTCGACGCCGAGGGCGCGAAGATCGTCGCCGAGCTCGAGGCGAAGGCCAAGGCCAAGGGCGTCGAGCTGATCTTCCCGGTTGATTTCATCGCCGCGGACAAGTTCGCCCCCGATGCCAACACCCAGCCGGCCGACCTCGTCTCCGGCATTCCCGATGGCTGGGAAGGCCTCGATGCCGGCCCCAAGTCCATCGAGCTCTACCGCCAGGCCATCCTCGCCTCCCGCACCATCGTCTGGAACGGCCCGTCCGGGGTGTTCGAATTCGAGAAGTTCGCCGGCTCGACGAAAGCCATGGCCGCGGCCATCGCCGAGGCGACGGCCAAGGGCGCCACGACCGTGGTCGGCGGTGGCGACACCGCCACGGCGGCCAAGAAGTTCAAGGTGGCCGACAAGGTCACGCATTGTTCCACCGGCGGTGGCGCCAGCCTCGAGTTCCTCGAGGGCAAGGTCCTGCCGGGCGTCGCGTTTCTCGAAAGCTGAATCATCCAAAGGGTAGGGGCGGCTGTCCCCAGCCGCCCTTTTGCACCACCAACGAACCTGGGCGCGTGGGGACACGCACCCCTACCTCCTTAAGTCTATGATCCTTCGCAAAAAACTCATCGCCGGTAACTGGAAGATGAACAAGACGGGCGCCGAGGCGCTCGCGCTTGTGCAGGAAATCGCCACCGCCATCGGCAAGCAGCCCGATGTCGAGGTCGTGATCTGCCCGCCTTTCACCGCGCTGGCCAGCGTCGCCCCCGTGCTCGACGGCACACTGCTCAAGCTCGGCGCCCAGAACATGCACCCGGAGGCGGGCGGCGCCTTCACCGGTGAGATCTCGGCCCCGATGCTGCGCAGCTTCTTTGCCACGCACGTGATCCTCGGCCACAGCGAGCGCCGGGCCTATTTCGGCGAGACGGACACCTTCATCAACCAGAAGGTCCTCTCCGCCCTGAAGAACCAGCTCCGCCCGATCCTCTGCGTGGGTGAGACCCTCGCCGAGCGCGAGTCCGGCAGCACGCTCAAGGTCGTCCAGACCCAGACCGAGAAGGGCCTGGAGGGCGTTTCCAAGGAGCAGGCCGCCAGCCTGATCGTCGCCTACGAGCCCGTCTGGGCGATTGGCACCGGCAAGGTGGCCACCACCGAGCAGGCGCAGGAAGTCCACGCCTTCATCCGTGACCTCCTCACGAAGCTCTTCGGCGAGGCGATCGCCCAGAAGGTCCGCATTCTCTACGGCGGCTCCATGAAGCCCGCCAACGCGCCCGAGCTCCTGGCCCAAAAGGACATCGACGGCGGCCTGATCGGCGGCGCGGCCCTCGAGGCCCGCAGCTTCATCGAGCTCGTCAAGGCTGCCGCGGCGGCAAAGTGACCCTCATTCAGGCGCCCTGATCGCGCCAAACGCACCAATGAGAAGGGCGGCTGAAATCAGCCGCCCTATTTGTGAATCGAGCCGGTGCTCCGCTTACGGCGCCTTGAAATTCAGCAGGTAGGCACGGCGCTGGTCAGCGAAGTTTTTGAGGCCGATCACGCTGGTGCCGCCCACGCCGTCGGCGCCGGTGCCGATGTCCTCGGTCAGGCTCTTCTCGAAGGCGGCGGTGCTGTAGAGCTTGCGGGTGTCCTTCGCGACGTCGTCGGCGATCAGGTCGTGGTACTTCTGCGCGATCGGTCCGAGCTTGTTCCAATCGAGCCATTTGTCCGCCACATCGCGGACGTAGCCGAGGTACTTCGTGCGCAGGGCCGGGACCGCGAGCAGCCTGGAGATGATCGACTTGTTGGCGTCGTTGGCCGCGACCAGCGGGGAAAGCTCCACGCCGGTGATGGGGGCGCCGCCGCCGCGCCCGCCGCCGAGCGGCCGCAGCATGGTCTCGTTCGCGTCGTGGGGGATGAGGTGAAACATGCCCTTGGCATCGAGGTAGATGTTGTAGTCGCTCGCCCGGGTCCAGATGCCGTCGTTGTTCACGAGGGCGTTTTCGAGGGCCAGCAGCTTGAGCGCGGCGTCGATATCGAGGATCGGGGTGAGCGCGGCCACGAGCTGGTCCGGGGGCGTCTGGCCGAGGACCTTGGTGAGGTTGACCAGGGCCGCCCAGGACTTCGGGTCGTCGGCGGTCTTGATGCTGTAGAGGTTCTTGTAGGCGGCGGGATCCTCCCCCAGGTAGTTGAGACCCGCGGTGCCGCCGGGCGAGCCGGGCACATGCCAGCGGGCACCGTCGCTGCTCTTGAAATAGTCCTTGGTGAAGTCCTTGTTGAATTGCTGGGCGTTGATGTAGATGCCCCAGCTCTCGTGGTTGATCACGAGGCGGACGAAGTTGGCCTTCGGTGCCGGGATGTATTCGCGCATGATGTGCTGGTAGAGCACGGTGCGCAGGAAGGACGGGTCCACGTGGGCATTGAGGAGGTTGAGCGTATTGTAGCCCTTCACATCCTGCTTCGCCTTGTCCCAGTCGATCGAGAGGTTGAGGGAGCGCTTGAAGCCGTCGCTGACCCCTTGGTTGAAGGAGGAGGCGCCGCGGAAGTGAACGCCGATGTTTTCGTACTCCTTGCCGTCGATGCGAAGGTTGGCTTCCACGTCGACGTCAGTGTTGTTGAATGCGACCATCTGCTTCTCCCAGTCCGGCTCGTCGAACTCGAGGAACAGGGTGTGCAGGGTCGAAGGATCGTACAGAGGAACGCCGGCCGGCACGGCCTTGACGTCGGCCGGAGTCAGCTTGGGGCCGGGCTGGGCCACCGCCGGGGCGCCACCGCCGCGACCGCCGCGTCCGGTGGGGTTCGCGAGCAGGAACTCATAGGCGGCCTTGCGCTCCGCGGTATTGAGCCGGCCGTTCTTGTTCAGGTCGAACTGGGCCACGAGCTGGCGGGTGGGACCACCGAAGCCACCACCGCCACCACCGCCGCGTCCGGCGCCACCACCCGGAGGCCCCCCGGCCGGAGCGGCTCCGGGTGCTGGTTGGGCGATGAGACCGGCGGAGGTGAGAGCCAGCAGGGCGGCCAGCGTCAGAGCACGGACAGGTTGCGACAGGATATTCATGGGAAGGGGGTGGGCGTTGGGTACGGTGCTAGACGCAGCCGCGGGGTGAAAGTGTCACCGTACTGTAACAAATGTCCTGTTGAAGCGGCCTTTGGGTGGACCGCGCGTCGCGTTTTTAGGGTCCGGGGGCACTTGCGCTGAGACAATCATCTCCGGGGGAAGTTACCCGGACTACAGTGTATCTTCGGCGGTGAACGGAGTCACCGTCCTGCCGAGGGATCACTGTGGATCGAATCCCAATCCTGTCTTATCCGTTAAATCCGCGGTTAAACCCTCCGGGGATCGAAACCTTCGTTTCCTTCGCGTTCTTCTGCAAAACACCCGGGCTTTATCCGAGAAGGAGAAAGTGTAAGAGAACGAGAAAGCTTGAATCCACCGGGATGCCCGGTGGGTCAGAGCAGCAGCAGCGCCGGCTTCTCCAGCAGCTCGCGCAGCGCGGCGAGGTAGGCGGCGCCGACGGCACCGTCCACGACGCGGTGGTCGCAGGCGAGGGTGAGATTCATGCGCTGGCCGATCACGATCGCGTCGTTCACCACCACCGGTTTTTTCACCGTGGCCCCGACCGCGAGGATGGCGGCGTTGGGCGGGTTGATGATGGCGCAGAAGCGGTCGATGCCCAGCATGCCGAGATTGGTGACGCAGAACGTGCCGCCCGTGAATTCGGCGGGGATAAGCTTCTTGGTCTTGGCACGCTTGCCGAGATCCTTGGCCTCGGTGCTGACGGCGAAAAGTGACTTGAGATGCGTGTCGCGGATCACCGGCGTGATCAGGCCATCCTCGATGGCGACGGCGAAGGAGACATGGGCGGCGCCATGGTGGCGGATGGCCGCCTGCCCTGAGCCGGTCGAAGGGGCGCCTTCCCAGGAGCAATTCACGGCGGGTACGCGGCGAAGCGCGCCGGCGGCGGCCTTGAGGATGAAGTCGTTGACCGAGAGCTTCACCCCTTCCGCCTCAAGGGCGGCGTTGAGTTGGGCGCGCAGCTCAAGCAGCGGCGCGGCGTTGACCTCGATATCGAGGTAGAAGTGCGGGATCGTGGTCTTCGACTCGAGGAGGCGCTTGGCAATGATGCCGCGCATGTTGGAAACCGGGACCACCTTGTCTTCCTGGATCGGGCCGGCGGCGAACAGGGCGCCACCGCGGGCGGGGGCGTTCGCAGCGGCCAGCACGTCCACCCGGACAATGCGTCCGCCTGGACCGGAGCCGGTGATCTGGGAGGGATTCACACCTTTCTCGGCGGCCAGCTTCTTCGCCAGCGGGGAGATTTTCACCCGGCCGGCGGGTGCGAGGGCGGAAGGCGGAGGGCTGATGGCAGCGGGCAGAACGGAAATCGGCGATGCGGGTGCAGGCGCAACGGAGGCGGCCGGCTTGGGAGTCTCGGCTGTCTTCTGTCCTCCGCCGTCCGTCGTCAGTTTGGGCGTGTCGACCTTTTCGCCCGGCTTGCCGATGGCGCACAGGGCGGCCCCGATCGGGACGCGGGAGCCGGCGGCGGCGAAGAGCTTCACCAGGGTGCCGTCAAAGAAGGTCTCGAGCTCCATCGTCGCCTTGTCGGTCTCGACCTCGGCGAGCATGTCGCCGGACTTCACGGCGTCGCCCTCCTGCTTCAGCCATTTGACCAACACGCCGTCGGTCATGGTGTCGCTGAGTTTCGGCATCTCGATGATTTGGGCCATGGGGATCGGTAAATGAAAAGGACGATGGACGGTAAGGAGGGAAGGGGCGGATCAGGCGAGGGCGGTGCGGGCGGCCTGGATGATACGCTGCGGGTTGGGCAGCTGCTCGGCCTCGACCGGCGGGCTGTAGATCGCGGGCGCGTCCACGGTGCCGAGCCGGCAGATGGGGCCGTCGAGTTCATCGAAGGCCTCGCGCTGGATCATGTAGGCAAGCTGGGTGCCCACGCTGCAGAACGGGCGCTGTTCCTCGACGATGAGGACCCGGTGGGTCTTGCGCACGGAGGCGAGCACGGTGTCGATGTCGAGCGGGCGGATCGAGCGGAGGTCGACCACCTCGACGGAGATGTTGTGCTCCTGCTGCAGGAGCTGGGCGGCGGCGAGGGACTGGATCACGGCGCGGCCGTAGGAGACGATGGTGAGATCGGTGCCCGTCCGCTTCACATCGGCGAGGCCGAGCGGGATCAGGTACTCCTCGGTGGGCACCTCGCCCTTTTCGCCGTAGAGGATGGTGTTCTCGAGGAAGAAGACGGGGTCGTTGTCGCGGATGGCCGACTTGAGCAGGCCCTTGGCGTCGTAGGCGGTGGAGGGCACGACGACCTTCACGCCCGGGTGGTGGGCGAGGATGTTCTCCGGGGTGTGGGAGTGGGTGGCGCCGACGTTGGTGCCGCCGTTGGCGGGGCCGCGGATGACGATCGGGCAGTTGATCTGGCCGCCGGACATGTAGCGGACGTTGGCGGCGTTGTTCAGGATCTGGTCGAAGGCGACCGAGTAGAACGACCAGAACATGAGCTCCATGACGGGGCGGATGCCGAGCATCGAGGCGCCGACGCCCATGCCGATGAACCCGGCCTCGCTGATCGGGGTGTCGACAATTCGTTTCGGGCCGAACTTCTCGAGGAGGCCCTCGGTGACCTTGTAGGCCCCGTTAAATTGGGCGACTTCCTCACCCAGAATGACGACGTTTTCGTCGCGGGTGAGTTCCTCGGCGAGGGCGTGGCGAATGGCTTCGCGGTAAGTGATGGCAGGCATCTGCGTTTTAAATCTGAGGTTTGAGATTTGAAATTTGAGCTTCGCGGGCGTCGTCCGCGTCAGTCGAAGAAGAGGCGGCCCTGCGACGTGCGTTGCGCGGGATTGTCCGCCTCCCAGTAAACGTCGGTCTGGATGTCCGCGATGGTCGGGTAGGGGCTGACCTCGGCAAATTCCGCGGCGGCCTCGGCC
>CAMDOO010000006.1 GCA_945903545.1 Opitutus sp. GAS368 | reverse complement strand
CGATCCTCGCCGGTGAGGTCACCCCCGCGCAGGCGGGGGCACCCATCCGAACTCTGCGATCCCTGCGTCTCTGCGTGCCAAACCTCCGGAAACGATCTCGGCCGGCCGTTTCGACAAGCTCAAGGTCCCGAACCTGTCGAGGGAGTCGTCGACCCAGCCCTACCCGCAAACCTTGCGGGAATAATCGGCACTCGTGACTTGTCAGACCTGGGTGCGGGAACATTGTGCTGGCCTCCGCTCGGGCCAGCGCGGCGCTCCGGCCGGCAGGACTGAAACCCCATGAAACTTCCGCCCTTTTTCGACCGGCTGCTCGCCCGCCGCCATGGTGGCGTGGTCCTCTTCCTCCTGCTCTTCGTCACGCTGGCGACGCTGATCCGCGTCATGCTCACCGTGAAGGCCGCGGGGGATGTGACCTTCGACCTTAGCCTCCCGGCCGCCTTTCTGATCGGTGCCATCTACGACCTGGGCGCCGGCCTGCTCTTTGCCATCCCGCTCAGCCTGCTCCTGATCTTCCTGCCGGCAAAATTCTTCACCTGGCGCGCCGGCCAATGGTTCGGCCATGCGGTCCTCTTCGGCGCGCTCGGCCTGCTGCTGTTTGGCGCGGTCTCGGAGTGGGTGTTCTGGGACGAGTTTGGCGTCCGCTTCAACTTCATCGCCGTCGACTACCTCGTCTACACGCAGGAGGTGGTGGACAACATCCGGGAGTCGTACCCGATGCCCCTGATCTACGGGGGCCTGTTCCTCGCCACGCTCGCCGGCTACGCGTTGTTCTGGCGCACGCGCCTGCTGCCGCGCTGGTTCGCGGCCGCGCCGCAGCCGTTCCGCCGCCGCCTGCTCGACGGCGGCGCCTGGCTGCTCGCCGCGGCGATCGCCGGGTTCGGCCTCGACTCCGGCCAGCTCCCGAACTTCGCCAACAACTACAACCGCGAGCTCGCGAAGGACGGCGTCTGGTCGCTCTTCGCCGCCTTCTGGAACAACGAGCTCGAGTACGACCAGTTCTATAAAACGCTCCCGACCGATGACGCCTTCAAGCGCCTGCACGACGTGCTCGCCGCCGACGGCTCGAAACGGCTCGGTTCCGAGCCCAACGACACCCTCCGCTTCATCCGCAACGAGGGCCCCGAGCTGAAGCTTAACGTCGTCCAGATCACGGTCGAAAGCCTGAGTGCGGACTTCCTCAGCATCTTCAACCGCGCCTCGCAGCTCACGCCCAACCTCGAGGCGATCGCGGCGAAGAGCCTCGTCTTCGACAAGTTCTACGCCACCGGCACGCGCACCGACCGCGGCATGGAGGCCCTGTCGCTCTCGCTCCCGCCGACCCCCGGCCGCTCGCTCGTGAAGCGCCCGCGCAACGAGGGGCTGTTCACGCTCGGCTCGGTCTTCAACAGCCGGGGTTACGATACCGCGTTCATCTACGGGGGCTTCGGCTACTTCGATAACATGAACTATTTCTTCGGCCACAACGGCTACCGGATCGTGGACCGGGCCTCCGTGGACTCGAAGGACATCACCTTCGCCAACGCGTGGGGCGCGTGTGACGAGGACCTGCTGCGCTGGACGATGCGCGAGGCCGACGCCGCGCACGCCGCGGGCAAGCCGTTCCATCATTTCGTGATGACCACGTCGAATCACCGGCCGTTCACCTACCCCGACGGCAAGATCGACCTGCCTTCGAAGGAATCGGGCCGCTCCGGCGCGGTGAAGTACACCGACTTCGCGATCGGCCAGTTCCTCCGCGATGCCGAGTCGAAGCCGTGGTACAAGAACACGGTCTTCGTCATCGTCGGCGACCACTGCGCCTCGGTCGCGGGCAAGACCGCGCTGCCGGTACAGAACTACCACGTGCCGCTGATTGTGTTCGCACCCGGCGGGCAGATCGCGCCGGGCCATGTGACGGCGCTGACGAGCCAGGTGGACTATGCGCCGACCCTGCTCGGCCTGCTGAACTGGAGCTACGCGAGCCGGTTCTACGGCTGGGATGTCCGCAAGCCCCTTTCCGATCCGCGCGCCCTCATCGGCAACTACCAGAAGCTCGGCCTCTTCAAGGGCGGCGAGCTCAGCGTGCTGTCGCCCGTGCGGCAGTCGGCCGAGTACACCTTCAACCCGCAGACCTTCGACCTGACCCCGAAGCCCGAGCAGCGGATCGAGGAGACGATCGCCTACTACCAGACCGCGAGCCACCTCTACCGCACCGGCGGCTACAAGGCCGTGAGCGCGGAGGACCAGGCGAAGTACGCGCGCGAGGCGGGAAAGTAAAAGGTAGGGGCGGTTGTCCTCAACCGCCCTGGCTCAAGGGTAGGGCTGACCCGCCGGGTCGGCCGCGATCATTTCCGGAGGTTTGGCACGCAGAGACGCAGAGAACGCGGAAGTCGGAAGGGTTGTGGGTTTCGGAACCAGAAAATTTGGTCCGGATCTCCGCGCCCTTTGCCTTGGCGCATGTCGCGCCTTCTCTGCGTGACACCAATCCGGGTTCGGAATCGTCGCGGTCGGGCCAGAGGCCCAACCCTACCTCAAACCTGGCCCGCCGGGACGTCGGCCCCTACCTAATTGAATCGCCAACCGCCGGCCCGTCCGCCGAATTCTTCCTCCGCCCTGATCATGTCCGACACCCCCGCAACCGACGCGCCCCGCCCCGCCTCCTGGGGGCGCGATCTTTGGCTGTTGCTGCTGGTCTTCGGCGCACTTTACGGGCTGCAACTCGGCAATGCGCCCCTGGCCAATCCGGACGAGAGCCGGTACGCCGAGATCCCGCGCGAGATGGTGGCGACGGGCGACTGGGTGACGCCGCGCCTCAACGGCGTGGTTTATTTCGAGAAGCCGCCGCTGGTCTATTGGATGGGCGCCGTGCTGCAGGAAATTTTTGGCACCGGTGAATGGGCGATGCGCGCGATCCCGGCCGGGTTCGCCCTCGGCGGCATCCTGCTGGCCTATGGGGCCGGCCGGCGCCTCTACGGCCGCGCCGCGGGGCTCGCCGCGGGCGTCGTGCTCGGCGCCTCGCTGCTCTTCTTTGCGTTCTCACGGATCCTCTCGCTCGACATGGCGGTGTCGACGCTGATGACGGCGACGCTCTTCTGCTTTATCCTCGGCGTGCGGGAGAAACCCAGCGCGGCCCGCCGCTGGTGCTTCTACGGGCTCTACGCGAGCGCGGCGCTCGCGACGCTGACCAAGGGCCTGATCGGTTTCCTGCTCACCGGCGCGGTGATGTTCTTCTGGCTGCTGCTTTTCAACCAGTGGCGCCGGCTGCGGCCGCTTTACCTGCCGACCGGCCTGCTGCTCTTCCTCGCGATTGCGCTGCCCTGGCACCTGTTGGCCCACGCCCGGAACCCGCAGTGGGCGTCGTTCTATTTCATCCACGAGCACTGGGAGCGTTTCACGACCACGGCCCACGCCCGCAGCGAGCCTTGGTGGTTTTTCCTGCCGATCATCCTGCTCGGGCTTTTCCCGTGGACCGGGTTCCTCTGGCCGGCGCTGCGCGAACGCCTCGGGGGCGGCCCGTTCGACAAGCTCACCGCTGGTCCGTTCGGCGGCCTCAAGGCCAGCTGGGCGGCGCGGAAGGAGAACGCCGACGCGTGGTTCCTCGTTTTCTGGGCCGCGTTCATCCTGCTCTTCTTCAGCAAGTCCCAGTCGAAGCTGATCCCGTACATTCTGCCGGTTTTCCCGCCGTTGGCCGTGCTGATCGGAGCGTGGTTTGCCGAACTTGACGAAACGCGTGCGACCGGCCGGTTGCGCTGGGGGATGCGGTTCTTCGGTTTCTTCTCCGGCCTGCTCGGGGCGGCGTTGTTCGTCGGCGCGTTCCGGCCGGGGATCATCCGGCCGGAATCGATCCGACTGGCGGTGCAGGACAATGCGATCGTCGGCGCCGTCTTCCTCATCACCGGCGGGGTCGCCGCCGCATGGTTCGCGCGCCACCGCGGGGTGCGCTCCGCGTTCCTGGCGATGACCGTGACGGCGGTCGGTTTTTACGGGGCGGTGGCGGCGGGACAGGAGGAGTTCGCCCGGATCAGCACCAAGGAGCTGGCCGAATTCGCCGGCCCCAAGATCAAGCCCGGTGACCGCGTGTACCACTACCACGGTTTTTTCCACGACTTCGTCTATTACACCGGGCGCGAGGTCGGCACGGTGGCTTGGCCGGACGAGCTCGAGATCGATATCGACCCCGTGGCGCCGACCAGCGGGCGTTTCATCGACGAAGCCGAGTTTCGCCGGCAATGGGCCGGATCCACCCGCATCTGGATGGTGGCGCTGAACGACCTGCCGGCCGTGAAGCAGCTCTTGGAGGACCCGACCTTCCAATATCGTTTGCGCGTCGATACCCGCGGCCATTTGCTGCTCAGCAACCAGCCGTGATCCCGACCCCACAGAATTTTGTCACGCAGAGACGCAGAGAACGCGGAGACCGGAAATCCGACCTCAGCGTTCTCTGCGTCTCTGCGTGAAACCGGTTTGGTCGCACCCGATGTCCTCTCCTGACTCCATCCCCCTCACCCGGCCCACGATCGACGACGCCACCATCCAGGGCGTGGTCGAGGTGTTGCGCTCGGGCTGGATCACGTCCGGCCCGCAGGTGAAGGCCTTCGAGGCGAAACTTTCCGAGTATTGCGGCGGCCGACCGGTCCGCGCTTTCAATTCCGGCACCTGCACGATGGAGATCGCACTCCGGATCGCCGGCATCGGCCCGGGCCATGAGGTCATCACCACGCCGCTGTCGTGGGTCGCCACGAGCAATGTCATCCTCGCCGTCGGTGCCCGCCCGGTGTTCGTCGATATCGATCCTGTCACGCGGAATATCGATCTCACTCGCGTCGAGGCGGCGATCACGCCCGCTACCCGCGCGATCATCCCGGTGGATCTGGCGGGCCTGCCCGTCGATCGCGACCGCCTCCATGCCATCGCCAAGCAGCACAAGCTCCGCGTGATCGAGGATGCCGCGCAATCCTTCGGCAGCACGTGGCAGGGCAGGGCCATCGGCTCCTTCGGCGACTTCGTCTCCTTCAGCTTTCACCCGAACAAGAACGTCACCTCGATCGAGGGCGGCGCGCTCGTTCTGAACAACGAGGCGGAGGCGAAGCTCGCCGAGCAGTACCGCCTGCAGGGCGTGGTGCGCTCCGGTCTCGACGGCATGGAGGTCGAGCTTGCGGGCGGGAAATTCAACCTCACCGATGTCGCCGCGCGCGTGGGACTCGGCCAGCTGCCGTATTTGGCGGAGTTCACGGAGCGCCGCCGCACGCTCGCGAAGGCTTACCTCGCCCAGTTCGAGGCCGCCGGCGCGCGCCCGCTCGGCCTCGGCCTGCCGCCCGCCAATTTCACCGACGCCAACTGGCACATGTTCCAGGTGATGTTGCCCGAGGAGCGACTCACCCTGAAACGCGCCGCGATCATGGAAAAACTCCAGGCCGCCGGCATCGGGTCGGGCGTGCACTATCCGGTGATCCACCTCTTCAAGCTTTACCGGAGACTCGGCTGGAAGGACGGCGACTTCCCGAACGCGGAGTCCGCTGGCCGCAACATCCTCACGCTCCCGCTCTTCCCGACGATGGCCGACGCCGACGTGCCGCGCGTGGTGGAGGCGCTGATGGGGATTCTCAGGCAAAACTTGAAACCATGAGGAATGTGGAAAGCAGGAAATCAGGAACGGCAATAGGCCAGCCGTCTATGGCGTGGACGATGGATTGGCTGTTCTGATTGTTCCCCCTTTCCCGCTTTCCACATTTCAGATCTAGTCATCGCTGTTCTCAATTCCGTGGCCGCCCCATCCCCCCAGCTCTCCATCGTCATCCCCGTCTACAACGAGGAGTCGAACCTGCCGGTGCTGTTCCAGCGGCTCTATCCGGTGCTCGACGGGCTGGGGCGTAGCTACGAGGTGATCTTCACCAACGACGGCAGCGCCGACCGCTCGCTGGAGCTGCTGCGGGCGCAGTTCACGGCGCGGCCCGAGGTCACCCGGGTGGTCGATTTCAACGCCAACTACGGCCAGCACATGGCGATCATGGCGGCCTTCGAGCGCGCGCGCGGCGAGGTGATCGTGACGCTCGACGCCGACCTGCAGAACCCGCCCGAGGAAATCCCGAAGCTGCTCGCGCTGATCGACGCCGGCCATGACTACGTCGGCGGCTACCGCCTTAATCGCCAGGACAGCCTCTTCCGCACGCTCGCGTCGAAGCTGATCAACGTCGTGCGCAGTAAGACGACCTCCATCGAGATGACCGATCAGGGCTGCATGCTGCGTGCGTACGGCCGGCCGATCATCGAGGCGATCGTGCGCAGCGGGGCGATCAACACCTTCATCCCCGCGCTGGCCTACAGCTTCTCGGGCAACCCGGCGGAAGTCGGCGTGAAGCACGAGGAGCGCCACGCGGGTGTCTCGAACTATTCCTTCTACCAGCTCATCCGCCTGAACTTCGACCTCATCACCGGCTTCTCCCTCGCGCCGCTGCAGATCTTCACGATGTTCGCGATGGCCTGCTCGGCGGGCAGCTTCCTGCTCGTGCTGGTGCTGGCGTACTACCGGCTCTTCCTGAACGACAATACCAACGGCGTGTTCACGCTCTTCGGCATCCTGTTTTTCCTCATCAGCGTGACGATGGTCGGCATCGGCCTGATCGGCGAGTACGTCGGCCGCACCTACCAGGTCGTCCGCGCCCGGCAACGCTACCACGTGCGCGAGCTGCTGGAGAGGAAGTGAGCCATTTCCGGGTGAGGGCACCCGGACGGCCTCCGATCCCGATGGACTGTAGCCCGGGCAGACCCCTGCCCGGAAATCCGCCGGCAGAGGTCTGCCGGCGCTACATCAAATTTATTTAATCCGGGCGCCCTCACCCCGAGGTAGGTTTGAAGATTGCCGGTCCGGCCGATCAGGGGCTCGCTCTTTTTGCGCTTTCTGCGCCTTTTTGCGGCCAACACCAAACCCGATGAAAACCTGGCGCTTTCCCGCTTTCACCCTGGCGATCCTCTACATGGCCTTCCTGGGCTTCGTCGCGAAGTCGTCGCTCAGCCTGCCGCCGCAGATGGCGTCGCATTTCAACGCGGCCGGCGAGGCCGACGGCTGGATGAGCACGGAGGCGTACCTCCGCTTCATTGCGCTGTTCGGCGCGGGCCTGCCGCTGCTCTGGGTCGTGATCCCGCAGACTTTCCGCTACCTGCCCGCCCAGTTCCTCAACCTGCCGAACCGCGACTACTGGCTGGCGCCGGAGCGCCGGGAGGCGACCGAGAGTTATCTCATCCGGCATTTCCTCTGGTTCGGCAGCATGCAGGTGGGGCTGGCCGGCGGGATTCACTTGGTGGTTTACCAAGCGAACCAGAACTCGCCGGCCCGGATGCCGGGCGGGCTGATGCTCACGCTCCTCGGCTTGTTCCTGGTCGGCGCCGGCCTCTGGGCGATGACCATGATCCGGTACTTCCAACGCGGGGTGCCGGCGGCCCGGGGATAGGAAGGTTTCGGGCAGGGAAGGCGCGGCATGCGCCAAGGCAAAACGCGCGGAGGACGGACTCTTCGAACCGCGGGTTCGGCTCAAATTTCTAGGCATTGTTTCTCTGCGTTCCCCGCGGCCTCGGCGTGACCAACGGTTCGGGAAATCGCATTTGCCAGCGGAGTGACGTCACCTAGGGTCGGGACATGAGCACCATTTTTCCCTTTGAGAAAATGAGCATGGCCGGTTGGTCCTCATGACCGCCCGTCCCCGGATCCTTTTCTTCGGCTACAGCGAGGTCGGCTACGAATGCCTGTCGCTGCTGCTGGGGCGCGGCGACAACGTCGTGGCCCTGATCACGCACGAGGACAACCCCCACGAGAAGATCTGGTTCAAGACCCCGGCGCATGCCGCGCAGGAGAAGGGGGTGCCGGTCTTTACGCCGGAGAAGGTTAATACTCCGGAGTGGAGGGAGAAAATCGCCGCGCTCCGGCCCGACCTCATCCTCTCGGTCTACTATCGGAACATGATTGGCGCTACGGTCCTCGCGTTGCCGCGGCTGGGGGCTTTCAACCTGCACGGCTCGCTGCTTCCGAGGTACCGCGGCCGTGCACCAATCAACTGGGCCGTGCTCCACGGCGAGACGCGAATCGGCATGTCCCTCCACCGGATGGTCAAGGCACCGGACGCCGGCGCGGTCGTCGACCAGGAAGGCGTGGACCTCGGCCCGCGCGACACCGCCGAGCAGGCTTTCCGCAAGGTGCTGCCCTGCGCCCGCCGCGTGCTGGAGCGCCAGATCGATGCCCTTTTGGCCGGCACCGCGCGCGAGACGCCGCAGGACGAAACGCAGGCCACCTACTTCGGCGGCCGTAAGCCCGAGGACGGTCGCATTGCCTGGACCCAAACGTCCGCGCAGATCTTCAACCTCATCCGCGCCGTGACCGATCCCTATCCTGGCGCGTTCACCGACCTCGGCACCTCGCGTCTCATGGTCTGGTGGGCGGAGCCGGCGGCGGGCAAAAGCGGGAAGCCCGGTGAGATTCTCTCCGTTACTCCGCTCATCGTCGCCACGGCCGACGGCGCCCTCGAGCTCACCCGCACCGAGTGGCGCGGAACGGGGACGACCGCGCTGAAGGTTGGACAGATGATCGGAGAGTAGGGCGGGACGGGTCGGCCCGCCGGATCGCTTTTGGATTTTTTGCCACAGAGGCACAGAGAACACAGAGCCCAAGCCTCGTTGTTTTGGTTGGGGAGCGGCTTCAATGCGTCCCTGGTGCAGTACCAGGACATCCTATCCACCGAGTTTCAGGACATCCTATCCAGTGGTTAGCGTCGGCGGCCGGCTTTTCGGAGAGAAGAGCCGGATGCCATGGAAAACCACCAATATGAAAGATGTCCGAAAAGAGTTTGCCCTGAAGGCGCTGGCCCAGGTCGAGGTTTGGTTCAGCTACCTGCTTCTCGGCACGATTGATTTACAGACCAACCGCTTTGGCTCCGCGCCAAGCCGCTCCGCCAAAGCGGTTGGTCTTGCGGCTTAGTTCCACCCTCCTCATCATCCTCAATCCCATGCCACTGGATAGGATGTCCTGAAGTTAGAGTGGATAGGATGTCTTGGTAGCACCCCCTCCGGCTTGAGTGTTCAGCGTTGAACGTTGAGCGTTGAGCGTTCTCCCTCGGCCTCATGCCCCTCAAGGTCCTCATCCTCGGTGCCAACGGTTTCATCGGCAGCTCCCTGACCCACGCGATCCTCCGCCAGAAGGACTGGGAGGTCTACGGGATGGACATCGGCGACCACAAGCTGAGCAACTGCCTCGGTCACCCGCGCTTCAGGTTTGTCGAGGGCGACGTCATGATCTCGCGCGAGTGGATCGAGTACCACGTGAAGAAGTGCGACGCCGTCATCCCCCTCGTCGCGATCGCCAACCCCGCGCAGTACGTCAAGGACCCGCTCCGGGTCTTCGAGCTCGATTTTGAGTCCAACCTCGCGGTCGTCCGCCTCGCCGCGAAGTACAAGAAGCGGATCATCTTCCCCTCCACCTCCGAGGTCTACGGCATGTCGGCCGACGCCGAGCTCGACGAGCAGACGACCAACATGGTCTACGGCCCGATCGACAAGCAGCGCTGGATCTACGCCTGCTCGAAGCAGCTCCTCGACCGCGTGATCTACGCATACGGCGTGCGCGACAACGTCGACTACACGCTCTTCCGCCCGTTCAACTGGATCGGGCCCAAGCTCGACAACGTCTTCGAGGCCAAGGAGGGCAGCTCGCGCCTCTTCACCCAGTTCATTTCGAACGTCATCTTCCAAAAGCCGATCCAGCTCGTCGACGGCGGCAAGCAGAGCCGCTCGTTCACCTTCATCGACGACGGCGTCGACGCGCTCCTCCGCATCATCGAGAACAAGGGCGGCCGCGCCTCCCGCCAGATCTTCAATATCGGCAACCCGAAGAACGACGTGAGCGTCGCCCAGCTCGCGAAGTTCATCATCGCCGCGTTCAAGGACTACCCGGAATACGCCGAACACGCCCGCAAGGCGAAGGTCGTCGTCGTGCCGTCCGGGAAGTACTTCGGGAAATATTACCAGGACATCCAGAAGCGCGTGCCCTCCATCGCCAACGCGAAGAAGCAGCTCGGCTGGACCCCCAAGGTGGACCTTAAGACCGCCATCAAGCTCACGCTCGACTACCACCTCGCGCACAAGGACTACCAGCTGGAGTAAGGTAGGGCCCGCCGTCCCGGCGGGCCAAATTGACTGCCTGCGGGTAGGGCTGGGCCGCCGGCCCGGCCGCGATGATCCGGCTTGGTTTCACGCAATGAAGGCGCTGCGCGCCAAGGCAGAGCGCGCAGAGGAAGGCTGCGGCCGGGTTTTCAAACCGGGATCACTCGGTTCGCCCAAGCCGCACCACGCATCTCTGGAAGTTCTCGCTTCCCAGCTGCACGGTCCTCACGAGCACGAATCCGGCTTTTTCGAAAGCGCGCACAGACCGGAGATTGGCCGCCTCGGGGTCGGCGACAACGGCCCGGATAGCTGGATCGCTCCAGACGACCCGACGGATGAATTCGTTGATTACCTGCGGCCCCAGGCCGGATCCGAGCAGAGTCTTTTCGCCCAACGCTAAATCGATCCCTGCAGAGCCGGGTTCGGCCCCGAGTTGCGCCGCATGTGAAGGGTAATCGGACCAACGGTACCACTGGATCCAGCCGATAGGCCGGATCCCGCTTTCGATCACGAAAACATACGTCGGCTCGGTGCCATCAATGCGCGGACCAAATTTCTTTTCCAAGCCGGATGGATCGAGCCGCTCGCGCCACCATGTCTCGACATGTGGCTCGGCCAGCCAGCGCTCCAGCCTTGGTAAATCCGAACGGACCAGCGGCCGGAATGTGATCGATGCACCCATGCGGAGTCGTGGATAAGGGAACTAATTGCGGTTCGGCCTCGGCGCTCCCTGCGCCCTCTTCGTGACCCAACTCCGATCTCTCACTTCCGCTGCGCCAGCAACCACTCGTACAGCTTCGGATTCGTGTACGTCTCGGTCCACGAATCATGGCCGGCGTCCGGGTAGACGGTGAAGGTCACCTGCTTCACGCCGTTCTCTTTCATCGCCGTGACCATGCTCTCGGAAGCCGATAGCGGCACGATCCGGTCCTTCGCGCCGTGGAAGGCCCAGAACGGCAGCCGGCGCAGCACGGCTTTCTTCCGCGGGGAGAGCGCCATCGCGTTGACCCCGAGGCCGCCCCCGCAGACCGGGACGGCGGCGGCGAACCGCTCGGGATTCCGGATCGCCAGCGCCCAAGTGCCGAAGCCACCCATGCTGAGTCCCGTCAGGCAAACCCGCCGCAGATCGACCCGCTGCGAGGCCGCCACCTCGTCCAGCAGGGCCAGGAGGGTGTCGGCATCCCAAGTCTCTCCCTTCGGACACTGCGGCGAGACGACGATGAAGTTCTCCGCGAGCAGGTCCGCGGCGGTGTCGCTATGCCGGCGGAACGAACCGCGGCGTTTCTCCAGCCCCTTGAGCAGGCGCGGCGGTCCATTCTTCGCCACCACCCACGGGGAGGACCCGCGTTCGCCGATGCCGTGGAGAAAGAGCAGCAGAGGCCAGCGTTTCTTGGCCTCATACTCCGCCGCCGCCGGCACATGGAGCAGGTAGCGGTAACCGACCGACTTTTTCAGGACCCGTTGAAAGGAAAGCGCGCGCATGTTTTCGGAGAGGAGGATTTTTTAACCACGGATTTCACGGATTACACGGATAAGAAGTAAGGTAGGGTTGGGCCGCCGGCCCGACCGCGATAATATCCAGCCAAGATCCCACGGCAGAATTCGTTTTGTGGAGCTAGCGAGGGCGAGTGGATGAATCCTTCGGGGTTCCCATCCGTGCCATCCGTGAAATCCGTGGTTAAAAACTTCCGGGATCGTCGATCTCACGTGCCATACAGCCGGGCCCCAAAGTCGCCCAGGCCGGGCAGAATGTACTTCTTGTGGTTCAGTTCCCGGTCGAGCGCGGCGGTTTGGACGATTGTGCCCGGGTGCTGGCGCTCGACCTCGGCCACGCCCTCGGGGGCGGCCACGATGCAGACGAGCCGCGGCGCAACCGCGCCGTGCTGCTTCACGAGCGCGAGGGCCTGCGCCGCCGAGCCACCGGTGGCGAGCATCGGGTCGACCACAAACACGCGGCAGCCGGCAAGGGGCGGCAGCTTGCAGTAATAGCTGCGGGCCTCGGCCGTGGTGTGGTCGCGCTCGAGTCCCACGTAGCCCACGCTGACATCCGGAAAAATATCGAGGAACGGCTGCACCATCCCGAGGCCGGCGCGCAGGATCGGCACGACCACGAGCGGCTGGTGATTGAGCACGCGGCCGGTGTGCTTTTCGAGCGGGGTCTGGATCGGCTTGTCCTCAAGCGGCAGGTCGCGCGTGGCCTCAACCGCCAGCAGGAGGCCGAGCTGGTAGGCGAGGGTGCGGAACGTCGCCGGCTTGGTGGTCTCGTCGCGCAGATGTGTGATCGCATGCACCGCGAGGGGATGTTGGAGGACGTGGAGCATGGGTCGGGAGTCGGAGGTGGACGGATGGGCCGTGGACAGCGGACGGAGCCCGGGCGGCTGCCCAAACCCATGACGGGTTCCCCGCTGCGGAACAATCGCGATTAGTACGCCGCCGGCCACCGCCACACTTGCCGAAAGAGGCGACCGTTACATCTGCCGCCAGAAATAGCTTCGCCAGCGGCGGCCCCGGCGTTTTTCTCGGCGCATGGGTTTCCTTGACCGTTTCTCCGCGAAAAAGCCCCAGCCCAATGGGACGCACCCGGCGCCGCCGACGGCCCAGCCTGCACCCGCGACTCCGGGCGCCTCGCCGCTGGAGGTCCCGGGTACCGTCCCGCGGCCGGGCGGGGTGATGCCGCGCCTGGCGCAGGCGCGCGCGCTGCTCGAGGCCAAGGATCTCGCCGGGGCCGTCGGCATCTACGAGGAGGTCCTTGCCGCCGCCGGCGACCGGCCCGATGTGCTCGTCACGATCTCCGGCGATCTCGGCACCTTCGGGCACGTTGTCCAAATCGTGGAGCTCGTGGCTCCGCGCTACGACGCGCAGCGCCATGGCCCGGCCACGGGACTCAACCTCTTGCAGGCCTACATCGCGGTGCGCGATCCCGGCGCGGCCCAGCACGTGCTCGACATCCTCTTCGACCTCGAGCGCCCGGAGCTGGAGGAGCGGCTCTACGGATTCTCCAATGTCATCGCGGAGCTGTTTGCGCACCCCACGGCGCCCTCGGCGCAACTCACGTCCGACGGTGAGGCGCCGGTTCAGGCTCCGCACGTCGAGCTGGTGAGCTTCACGCGCCCGATCTGGTTCTACGGACTGGAGAACCTCGAGGAGGCGCTTTTCCCCGCCAAGCCCGGGCGCGTTCGCCGCATCGCCTTCGCGCAGCTCGCCCTGATCGGGCAGCCCGGCCTGGCCGCGGCGATGGAAAAACCCGAGGATGAGCTCGGCCGGCTTTCCCGCGCCCTGCCACTCTGGCTGGCGGAGACGTTTCACTTTTCCCCGCACTACAGCTCTCTCGCCATCGTCGGCCTCCACGACCGCGGCGGGGTCAAGCGCCCGTTTCTCTTCGGCGCGGAGTGGACGAGCGAGAACCTCTCGCAGCTCGTCAACACGTCCTCCGACCCCATCGACTATGTCATCACCGGCGCCCTCCGGCATGTGGCCGGCGACTACGAGCTGGTCCTGCGCGTCTGGGAGGTGAAGAAGTTCCGCGAGCGCAAGCAGTTCTCCGCGCGCTGGACTCCCGCCGATGCCGGACCGGTCCTCGCCCAGCTTCTGGCCCAGGTCCAGGCTTTCATGGAGTGGAGCGCCGCCCCCGGCGGATTGCCGTTCTCACCGCCGGCCGACCCGCGCGCCTGGCTGGAGGTCCTCGGCGCCTCGGCCGGGCTCTTTCTTTCCAGCAAGGGACTCGTGCCGCGCGAGCTCGTGCCGCCGACCGCGCCCGTCTTCGCGGTCCTCGCCCCGCACGTCGCCGGCTCGCCGATCGCGTCGGCCGCCTGGCTGACGCTCCGCGACCGCGTCAAGGCCGTGGGCACCGAGCCGCTCCCCGAGGAAATCGCATTGCATGGCGACCCGCTCGTGACCCGCGCGCGGGAAGTCCTGGGTTGAGGGCCAATCGTTCTCGTTCTCCTACTCGTTCTCATTCTCGGATATCTGCTCCGCCTTAACCCCGGCGATCCGAGTATGAGAACGAGTAGGAGAACGAGAACGATTTAACGGCGATTTACCTCGGCGCCGCCGTCTCCGGGATCGCCGTGAACATGTAAGACTCGGCCGGGATGAGGTAGCGGCGCGCCACGGCATTGAGCTCCCCCGCCGTGATCCCCGCGTAGTCCGCGGTGCGGTCACGCACGGCGGCCAGCTTCGCCGGGTACTGCTGGATGCCGTCGAGCGCGGTGTAGAGCCAGTAGGCGTTGGTGCGCAGCTCATTCTCGCGCTGCCGGAGGATGGTCTCGCGCACCCGGCTGAAAAGGTCGGCGCCGATCCCCTCGCGCTGCAGCGTGGCGATCTCCCGCCGGATCACCGGGGCAACGCGGTCGAAGTGCGTGGGCAGCACGTCGGCGGAGAACTGGATGTAGTCAAAGCCCTCGAAGCCCTGATTCTGGACGAAGTTCACCGACGGTGTGTAGGTGGCGCCCAGCTCCTCGCGCAGCGCGATCCGGATGCGCTCGTCGAGCACCTCGGCCAGCATCTGACAGCGCCGTTCCTGGTGGACGTCCACTGCATCGGGGATCGGGAAGACCAGGGTCACGTTGGCCTGCCGCAGCGAGGGGGCCGACGCAAAGGTGCGCACCAGGCCGCCAGGGACGAACTTCACCGGGCGGTTCGGCTCGGCCCCGCGCGAGCTGCGCGGCGGCAGCGCGCCGAGCGTCGCGGCCACGGCCGCCGAGGCCTCCTCCCACGAGGTGTCGCCCACCACGCTGAGCTCGACCGGGCCGGACCGCAGCTGCGGCGTGAGCCAGGCCGCCAGCTCGGTGTGGCTGCGGCCGAGGATCTGGCCGGCGTCGGGCAGGCCGAAGCGCTGGTCGCCGCCGCTGAGCAGGAACTCGAGCTGGCCGTGGACCACCCCGCCGGGCGAGTTCGTGAAACTGGAGTAGATCGTCGAGACGTCGGACTGCAGATTGCGCAGCCCCTCGGGGCGGTAGGCGGCGTCGGTGAGGTACGCGGCCACGAGCCGCAGGCTCAGCAGCAGGTCCTCCCGCGCACAGCGGCCGGAAAAGAGCAGGGCGTCGTCCTGCACCGAGAACCGGATGTCCACGTTGTGGCCGGCGAAGATCGAGGAGAGGTCCGCGGCGGCGTGCCGGCCGAGCCCGCCGTTCACGAACACGGAGTTGGCGTAGGTATCGAGGCCGCGCACGGGCAGCCCCTGGCGGCCGTTGCCGATCCGGGCGACGAACGAGACGAAGCCCTGGTCGAAGGCGGTGGGCTTGAAGTTCAGCCGCACCCGGTTGCCGAATTCCGCCAGCCGCAGGTCGAGTCCCGCCACGGCCTGCACGCGGCGCAGCGCACCGGCGGGACCGAAGTCGCTGTAGGCCAGCGTGACCGCGGCCCGTTCCTGGGGCGGTGCGACCTCAACCTGCCTGGAGGCCTCCAACACCCGGGCCACATCGGCGATGCCGATCGGCAGCGAGCTGTTGGAGCCGATGAACACGCGCGGCGTGCCTTCGCCCCAGGCACGGCGGAAGGCAGCGAGGCAGTCCTCCGGCGTCAGGGCATCCAGGATCGGGCGCACGGAGTCGCGCGCCGTCTCGGGTGTCACGAAGGGCAGGCCCGAGAGGAAACTCTGCTCGAGGCCGGCGGCGAGGGCCGACGACTCCCGGGTGTCGGCGGTGCGCACCGCGGCGTCATAGTGCGCCCGGTAGGAACTGACGGCCTGGCGGAATTCCTCGGCGGTGAACCCGTGGGTCTTTGCCCGCCGCAGCTCCTGCTCCATCGCGGTGGCAACCTGGCGCCAGTTGTCGGTGCGGCCGGACGACGAGAAGGACGCCAGGAGCCAGTCCTGCACCGGGTCTTCGAGCGAGGTGTTGGGCGAGGTGATGACGCCCGCCTCGCGCTGTGCCAGCTCGCGGAGCCGGACATAAAACATGCCGATGGCGACACCGCGCTGGATGCCCTCGCGCCGGTTGTCGGCGGTGTCGGGCCGCGGCGGATTGGGCAGCGGGTGCTCAAACATGATGCCGGCGCCAACGATCGCGTCCTCCCGGTAGATGCCGACCCGGCCGTCGTTGGCCTGCACCGCCACGAGCCCGGTGGGCTCGGGCCGTGCCGGCGCGCGTGCCTGCAGGGGGCCGAAGATTTCGCGGACCATCGCCACGGCGTCGTCGGGGTCGATGTCGCCAGTGACGATCACTGCCATGCGCTCCGGCCGGTACCAGGCGTCGTAGAACGCGACGAAGTGCGCGCGGGTCAGGTTCGATACGGTGTCGGCCAGCCCGATCGGGGAGCGCCGGATCTCCCGCGCGGTGGGCCAGAGAAAGTTGCGGTTGGCGTCGTGCTCCCGCGCCTGCGGCGTGTTGCGGAGCGACTTCTCGTTCAGGACGACCGCGCGCTCGAGCTCGATCAGGTCGGCGTCGAACGTGATCCCCTCGGCCACCTCGCGGAAAACCCCGAGGCCCTGGCGCAGCATCGCGGGCCGTGGGTCGGGCAGCTCCAGGATGTAGGTGGTATGGTCGTAGTAGGTGAACGCGGTGTTGTCCGGTCCCGGCGCGATGCCGAGCCGCTCGAGCGCCGGCATCAGCTCGCCGCGCGGGTAGGCCTTGGTGCCGCGAAACGCCATGTGCTCGAGGAAATGCGCGAGGCCGCGCTCCTCCTCCCGCTCCTCGCGCGACCCGACGGCTACGACCAGCCGGAGCGCCACCCGGCCGGCCGGGAACCCGTGGGGCCGCACGGCATAGCGGAGGCCGTTGGCCAGCGTGCCGGACCGCAGCGCGGGATCGGGTGCGAGATCGCTGGCCCTCTCCGGCCACGGGGCGGCGGCGACGGTCGTGGCGCCGAGCAGGACCGCGAGCAGCCCACCGAGCGCGGCGAGCCGGCGCAGTCCACGGATTCGGGAGGGGAGGCCCGTCATGGGGATCATTCATCGTGCGGGCTCCTTCGGCGGTGCAACCCCGAATCAGGAGGCGGACGCATATTCCGAACCAGACTTGGCCGCAAAAAGGCGCAAAATTTCCGAGACTTCGAATGGAATCTCCCGCGCGCTTATAAGCGCGATGGCGAGGTCGTCGGAGCCCGGAAATTTTGCGCCTTTTTGCGGCCAACCTTCCGGGTTTGCTTGCGACTTCTGGGACTACCCGGGGACATAAATCTTGCGCGGGGTGCCGGTGGCAGTTGGCGTGTCCGCATGAGCCGGACCCTCCGTCCCCCGGGGTTGCTTCTCGCGCTGGCCGCCGTGCTGGCCGGCGGATGCGCGTCGACGCCGGTGGCCAAGAACGTTCCGGTCCCGTTCGTGGCCACCCCCAACCTGACCCTGCCTTCGGTGGTAGCCCCGGTCCCGCCGCCGTCGGCCGGCTCGACCACCACGGGACCGGCCTTCCGCCGCGCCGCCGCCGAGGCCGGCGACCCGGCCGCGCAGGCCGCGCTGGCCGACGACTATCTACGGGGCGCGAACGGCTTTCCCTCCCACCCGGTGGAGGCGGCCGCGTGGAACCTGCAGGCGGCCGGCCAGAAAAACGTCAGCGCCATGGTGAGCCTGGGCTGGCAGTACGCCAGCGGCGCCGGCGTGGCGCAGGATTTTGCCACCGCGCGGAAGTGGTTTGAGTCCGCGGCCCAGGCTGCCGGTCCATCCGGCCATTACGAGGTGGCCGGGCTCTATGCGACCGGCCGAGGGGTGGGCGCCATCGACCCGGCTTCCGTGGTGCGGCACCTCCGGCTGGCCGCCGCCGACCGCCATGTCCCCGCGATGGCGATGCTCGGGAGCATGCTGTTTTCCGGCGAGGGCGTGAAGCAGGACCACGCGGAGGCGCTGCGCTGGGTCCGTTCGGCCGCGGAGGCCGGGGACGTCAGCGCCCAGCTCCTGCTGGGCCGGATGTACGAGGAGGGTGCGGGGACCAAGGTCAGCTACGCGGAGGCGCGCCGCTGGTACGGCACCGCCGGCGGGCTGGGCAACCGCGAGGCGCAATTCCGGCTCGGTTGGCTGCATGAGAGCGGCCTCGGCGGCCCGCAGGATTTTGTGCAGGCCCGCACCTGCTACGAGCAATCGGCCCGGCTGGGCGACATCCGCGCCATGAGTAATCTCGGCGCCTTCTACCTCAACGGCACCGGGGTGAGGCAGGACTACGCGGCCGCGCTGCGTTGGATCCGTCCGGCCGCCAATTCCGGCTACGCCCGGGCTCTCGTGCAGCTCGGCATCGCCTACAACCGCGGCCAGGGCCTGGGCCGCGACCCGGTGGCCGCGCTGCTCTGCTTCGAGGACGCCGCTGCGCAGGGCGACGGCATCGGCATGTACCAGCTCGGCCTGATGTACTCCGCGGGCGACGGCGTGGACCGCAATGTCCCCCTCGCCCTCGAGTGGCTGGAAAAATCCGCCGCGCTCAAGCACCCCGCCGCGGCGACCGAGCTGGCCAAGCTCCGCGCCGCGCCCGCGCGCTGAGCAGCGGGTAGGGCTGGGTCGACGACCCGGCCGCAATGGATCGAGATGTCCCCGGGTAGGGCGGGACGGGTTCGGCCCGCCGCGACAACCCCGATTGTTTGCCACAGAGAGCACAGAGCCCAAGCCTCGTTGTTTTGGTTTGGGTTCCGTGACTCTAATTATTTCGACCTCTGTGCCTCTGCCTGCCTCGGCGAAGCGCAGCGAAGACGGGTGGCGAAAACCGGTTTGGAAGAATCGGATCGTGCCTTGGATGGCCAGCCCTGCCGCGGCTGCAAAAGCGCCGCCGTTCAACCCACCACCGCGAGCTGGCCGCAGCCCGCCGCGATGTCGATGCCGCGACGCTGGCGGACGGTGCTGGGGAGCTTAAACTCGTCGCGGAGGATGCGCTGGAAACGTTTGGCCGCCTCGCTGCGCGAGGGGGCGCCGGCGTAGCCTGAGGTCGGGTTGAGCGGGATCAGGTTCACCTGGGCGGGGAGTCCCTTCAGTAGGTGCCCGACGGCGCGCGCGTCGGCCTCGGAGTCGTTTTGGCCCTCGATCAGGGTCCACTCGTAGAAGATCCGCCGGCCGGTCGCGGTGCTGTAGGTGCGGCAGGCGGCGATCAATTCGTCGAGGGGCCACTTCTTTGCAACCGGCACGAGCGCCACGCGCCCGGCCTGCGTGGCCGCGTGGAGCGAGACCGCGAGGTGCACCGGGCGCTTCTCCGCCGCGAGCCGCAGGATCCCGGGCACCACGCCGACCGTGCTCAGCGTGATTTGCTCGTGGCCGAGCGAGAGTCCCGCCGGGTGGCGCATGATGTCCACCGCCCGGAGCACCTCGTCGTAGTTGTGCAGCGGCTCCCCCATGCCCATCAGCACGACATTGCGCAGTCTTCCTCCCACCGGCTCCGCGGGAATGTCATCTAATAGTTGACGTTTCGCGGGGGCGGCTACCGGGGGAATGTCATCTAATAGATGACACTTCGATTCCGCGGTAGCCTCCGGGGCTTTGCCCAGCATGTCACGGATTGCGTGACTTGTTGGCGAAGCCGGCGGGGGCATGGCTTGGGCGTCAGGATCCCTTGTCGGATCCAATTTCGGCGAAGCCGAATCGGGATTCCGGGCACCGGAATCCCGCAGGGCGCGGGCGACGTGGACGGCTTGGCTGACGATTTCGCCGGCGGTGAGGTGGCGGGTAAAACCCATCTGGCCGGTGGCGCAGAAGACGCAGCCCATGGCGCAGCCGACCTGGCTGCTGACGCAGGCGGTCACGCGGCCGCTGTAGCGCATCAGGACAGTCTCGACCTCGCGGCCGTCGGTGAGGCCGAGGAGGTATTTGTGGGTGAAGCCGTCGCGGGACGCGGTCTCGCGGACGGTCGGCGGCACGCCGATCGTGGCGTGGGCCTCGAGGTGGCGCTGCAGGCGCGCGGGGATCCCGGTCATCTCCGCGAAGGAGGCCGCCAGCCCGAGGTAGAGCTGGTTCCAGAGCACCTTGGTGTGGACCGAGCTGAAGCCCCAGCGCACGAGCTGCACGCGCAGCTGCTCGTGGGTGAGTTCGTGGAGGTTCAGCGGCGGCATCGCGGCAACTTGCCGTCCGCCGCCGGACAAAACAAGGGCGGACGGAAGGCGGAACCGGAGTTTAACCGCGCATTCCGCAGATGAAGACCGGATGGGGAGGGCCCCGAGCCCTGAAGCGGGAACGCCAATCTTCGCTGATCTGCGCTCATGCAGAAGGGAGAAGGGATTAGCGTCGATTGGCGAAGATTAGCGTTCCCGAAAACTGGTTCGGTCCGCGTTACCGAGCGAAGCTACAGGGTTCTAGATCCGCGGCTAAAACGTTCGGGCGTTCGCTTGATCCCGGCGCGCGCTGGGCTCGGGAGTCCAAACGGGGGTCGGATATCCGAGAAAGAGAAAGAGTAAGAGAACGAGAAAGATGGGATCAGGCTCGCATGGGCCTCCGCCCGGCAACCAACGGTCGATCGGACTCAGCTGCCCGACTTGGGCGCGGCCACGGGGGCCATGGGCGCGGTCGTGGGCTTGGCGGGCATGGCCTCGGCGATGGACTTGAGGAAATTGCGGTAGGCCTGGGTGCGGAAGGCGATGCCGTAGGTGTCGGCCTCGGCGAGGACCTTCTCGATGCTCCAGCCCTCATGGCGCAGGCGGTAGAAGCCGAGGATGGTGGTCGTGCGCTCGGAGCCGTTGAGGCAGTGGACGAGGACGGGCTTCTCGGCCTTCTCGATCAGGCTGATCACCTGCAGCGCCTCACGGATCGTGGGCACGCCCGGGATGGGAAAGCGCTGGAAGGCGATCCCGTTGGCCTTGGCGTAGGCCTCCTCGATCGGCTGGTTCTCGGAGACGACCTCGTTGCGGTCGCGGAGCGAGATGATGGTCTTGATGCCGCGCGCGGAAATGGACTTCAGGCCCTCGGCCGTCGGCTGGCCGCCGCGGTAGATCTCGGGGCTGACCTGGGCCGAGCGGGGGACGCCGGCCAGCAGCGGCGGCGGGCCGGGGTCCTTGTTCACCGCCTGGATTTCCAGCGGGATTTGGGCGGACACGGTCACGGCGGTGGCGAGGAAAAGGGGTAGGACAATCCTGGTAAGCATGGGTGT
Organism: Opitutus sp. GAS368; assembly: GCA_945903545.1. Taxonomy (GTDB): domain Bacteria; phylum Verrucomicrobiota; class Verrucomicrobiia; order Opitutales; family Opitutaceae; genus CAIYFD01. The sequence goes on along the minus strand of CAMDOO010000006.1, from coordinate 39,599 downwards.
GAAGGTAGGAGGCGGATGCCGGGGGGCAATATTCCTTGGCATGATGTCTCCATCGGAAGAAAAGGGTTCCCGGGAACAGGAAGGTTTTCTCCACGGATGATGGATTGGGTTTCCGATCCTCAAGCCGGTTTAGCCGCAAAAAGTCGCAAGAAGCGCAAAACGATCCATCGGACCCCCGAGCCCCTGACTTTTTTGGTTCGGAGTTTGGGAAATCCGTTTATGCGCCCTCTGCGCCCTTTTGCGGCCAACAATCCGAGGCTTGGGCGTGTGACTCTGTGGCGAACATCCGCCGGGGCTGAGCACCGCCGAAAATTTTGCAGAAGGTAGCGACGGAAACGAATGATCTGTAGCCGGGGTCGGTGACCCCGGGGCCGGCCTCAACGAGGCCAGCTACAGGAAACTGACCGACTACCGATCCCCAACCTTTGCTGAGTTCGCGGCTTTGGTGCAAAAGGTCCGATGGTTTGCAGTCGGGGGCTCCGGCGGCTGCCTTGCGTGGGCCGGGCCGCCGGCTTACTCTGGGCCATGGACGAATCATTCGGCAGATTCCTGCAGGCGTTCATCCCGATCTTCGTGGCGATCGACCCGATCGGGCTGGCGGCGATATTCCTCGGGTTGGGCCGCGGACTGCCGCTGGCGGCGAAGCAGCGGGTGGCGCGGCAGGCGACGCTGACCGGTGGCGGGGTGGCGCTGCTCTTCGTCTTCCTGGGCCAGAGCATCTTCCTGGCGCTCGGGATCACGGTGCAGGACTTCCAGGTCGCGGGAGGGATGATCCTTTTCATCCTCGCCGCGCGGGAGATCGCGGTCTCCGGGTCGGTCCGTCGCGAGCGGCCCGCGGGCGACTTCGGCGTGGTGCCGCTGGGCATGCCGTTGATCGCGGGACCGGCGCTGATCACGACCCTGCTGCTGCTCACGCGGTCGCACGGACTGGCCGTCACGCTGGCGGCGCTCGCCGTGAACCTGGGGATTGTGGTGCTCACGTTTGCCGGCAGCGAATTCCTCGGCCGCACGGTGGGCAGCACCGGTCTGCGGGCGGTCTCGAAGGTGATCGCGCTGCTGCTCGCCGCGATCGCGGTGAGCATGATCCGCCGCGGGCTGGGAGTGTAGGGGCAGGGCTGAGGCGGTGCCTCAGCCGTGCGGAGCTCGGAACCGGATTGGGTTCACGCAGAGAAGTCCCGCAGACGCGGGACAAGGAAGGGATCGCGGGGTTTGGACCCAAAACCTTTCCGGCCTCCGTGTTTTCTGCGTTTCTGCGTGCCAAACGTTCGGACGGATCCCGGCGGACTCACCGAGTCCGCCCTACCTCGGAATATCACCCGCCGAACGTCGTCAGCAGATCGGCGTAGATTTTCGCGCAGCCAATGAGTTCGCGGAGGCTGGCGCGTTCGTCCACCGCGTGTTCGCAGCGGCCGCCGGGGCCATAGCCGAGGGTGGGGATGCGAAGGTGGTGGGAGAAGAAGTGCATGTCGTTGAACCCGGTCGAGACGGTGAACTCGGCCGGGCGGCGCCGCACCCGCCCGACGCTGGCGGCCATGGCGGCGAAGAACGGGTGCTTGGGCGGTGAGTAGCAGGCGAAGTTCTCCGAGGTCTTCGTCACGGTGATCCGGCAGTCCGGGATCTGGCGGGCGGCGGCGGCGAGCTCGGACCGAAGCTCGCGTTCGGCGGCGGCGTGGTTTTCGCGCGGGAGGACGCGCCGGTCGATGCTGAAGGAGGCGAAGGCCGGGACGGTGTTGATCTTGCCCCCGGGGCCGGGAGCGAAGACGCCGCCGAGATTGAGGGTCGGATGCATCACCGTGCCGTCGGGGGCGGTGAAGCCGCGGCGGGCGAGGCGGGCGGCGTAGTCCTGCAGGGCGAGGACGAGGGCCGACATCTTTTCGAGAGCATTGACGCCGAGGTCGGGCCGGGAGCCGTGGGCGGCGCGGCCGTGCACGGCGACCTCGAGCCAGAGCGTGCCGTTGTGGCCGCAGCAGACGCGGCCTTCCTCGCCGCCCTCCATGACGATGGCGAAATCGGGCTTGATGGGGGCGTGCTTGACCAGCCAGCCGGCCCCGAGGACGGAGTCGGTCTCCTCGTCGGCGGTGAACGACACCTCGACATTGAGGCGGGGCGGGGTGCCGGTGGCTTGCAGGGCCTCGAGGGCGAGCAGCAGTGCGGCGTGGGAACCCTTCATGTCGGCGGTGCCGCGGCCGTAAATCCAACCCTGCTCGATCGCGCCGCTGAACGGGCTGCCGTGGCGCCAGTCGCCGGAGACCGGGACGACATCGTAGTGCGCGTTGAAATGGACGGTCTTGGTCGCGCCGGGGCGGCGGAGCTTGCCGAGTACATTAAAGCGGGGGAAAGGCCATTGCTCGCGCGGCAGGCTTTGGCGCAGCAGGGCCGCAGGGACGGGGTAGCGGCGGGTTTGGAGGCCGACCCCCTTGAGTTCATCCGTCAGCAGGCGGGTGATCGCATCGTAATGCTCGCCCGGCGGGTTCACCGTGGGCAGCGCCACCAAGCGCTGCAGGCGCTGGGTTAACCGATTGGCATGACGGTCGATGTAGGTGGCGGGAGTCATGGATCGGGAGGACGGAGGGTACCGGGGGCGCGCCCGCCGCCCAAGGCAAAAACAGGCAAAACCGGACAATTTAGCAGCGTGCCGGGCCTATTCCTCCCGGTCCTAAGCTCCCTAGTCCCCGTGGGTCCGTCCCCATGATTGTTTTCGGGGAGCGAATGGATTTCGCTGCCCTCATGAGTGCCGAGGTCACCCAAATCATTGCCCGACACGGTTTGGAGCCGTTGCCGTGGGAGGGGGGATATTTCCGGCGCACGTGGACCAGCCCCGAGAATCTCCCGGTGCCGGCGGGCCGCCCGGCGGGCACGGCGATCCTTTACCTGATGACCCCCACGGGGTTCTCCGCGCTGCATGTCCTGGATGCGGACGAGCTGTGGCGTTATCAGGCGGGCGATCCGGCCCAGCATGTCAGCATGGATCCCGCTTCCGGCGCGGTGCGGGTCACCCTGCTCGGGCCCGATCTCCACGAGGGTCACGAGTCCCAACTGGTCGTCCCGGCGGGTGTCTGGCAGGGCGCCCGACCGCTGCCGGGCGGGGCCAAGGGCTGGGCGCTGGTTGCCGCCACGATGACACCAGGCTGGGATCCCGCGGGATTCATCCTAGGGGATCCGCGGCTCCTGCAGCAAAGATTTCCCGGTGCCGGGGAATGGATCCGGAAGTTTTCGCGATGATTTTTTGACAGTTTCCGGCCGGACCGGCACGGTCGGGGTCATGGCTCTCGCGGACCTCAGGAAAGACTACTCGCTCGCCGGGCTGGCAGAGAAGGACCTCGCGAAGGATCCCTTCCGCCAGTTCGAAAAATGGTTCCAGGAGGCGCTCGCCGCGAAGGTGCCCGAGCCCAACGCGACGGTCCTGGCGACTGCGACCCGCGACGGCGCGCCGTCCGCGCGCATCGTGCTGCTCAAGGGCATCGACGGCCGCGGCTTTGTCATTTTCTCCAGCTACGAGAGCCGCAAGGGCCGCGAGCTTGAGGCCAATCCGCGGGCCAGTCTCGTCTTCCCCTGGATCACCCAGGAACGCCAGGTGATCGTTGAGGGCGCGGTGAGCAAGGTGACGCGCGAGGAGAGCGAGGCGTATTTCCATTCGCGGCCGGTCGCCAGCCAGCTCGGGGCCTGGGCCTCGCAGCAGAGTGCGATCATCCCGGGCCGCGCGGTGCTGGAGGACAACCTCAAGGCCGTTGAAAAAAAATACGCCGGCGCCAAGGTGCCCATGCCGCCGCATTGGGGCGGCTACCGGCTCGTGCCGCACTCCGTGGAATTCTGGCAGGGCCGCCGCAGCCGGCTGCACGACCGGCTGCGCTACCGGCGCACGGACGACGGTTGGGTGGTCGAGCGGATCAGCCCCTGACGTGAAACGCGGCTCCCAACCCGCGCCGCGGGTCCGAAGGGAAAGCGCCCCCGCGAAACGCCCGGCCGCCTTCAAGCTGTTCCTGATCCGCCATGCGCACGCGGTGGAAGTCGCCGTGAGCCCGATCCGTCCGCTGAGCCTGAAGGGCCGGAGGCAGGCGGCGCTGCTCGCGCGGTTTCTCAAGCGCAACGGCGCCCTGGAGGTCGTTGAAATGTGGCACAGCCCGCTTGTGCGTTCCGTGGAAACGGCCGGCATTCTCGGCCGCGACCTTGGTCTGACCGTCCCCTGCGTGGAGGTGGCAGGGCTTGAGCCCTTCGATCCCCCGGGGCCGGTGGAGGAACGGATCATGGCCTTTGGCCGCAACCTCGCGATTGTCGGCCATGAGCCGCAGCTCGGTGCGCTGGCCGGCCTGCTCCTGGGTCAGGGGAAGAAGGCTGTTGCGATCGAGATGAAGAAGGGCGCATGCCTCGCGCTCGAGTGGATGCCCGAGGGCTGGCGGCTCTGCTGGCTGATCACGCCCAGGCTGCTGGGCAAGAAGTTGCCGCGGGGATAGGGCTGAACTCCGGGTGAGGGCACCCGGACTACAAATCGGAAAGAGATCAGATTTAGCGAGCACCCGCGCTGAGGCGCGACTTTTCCTCAAAAAAACCGATCGACCGGCAGAGGTCTGCCGGTGCTACATCATTGGGATCGGGTGTAGTCCGGGCAGACCCCTGCCCGGGGATGAACGGCGCGGACGGAGTCCACGCCCTACCGGGAGTTGGCCGGAAGAGACCCTCAGTTCTCCCGAATCCAGATGTTGCGGAAGCTGATGGGCGGGCTGGGGTCGCCGTGGGTCTGGAGCTTGATGGGGGCGGAGTCGTACTTCTTGTAGACGGGCGGGCCGACAAAGAGCGTCTCACCCTTCAGCTCGACGTTGTTGTGCACCAGGACGCCGTTGAAGTGGATGGTCAGGCGCGCGGGGGTTACCGTGCCGTCGGCGTGGAAGATCGGTGCGGTCCACGCGAGGTCGTAGGCGTTCCACTCGCCGGCGGGGCGGGAGGGATTGGCGAGCGGGATGAACTGCTTGTAGATGCTCGCGGCCATGCCGTTGACGTAGGTCTTGTTCTCGTAGGAATCGAGGATCTGCACCTCGTAGCCGGCGTCGCCGGCGCCGGTGGAGGCGAGGAAAACGCCGCTGTTGCCGCGGGACTGACCCTCGCCGGTGATGGCGGCGGGGATGCGCCACTCAAGGTGGAGCTGGTAGTTTTTGAACGAGCGCTTGGTCTCGATGTTCGAGCGGACCGCCTTGTTCACGGTCAGGACGCCGTCGGCAACCGTCCAGGCGACCGGCATCTTGTTGGTCGTGTTGACCCACTCGTCGGTGTTTTTGCCGTCGAAGAGCACGATGGCGTCGGAAGGCGGCGGGGCCGATACGAGGGGAGCGGGGGTGACCTTCTTCGGCACGGGCTCCCAGACCTCGGTATCGGCGGCGACGGGCCGGCGCGGCGCGGCGGGGGCGGCGGCCGCCGGAGCGGTGGGAGTGGCGGGGTTGGCCGGGGCGGGGGTCTGGGCGTGGAGTTGAAGGGAGAGCGGGAGGCCGAACACAACGGCCAGAATGCGGAGGGCGGGGATCGTCTTCATGGGTTCGCGAGTTGGATGAGGTAAGCGAGAATGGCGTCCCATTGGGCATGGGCGTCGCCGTCGAGGATTTCGGTCTGGAGGCTGCGCCCGGTTTCTCCGGTGAAGCGTGGCATCTTGGTCTGGGGTTCGATGCGCTGCGGATGGTCGAGCCAGCGGTGGTAATACTCGGCGCGGAGCCGGCCGGGAACGAGGGAAAAATTGATCCCGGGTGCGCCGAACGGGGCGGCGGCGGGGGTGGAGCCGGCGGCATGGCAGGCCACGCAACCGAAGAACTCGGTGCTGACGAGTCGCTCGCCGAGGACGGCGAGATCGGGATCCGGGGACGGGCCGGCCGCCTTCTGGGGCAGCAGGCCGTGCTCGAGGACCAGGCCGCTCGCGATGCCCTCGGCTCGCGCTCCGAAACCGGGCATCTTCACCTTCAGCCACGGCCGCGCGGGCTCCGGCACCCTGCCAGCCAGCAGGCGGAGGAGGGCCTCCGGGCGAAGCTTTTCGCCGGCCCAGGTGAGTGAGGGCGGATCCTGCGACAGCGATTGTCCCTCGGCTTCCGTCTCGACCGCGCCGGAGCGTTTGGCCAAGGCGTGCGCCTCCTCGGCGAAGGCGGTGAAACCCGCGGCCTTGTCGTCACGGTCGTGACAGGCGGCGCAGTTCAGGGCCGCGAACTGACGACGGGCGAATTCGACCGGAGCGTCCTGGGCCAGTGTGTCCAACCCCGAGGCGGCGAAGGCCCGGAGGTTGTCGCGTTGCGTGGCATCGAGGCCGAAATCCGGGGCAGTGCCCCGGGTGGCCGGTGTTTCCGCCAGGCATCCCCGCATCCAATCGCGACCGAGCAGCGCGGACAGCGAGGGTAACGCCGTCGCGGCGGCGATCGGTCCCGGTGCCGCCGGGCCGTGGCACGAGAGGCAGTTGGAGACGAATTGCGCCTGGCCGCGCTCGCGGTCGCCGGTGAGGGCGCCGGGACCCGGCCGGGGGCCGGCCAGCAGGAACGCGGTGAGTTGGCGGGCCTCGCTGGCCGACAGCCGGAAATCCGGCATGCGGGTGGCGGGATGGTTCTTCTGCGGGGCCTGGAGAAAGGCGGTGAGTGCGGCCGGCTGCCATTTCTGCGCGACGGAGCCGAGATTCACGCGGGCCGGTTTGCCGGCCTCGGGCGTACTGCCCGGGGCGGTGTGGCAGGCGATGCAGCGCAGTTCGGCGAAGAGGCGTCCGCCGCCGTTGATGAGCGCCGCCGCCTCGGGCGGTGGCGTGGCGGGAGCCGAACCGAGGGAAGCGAGATACACGGCGATGTCCTGGGCGTCCTGCGGGGAATTCAGCCGCACCTTCGGCATGGGGGTGTCGGGCCGGTGCGACTTCGGATCGAGGATCCACGAGGCGATCCACTCGCCGCGAAAACGCACCCCGGCTTCCGCGAGGGATGGCGCGCGGTCGAGGAGTTCGGGCATGCCGGGCGAAGTCGCGGGCCCGGCGTCGTGGCAACTCGCGCAGTGCAGGTGGGAGAAAAGTTCCCGCCCGGCGCGCACCCGGTCCGCAGAGCGAAGCGGGATCCCGGAGGTATCGCTCGTGAGCGCCGAGGGCGGCACCGGCTCGGAGCCGAAGCCCTTGGCTGACCAGAAGAGCCGGAAGCCCGCATCCGCGTTTTGCGCCGGACCGGTGTACGCGACCTGGATCCGGTTGGCCCCCTTGTTGAGCAGAACGGTGGCAACCGGTTTTTCCCCGAGCTCGGGGCCGGTCTCGGTCAATACGGTCTGGCCGTTCACGATGAGCGTGGCCGTGCCGTTGCCTTGAAAGGAAAAGGCATATTCGGCCCGCAGCGGAACGGTCAGGCTAGCCTCCCAGGCGGCGCGGAACGGTCCCACGGGCAGCAAGGCACTTGGCGGCGTGCCGGCCGGGACGGCGAGCGCGATCAGCCGGTCGCGGCGGACGTCGCTCTTGCCCGTGGCGGCGGAGGTGAAGGTGACGACAACCCCGGGTTCAAGGCGGGGAGCCTCGGTGGCGAGCAGGCTGGGTCGCGGCGCGGGCGGCAACATGGGAGCCGCGGCGCCTTGGACTTGGCCAACGGACGATGCACACCAGAAGAGACCCGCCAGCACGGCGGCGATGGGGTGGTGAGGCATTTTGGACGAGCAGCCTTTTGTGGGAGCCTGCTTGCAGGCGATGGTTCGGTGAGATGGGCCTCCCGGATCGCCTGCAAGCAGGCTCCTACAACTTCCGCCTCACAGCGCGGGCACGTAGGCGACGGTGTTGTGGATCTCGGACTCGAGCGGGTGGCCGGTGGCGGTGCTGATCTTGAAGTTCACCTTCATCTGCATGACCGGCTTGATTCCGGGGATCTCGAGAAACACGGTGCGGCCGTCAGCGGAGAGCTGGACGGACTTCACGTCGACGGTGTCATGGCCCTGCTTGGTGGGATCCGTGACCGAGTATTCCGCGGAGCCGTAGCTCGAGGTCCACCGGTAGTTCCACTGCTCGACCGAGAAATTCTGCAGGTCGGTGGCCGCCTTCCGGTCGAGCGGGACGGTGAACTTGATCTGGAGTCCGCCCGCCACCACGTGAAGTTCCGACGGCATCTCGACGTCCTTGCCGGTGTAACGGACGCGCTGGAGCGCGCCGTCGCGCACCGCGTTGGTCTGCCAACCCTTCAGGCCGGCGAGGTAAAGCTGACCGTCGACCGTGTTGAAGCGCGCCCGCATCGTGCCGGTGTCGACGCTGATCGGGAACTTGACCACGCCGGCCTGGTTGAGGCCGCCGGCGACCTCGCGCATGACGAGGAAGAGGGTGGATTTGCCGTACGAGGTGTAGACGAGGCCGCCGCCGAACGGACCCCAGCGGTTGTTGTTGGGCACCCAGGCCTGGCCGCCGCCGGAGTTGTTGATCGTGCTGTGGGGCAGCCAGAGGAGGGGATTGCCGTAGTTGTCGGGCGGCACGGCGCGCTGCGCGAGGTCGACGACCCCGAGGAAGTCGCCCTGCTTGACGAGGCTCAGGCGGTCGGTGGGCGTCCAGGTTCCCTCGTTGTCGGTGACGGTGAGCTCGTCATTGGGCCCCATGCCCAGGCCGTTGGGCGCGCGCACGCCGGTGGCGAAAATGTCGAGCTTCGAGCCATCGGCGGCGACGCGCAGGATGGCGCCCGTGTGGGGTGTGACGACCTGCCAGCCGCGGCCGCCCGGGCTCACCGCGCCGCCCTTGGCGAAATAAAAATTACCGGCGCGGTCGGTCTGGAGATCGAGCGCGAACTCGTGGAAGGAGGGCGTGACGATCACGTCGTTGTTGAAGCTCTCGTAGAAGTCGGCCTCGCCGTCGTTGTTCAGGTCCTTGAGGCGCGTGATCTGGTCGCGCCCGAGCACGTACACCTCGTCCCTCACGATGCGGAGGCCGAGCGGCTGGTGGAGTCCGGTGGCGAAGCGTTTCCAGGTGAGGGTCTCGAGTTTCTCGTCGATGCCCGAGACGAGCCAGACGTCGCCGCTCCAGGTGGTGATGGCGGCGCGGTGGCCGTCGGCGAAGAAATCGAAGCCGCCGAAGCGCAGCCAGGACAGGTAGGGGTTGTCCTCGGGCGCGGTGATGGTGTCGACGGTGTAGGCGCCGTCGGGCGTGGTGCTGACGCCGAGCTGGCCCTTGGTGACGATGCGCTCGTTCCAGCGCGAGGGGCCGCCCTGCTGGGAGAGCGCGAGGTCAGGCGGGGTGGGGGCGGAGCGGAGCCAGGCGTTGAACGCGGGCTGCGTCTCGGGAACGATCTGGGTGACCGCGAGCGTGAAGGTGGCGCCGTCGGGCAGGGCGGGCAGGCGGAGTGCCAGGCGACCGGCCTGGACATCGAACTGCGCACCGGTCGGTGCGCCGACCAACCCGGCGACGGTGCGGACCTCGGAAGCGGCGGGGATGCGCACGAGGCCGACGGTCAGGCCGGCCTCGGAGGGGTTTTCACCGACGGGCTCGGTGGTGGGGCTGACGTCGGCCACGAGGATGGAGCGCTGCAGGGTGCTCGGTCCGATCTTGAAGGTGCGGGTGAAGACGGGGGTGCCGTCGGCGAGCTTGGCGAGGCCGGGGGATTCAAGGACCTCGGTGTCGCCCACGGTGTACGAGACGACGACGCGGTCGCCGTTGAGATAAAGGCCCCGGTAGTTGCCGGTCGTCGCGGGGAGCGGCCCGTACGGTTTCTCCCGCGGATCGGCGAAGGCCGGCCGGGCGTTACCCGTGGTCGAGCTCCAGCCGGGGACGGCCGCCGTGGCGAAACCGATGCGGCCGGCGACGAGGGGATTGGGCCCATGGGCGCCGTTGAAGGTCACGCCGGTGAGGCTGAGGAAGCCATCGGTCCAGCCCGCCGACCAGCGGAGGAGGTCGATGTCGAAGACCATCGCGCCCTCGTTGGCGGCGCCGAGCTTGATGGCGATGCCCTTGTTGGTCGTGTTGCCCTGCGGCCAGCGCGCCACGACGGTGGCGGAGAGGAACGGGCCGTAGTCGATGGCCTGGGCCTTGCTCGACGCGAGGAGGGTGGCGGCCGACATTCCGGTGATGGAGCCGGCCGGCGTGCGTTGCACGATGACGGCGACCTGGTCGGGGGAGAGTTTGTCGGGCGAACGCTGCAGCCGCGCAAAGGTATCGGCGCGGGCGAGGGCGAGGGCCCGCTCGGCGGCGCCCAACGCCTCGGCTTTCGCCGTGATCCCCGCGGGATCAGCCGGGGCGCGGAGCGAGGCCTCCATCATCGCGGTGCGGGCGGTGACCACGGCCTGGAGCTGGACGGCGACGTCCTGGTCGAGGGCGTTGGTCATCCCGAGCGTCTGGGCCGCGGTGATGTTGGGGATGGGGGGGCGGGCGGCGGCGGCCTGGGCGAACGCGGAAGGAGCGCAAAGGCTGCACGCAGCCACGGTGGTAACGAGCAACGCGGGAATTTTCATGGGTAGGAAAGGATGCGCCGGGCGCTGGCAGAGGCCGGCGGACAGGCAGGGGTGATCCAATCAGGGGGTGGGATTAATGAGGTTTTCGGGGCCGGCTGCGTCAACGCTAATGCCCGGCTCCTCCAGCATTGCCAGCGGAGGACAACCACCCAAGCTCCCGGCATTCCCATGGCCGACCGCCCCTCCGCCACGAATTCGTAGCGCACCCTCGCGGCCATCGTCTTCACCGACGCCGTCTCGTTCAGCGCCCGCATGCAGAAGGACGAGGTCGGCACGCTGCGCATCCTGCAGCGCGACTTCGGTGAGATGCGCCGGATCTGTGCGGAGCACGAGGGGGCGGTGCTCAAGACCACGGGAGACGGGCTGCTGATGACGTTCTCCAGCGCGGTGCATGCCGTGGCCTGCGCGCTCGCGATGCAGCGCCAGTTTGCGGCGGAAGCGAAGGAAGAGCTCGCCTCGAAGATTCTCCTGCACCGCATCGGCATCCATATCGGCGACATCATTGTGCAGGACCAGGATGTGATGGGTGACGGCGTAAACATCGCGGCGCGCCTGCAGGCCGAGGCCGAGCCGGGCGGCATCTGCATCTCGCAGACGGTGTACGACGTGGTGAAGAACAAGATCGAGCTGCAGGCCGTCCACCTCGGGCCGCGCGACCTGAAGAACATTTCCCAGGCGATCCCGGTCTACCGGCTGCTGCTGGAAGCCCAGGGCCTGCAGTCCAGTGCGAGCCGGCCCCCCCATGCCCGTGCCCACCGCCCAACCGGCACCGAAGGCGGGAGGCAACCGGACCCTGCTGGTGGTCGGTGCCGTGGCCGTGCTTGCCGTTGTTTTTGCCGCCGGGCTGTTCCTCAGCCGCCGGCCCGAGAGCGCGGTTCAGGCCGAAGGCGCGAAGACCCCGGCGGTTACTCCCGCGGTCCAGCCGGCCGTGGTCCAATCCGCTCCGCCCACCACCACGCCGACGGCGGCCGTACCGACTGCCCCGGCCCAGCCCGCGCCCGGCCCGGTCAACGACCAGGCCCGTCGCCGCGAACTCGCGCAGGCCCGCACCCAGTTTCTGGAGAAGTACGATTTTGCCGGTCTCGCGAAGTCGATCCAGGACAACGGCGAAGCCGCAGCCGGCCGCGGCAACGTGCAGGTGATGCTGATCGCCGCCGAGCAGATGGCGGCGCTGAAGGTCTGGCTTGAGGCCACGCTCCGCCGCTACACGAAGCAGAATCCGCTCGTGGTTCCGGATATCTCCGGGGCCAACCAGCCGGAAACGCGGGTGTTCCTCGCGCCCGAGGGCAAGCTGATCTTCATCTTGGGGAATGCCATCCAGCCGCGCGACTGGTCAGAGACAACGCCGTTGATGATGGGCAACATCATCGTGAGCGCGCTTCGCGACGCGCGCCCCGCGGCGCCCCGCGAGGTCGTGCAGGGGGCGATGGCCTTCGCGCGGAACTACACGCTCCCAGGCATGGAGGCGATCGTGGTGCCGCTGCTGCCCGCCGGGGCGCAACCCCGGGGCGGCCGGGCCGCCGGGAACAACCTGCCTGCCCGCGGCCGCTGAGCCGCCACTGGGTTATGGGCGGTCTTCTCTATAGCTGGCCTCGGTGAGGCCGGCACCGGGGTCAACGACTCCGGCTCCAGAATCGAGTGCTCGGCGGAAACCCGCCGCCACGAGGTGCAGACAGGACTTGGCAACGGCCGCCGCCGGCGCTGCGCTGCTGGGATGGCGTTTCCGCTTCAGCTTCTGCCCGACCGCACCGGCTCCGCGGCCGAGAACATGGCGGTGGATTTTCTCCTGCTGCAGCGGTTCCCGCAGCCGGGGGCCGCGCGTTTCCGTCACTACGGCTGGCACCGGCCGGCCTTCACCTTTGGCTACAGCCAGAAGATCGCCGCGATCCGTGCCAGCTTGCCGCCCGGCGAGACTTTCGACCTGTGCCGCCGTGCCACCGGCGGCGGACTGGTCGACCACCGCGACGACTGGACCTACTGCCTCGTGATCCCGCGCGGCCACCCGCTCGAGGAGCAGCCCGCCCCGCACAGCTACCGCGTGGTGCATGAGGCGCTGGCCGCGGCGCTGCGGGCGCAGGGGGTCGATGCCATCGTGAAGTCTGCGCCGGATGAGGCCGCCGACGGGCCGGCGGGAGTCTGCTTTCAGCGCGCGGAGAAGTCCGATGTCGTCCGGTCCGCCGATGGCGGCAAGATTGCCGGCGCCGCGCAGAAGCGGAACAAGCACGGACTGCTGTTCCAGGGTTCGGTCTGGCGGCCGGCGGCGGGCGCGGCCGTGGATTGGGAGAAGTTTCAAGACGACTTTGCCGCGCAGCTCGGAACAGCCATGGGCCTCGCGGCCGAACCCGCCCCGTGGCCGGAGCTCAATGAGGAAGAAGTCAGCGGCCTGACGGAGCGCTACGCCTCGCCGGAGTGGCTGGAGCAGCGCTAAACGGGGGGAGGACTTCGCCCCCTGCCGCCGGAATCCGGGTGAGGGCACCCGGAATCCGTCTCATCCCTCCCTCGCTATTTCGCGGCGGGGGTTTCCGTCCCGGTCTTCGCGGCAGGACGGTCGGTCTCCCAGAAATAATGGGCCATCCCGTCCTCGCTGAGATGCTTCTCGGCGTCCTTGCGGATGAACCAGGCGGCGACCGCGAGGAGCAACAGGATCGCGAGGGCGGTGAACTGCCGGCGCTTCCGGGCTGCGGCCTTGTCCTCGTAGGGATCCTCGAGGGAGCGGTGCGAGCCGGGCGGCAGGACGGCCACGTCGGTCAGCGCCGTGCCGAAGGGAATGTTGATCTTCACGCGGCCGTTCACGGCCCAGCCGTTGCCCTCGAGGATGGGGCCGAGGGTGCGCTGGCGGAGCTTGAGCCAGGCGATGGCCATCGAGGGGAGGGAGATGACGAGGGTCAGGCCGACCACCACCAGCGGCAGTTGCCAGATCGCGAGCTTGGCCAACCCGGTGGCCACCGCCCCGAGGGCGCCGCCAATGGCACCGACCGCGACGCCGAGGGCGGCGACCGTGCCGATATCGATCTTCTTGGGCGCGGCCGCGGGGCCGGCCTTGTCGACGTTGGCGGTCTTTTCCGCCGAGGCCGCGAGCTTGCTGTTGGACTCCGCCTCGGCGGCGGCGGCCCGCTTGGCGACCTGCTCCTCGATCATCCGGATAAACTTCTTGTACGGGGCCCAGAAGGCCTGGCGGATGCTGATCGGGTTGTCGGCGATGCTCGTGATGACGGCGTCCCAGTCACGGCCCTGCCGGTCGTAGAAGACACCGTGGCGGCCGACAAAGAGGTAGTCGCTGTCACCCTGGGTGAAGCAGGCGGCGATGACCATCGGCGGGGTGTCCTTCCGCGTGCAGCTGCAGTAGGCGATGTAGGCCTTGCTCATCGCGGCGAGCGGGTTGGGGCCGTCCACCTTGAGGCAGAGCTCGGTCGAGCGGCTGTCGAGGTAGAGCGTGCCTGCCTGGAAGACGGCGAGGCGGTCGTGCGAGTAGAAGTCGGCGAAGTTGACGAAATTGTGGAGCAGGGCGCGCAAGTCGCGGTGGTAGCGGACGAGCCGCTCGACATCGGTGATGGCCTTGAATTCCGGCTCAAGCACCTGGTCCCGGGCCACCAGCGCGGCGAGCGCGGCCTGCCCGTTGCCGGCGAGGATTTCCTTCACGCGCGGCAGGCCGAGTTGCTCGACGGCGCTGCCCTGCTTGCCGCCCAGCCAGGTTTCGTAGGCGGCGAAGCGGGCCGTGAGCTCGGTCCATTCCTGCTCGGTGAGGGAGGTCTGGGCTGCGCCGAGGATCGGGGAGACGACGCGCGTGTGCAGGGCGGCGAGGTCGGCGGCCCAGGCGGGATTGACGCCTTCCAGCAGGGGGAGGGGGCCGTTGGCCTCGATGCGCGCGAGGGGGAAGCCGGAGACCTCCTCCGCGGTGATCTTCATGTCCTTGGCCGCGATCGCGAGGTAGTCGGCCTCGCTGCGATTGAGCGCGCCGAGGGCGCGCTGGTCGAACGCGGCGAGGCGGGTGCGGGTGAAATAATCCTCCACCTTCGGCCGCACCGTTTTCAGGGTCGCGCACGCGGCGGCGGTGGCCTCGCCGAGGATGGCGATGTCCTCCGTGGCGCTCTGCTCCACCCAGGCGGCATAGGCCGAGAGCGCAGCGAAGAAGGCCGCGATCTTGTCGGCGGTCACGCCTACGGAGCCAGTGCGGTCGTTGCTGCCCCCGAGGCAGGTGATGATATCCTTGATGAGGGCCTGCACCGCCGGGTCCTCGGTCGCCTCGGGGGGGATGACGCCGTCGCCGTTGAGCGGGCTGGCGGAAAAGATCTTCGCGGTGTCGGCCGCCTCGGCGACGGCGATCGTCTTGGCCGCGGGTTTTCCGAGATTGGCCAGGATCTGGCGGGCCGACAGCAGCAGGATGTGGCCGTCGGGGGTGGTGTCGTTGATGGCGTCCAGCGGCAGGGCGTCGTCGCCGCGGAGTACGATGGCCGGGTCCTTGAGCCGCGCGGCTGCCCATTGCACCGCCGTGATGAGCTCGGGCACGCGAATGCGGCCGTCGACGTCGGAGTCGATCAGGGCGAGGGTCTTCTCGTCGAGCTCCAGGCCCTTGACTGGGCAGCTCAGGGCGACCCAGAGCTTCTGGTCGAGCGTGGGCAGGGCCTTGAGATCGGCGGCCGTGGCGAGCGTGACCTGATCCAGGCCGCCGGTGCGGAAAAAATTCCAAGTGTGCGAGGTCGGCATGGGCGGAAAAGCTGACTCCAAGGAACGGCACCGCGCCTCCGCTGGCAATCCCCGACCAAGCGGAGGCAGTTGTGCCGCCTCACCCCAACTACCAGCGACCCCGGCCCATCAGGGCCGGTGGAGCGTGATCACGCACTCGAGATGCCGCGTCTGCGGAAAAAGGTCGAAGGGCTGCACGGCAGCGAGGGAGTAGCCGGCGGCGAGGAAGGCCTTGAGGTCGCGCATCTGCGTCGCCGGGTCGCACGAGACGTAGACCACGGTGAGCGGGCCAAAGGCGAAGAGCTGGGTGAGGAAGGATTCGTCGCAGCCCTTGCGTGGCGGGTCGATGATCACGGCGGTCTCGGCCGGGGGAAATATCAGCCCGGCGAAGATCGCGGCGGCGTCGCCCGCGCGGAACTCGGCGTTGGCGATGCTGTTGGCCGCGGCGTTTTCCCTCGCGAAGCGGATGCTGCTCTCGCTGATCTCGATGCCCGCCACGCGCTCGAAGGCCGGGGCGGCCGCGAGGGCGAAGAGTCCGCTGCCGCAGTAGGCGTCGACGAGGAAACGCGCCCCGGTCTGTGCCGCCTGCTCCCGCACGTAGCCGGTGAAGGCCGGGAGGATGAACGGGTTGTTCTGGAAAAAATCGCGGGCGAGGAAGCGGAGCCGGAGAGAGGGCGGAGGGCTGACGGCGGAAGGCGGACGGGCGACCGCAATCTCCTCGGTGATGATGGCGTCGTAGTCCGTGGTGACGCCTTCGCTGGAATGACGGAGGAGCAGCGTGGCATCGCGCTTGAACTCTCCGGCGGCCAGTCGCCGCCGGGTCTTCTCGCGCACCTCAGGGAGCTTCGCGTTGATCTCGGGCGTGGCGATCGGACACTCCGGCACGTCCACCAGTTCGAAACGATTCCCGGCCCGCAGGAATCCAATCGGGGATCCGCCGGCATCCGGCGAATTCCCGGAGGGAATTCCTTCATTTTTCCGCAGAGCGGAAAAATGGGGTGTGATCTTTGACCGGTAGCCGTACTCGCGCGGTGACGCGATGACCGGGTTCACGGGGGATTCGATCCCCACCATGTATTTCAGGAGCTCGCCCACCTGGCGCTGTTTCCAGAGCAACTGCTCCGCGTAGGCGAGGTGCTGGTACTGGCAGCCGCCACAGCGGCCGAACAGGGTGCAACGGGCGGCGACGCGGTGCGGCGACGGAGTGAGCACCTCCAAGAGATCGGCCTCGGAGAAATTTTTCTGGTTGCGGAACACCCGGACCCGCACGCGCTCTCCCGGCAGGGTGAAGGGGACCATGACGACCCAGCCACCAGCGGCTGCCGGCGGTTGGGTCGCGATTTCAGATTTCAGATTTGAGATTTGAGATTCTGGCAGCGCCACGCGGCCCAAGCCCGAGCCGAGGTTGGTGAGCGTGGTGATCTCCAGCTCGATCTCCTGGTGATAGGCGAAGGGATGGTCGTTGAACTTCTTTTTGGCCACAGGGGCACAGAGGACACGGAGAACCGCGGCCGGGCGAAGCTGAAATTCAGGGTAGATTCTCCGTGCCCTCCGTGGCTCTGGCGCTACAAACAGACCGATGCCCGCCGAAAAGATCACCAGCCTCCAGAATCCCCGCGTGAAGGAGCTGGTGCGCCTGCGCGACCGCCGGCCGCGTGACGAGGCGGGGCTGTTCCTCGTCGAGGGTTACCGCGAGGTCCGGCGGGCGCTGGAGAAGAAGATCCCGCTGCGGGAAGTCTATTTCTCGCCCGAGTGGTTCCTCGGCGAGAACGAGCGCACCCTGCTCGAGCAGGCCGCGGCGGCCGGGGCGACGCTGTTCGAGCTATCCAAGGACGCCTTTGCCAAGGTCGCGTACCGGGAGCGGCCGGACGGGCTCCTTGCCGTGGCCCCGCAGTGGCAGCGGACCTTGGCCGACATGGATCGAATTGTAGCTGGCCTCGGTGAGGCCGGTCCGGGGTCAGCGACCCCGGCTACAGCGAAGGCGCCCTTCCTGCTCGTGGTCGAGGCGATCGAGAAGCCCGGCAACCTCGGCACGATCCTGCGCAGTGCCGACGCTGCGGGCTGCCACGCCGTGATCGTCTGCGATCCGGTCACCGACATCTTCAACCCCAACGTGGTCCGGGCCTCGACCGGCGTGCTGTTCTCCGTGCCGTGCGTGGTGGCCGAGAGCACCGCGGTCCAGGCCTGGCTCCGGGAGAAGAAAATCCGCACGGTCGCGACCACGCCGGCGGCGGAGAAGATCTATTCCGACGCCGACCTGCGCGGCCCGCTGGCCGTCGTCATGGGCAGTGAGCAGTACGGCCTCAGTAAATTCTGGCTGGAAAACGCCGACCTCCCCGTGCGCATCCCGATGGCCGGCCAGGCCGACTCCCTCAATGTTGCGATGGCGACGATCATCACGCTGTTCGAGGCGGTGCGGCAGCGGAGCTGAGGCCGGCACACGGGGCGGGTTGCTAAGGCATTTTCCCCGTCAGGCGCTGCACGAGCACGCGGTAGGGCGGCAGCAGCAGCAGCGCCATCAGGAGTTTCACGGCGAGGTCGCCGAGCGCGAGCGGCAGCCACGGCACGGGGGTGCCGGCGAAGGCGAGGCTGAAGAAGATGGCGGTGTCGATCACCGAGGCGGAGACCGATCCGAAGAACGGGGCTTTCCACCAGCTCTGCTGCCGGAGGCGGTTGAAGACCGCAACGTCGAGCAACTGCGAGGCGATGAAGGCGGAGCCCGAGGCGGCGGCGATGCGCACCGGCGCGAGCAGCGCGGAGCAGGTGAGGCCGACCGCGAAGCCGATCCACGCCACGCGCCGCGCCAGCACCGGGCCGGCGACGCGGTTGCAGATATCGGTCACGAGGTAGGCGACAGGGTAGGAGAAGGCGCCCCAGGTCAGCCACGCATTCAGCGGGAACTGCACGAGGAGGTTGGAGACGAGCACGATCGCCGCCATGGCGAGGGCCGGCAGAACGATCTGGCGCGGATTCATGCCGGAGGCAGGCCGGTTTGCCGGTACCACGCGATCAGTTCGGCCGTGCCCGCGGCCATCGAGACGCGGGGTTCGTAGCCGAGGTCGCGGCGGGCCGCGGAAAGGTCGAACCAGTGGTCCCTGGCCAGCTCGGCGGCGATGAAGCGCGTCATCGGCGGCTCGCCGCGCACTGGCAGCACCCGCCACGCCGCCTCGCACAGGGCGCCGACGGCGGACGCGGCCCCGAGAGAAATCTTCTTCGTCACCGGCGGTTGCCCAAGCCCGTGCAGGAGTTCGTTGATCCATTCCCAGAGCAGCACCGGCTCGCCGTTGGTGATGAAAAAGGCCCGGCCATCCGCACGCTTTCGCCCAGAGGAGATGTCATCTATTAGATGACACTCCCGCAGGGCCTTTTCCGCGAGCAGGTGGGCGTCGACCGTGTTGTCGACGTGGACCATGTCCACGCGGTTTTTTCCGGAGCCGACGATGCGCAGGCGGCCGGCGCGGGCGCGGGCGAGGACGCGGGGCACGAGGTGCGGGTCGCCCACGCCCCAGATCAGGTGGGGGCGGAGGGCAACGGTACGCAGCCCCGGGGAGTTGGCGGCGAGGACCTCGCGCTCGGCGATGGCCTTGGTGAGTGGATAGGGGCTCGGGCAGTTGCTCGTGAGCGGGAGCGACTCGTCGGCACCGGCGAGGTCGCGGCTATTGTAAACCACGCTCGGGGTGCTGGTGTGGATGAAGTGGGCGACCCCGTGGCGCCGGCAACCGGCGAGCAGCGCGCGGGTGCCGAGCACGTTGGTGCGGAAGAAATCGTCGTAGCGACCCCAGACCCCGACCTTCGCCGCGGTGTGAAAGACGGTCCCGATCCCGGCGCAGGCGGCCTCGACCGCAGGGGCGTCATCGAGCGAGGCGCGGATGAAGCGGACTCCCTTCGCCTCGAGGTCCGGCGCGGGCGTGCGGCCGAGCACCGCGACCTGGCGTCCTTCGGCGAGCAGCCGTTCGACGAGTTTCCGGCCAAGGAAGCCGGTGCCGCCGGTGACCAGCGCAGGGCTGGGTGGCGAGTGACGGGTGACGGGTGACACGTTGCTCGGAGAAAGGACAGCTTCCGATCCCTTGTCACTCGTCACGTGTCACCCGACACCACCGGCTTCGCCGTGGCCGCCCAGCGTGCGAGTTGGAGGCGGTGGATCTTGGCGTTGTGCCGGACATCCACCGGAAAGCTCGGGTGATAATAGAACCGGCGGATGCCGGAGGTGCCAGGCGACGAGGCCGCGAGTTGGGCGAGCTCGACGGCCAGCGCCGCGGTTTCCGCGGTTCCAGCGTTCCACTCGATGACGATGGCCGGTTCCTGCCGGCCTGGTTCACCGAGTCCGATGAGCGCGCAACGTTTCACCTTGGAGTGGCGACGGAAGACGATCTCGCACGGCTCGGTGAAGAACGTTCCCGTGGGGGTGATGACGCGTTCGACCTTGCGGCCGCAGAACCAGAGCCGTCCCTCGGCATCGAGCCGGCCGCAATCGCCCATGCGGTGCCAGACCTCGGCGCGGGGCGCCGAGGAAGTATCAAGTGGCAAGGGTGAAGTAACAAGAGAGGGATCGGTGGGTGCCGGATTCTTGTCACTTGTCACTGGGAACCTATCGCTGTCGGCGACGATCTTCGCCTCCGCCGTGGCCTCCGGCAGGGCGTCGTACTCCTTCGTGACGACGGGACCGCGGACGATGATCTCACCGACTTCGCCGGGCGGAAGTTCCCGGGCATCGCTTATCGTCGCGATTGGCGCGTCGGAAATCGCGATGATCCGGACTTCCATGCCCGGCAGCGCCCGACCGATGCAGGTGCCCAGGGCGGGGACTCCGCCCAGAGCTTCATTTAATAGATGAAACTCTGGCGAAGCCGGATCCGGCTTTGCGGCGGCGAGCAGAGGCAGGGCCTCGGTGGCGGAGAAGGTGGCGACGGGCAGGGCCTCGGTGGCGCCGTAGGGGCTGTGAAGCTGGCCGTGGGGCAGCCACGCGGGGGAGCTCTGCCAGAGCGCGGAGGGGACGGGGGCACCGGCGCAGAGGACGCGGCGGAGGGAGGGGAGGGTGAGGCCGTGGGACTGGCAGTGGGCGCCGATCTTTCCCCACAGGGTGGGCGAGCCGAAGGAGTTGGTGACTTTTTCCTGTTGGATTGCCTGCACGATTTTCGCGGGATCGACCTGCGCCGGATGGCGCGGGTCGATTTCCGGAATCACAGAGGTCATACCCAAGGCGGGGTTGAAGAGCGCGAAGATGGGTAGCAAGGGCAGGTCGACCTCACCCGGCTGGATGCCGTAGGCCTCGCGGATGAGCCGCACCTGGGCCTCGAACATGCCATGCTCGTAGCAGACGCCCTTGGGGGCGCCGGTGGAGCCGGACGTGAACAGGACCGCCGCGAGGTCCGCGGCGGCGCTGTTCACGATTTCAAATTTCAAATTTGAGATATGAGATTGGCCTGCCAAGCGGGCGGTGAGCGAGCTGCTCACTGGGACCGTGATTTCGACAGTGCGAAAGCTGCGGCGGAAGAGATGCCGGACGAGGCGCGCCATCGGGATGCCGACGAGGGCGCGCGGGCGGGAGCGGGCGACGCAGGCGAGGAAGCTCTTCAGTCCCATGCCGGGATCGATGATCACTGGGACGGCGCCGAGCTGGAACAGTCCGAAGGCGGCGGCGATCAGGGGCAGGCCGGGGCGCACCATCACGAGCGTACGGTCGCCGCGGCGGACGCCGTGGGCCTGCAGCCGGGCGGTCCAGGCGTCGGCCTCGGCGGCGAGTTCGCGGAAGCTGAGGCTCAGGTAGTCGATTGCGCCGTTTGTTGTCCGGCCGCGCGGGATCTTCAGGGCGGGGGTGCCCGGCTGGCTTGCCGCCATGAGCCGGAGGTGCCGCGCGATGTTGGCGTTATCCTGAGGCATCACGGATTTTTTGGCCCACGAAACACGCGAAAAACACGAGAGCGCACGGCCATGCGTTAGTGACGAGTGACGAGTGACGGGTGACAAGAAGGAAGCGGAGAATGGTCCGCTCCCGGCGGTCCGAGTCGTCACTTGTCACCTGTCACTCACCCCCCCCACTGGTCCCGGCGCTCAGGTCTTGAGCGAGGGCGATTCGCGCAGGAGGTCGGCCTGCCAGCGCAGCAGGGTGGCGTCGAGCTGGGCGGGATCGCGGGCGATCAGCGCCAGCTGGGCGCGGTTGGAGATCAGGGTGGCCTCGATCCCGAGCTTGGTGGCGATGGCGTCACGGTCGGCCTTGATGCGGTCGAGCCGGGCGAGCTCGGAGTTGGTCAGCGGGTTGAAGCGGGTGTCGCGCGGGGGGCGCCGGGGCAGTGACGCGGGATCCTTCGCGAAACCCTCGCGGACGGCGGCGGCGAGCGACGGGAAGATGCGGTCGTGACGCCGGCCGAGCTGGATGGGCTGGAGGATAGCCTCGACGGCGGCGTTTTCCGCGCCCGAGTCGTAGGCGACCTGGAGGAGAAACTCATTGGAGCAGACCTTGAAGGGCGGCACGTCGAGGCGCTGGGCCTGGGATTCGCGCCAGTGCCAGATGGCGTGGAGCACGGTGAGGCTGC
This sequence comes from Opitutus sp. GAS368, assembly GCA_945903545.1. GTDB lineage: Bacteria > Verrucomicrobiota > Verrucomicrobiia > Opitutales > Opitutaceae > CAIYFD01. The sequence goes on along the minus strand of CAMDOO010000006.1, from coordinate 17,982 downwards.
GGCCGCGCAGGCGCTCGGACTTGCCGATCCGCCAGTCGTGTTCGGTGTCCGGCGCGAAGCCGGCGGTGCCGGCCTCGATCTGCGCCTCGCATTGCTGCTGGAGCCAGCCGTCGCGGCCCTTGTTCTTCAGCTCGCGCTGGAGGATGTCGCGCAGGGCGGGGAGGTGCCAGACGTCGAGCGCGGCGTAGTGGAGGAGCTTGGGGGTGATGGGCCGCTTCGACCAGTTGGCCTTCTGGCCGGACTTGTCGAGGGCGACGCCGAAGTGCTCCTCGAGCAGGGCGGCGAGTCCGAAGCGGGTGCGGCCGAGGAGCTGCGCGGCCAGCATGGTGTCGAAGAGACTTTTCGCGCGGAACCCGCAGAGGTCATGCAGCAGGCGCAGGTCGAAGTCGCTCCCGTGCATCACGAGATGCTTGCGGGCGAGGATCGGCCAGAGCGGTTTGAGGTCGATGCCCGGGGCGAGCGGATCGATCAGGAAGACACGACCCGCGACCAGGAACTGCAGGAGGCAGACCCGGTTGCGGTAGTGGTACATGTTGTCCGCCTCGGTATCGAGGGAGACCTCGTCGAGCTGGTCGAGGGCGGCGAGGAAGGGCGCGAGCGTGTCGGGACGATCGATCACCTCGAAGGAGACGGGGCCGGTGGCGGCTTTGGGACCGGTGGCGGCCTTGACGCCGAGCAGGCGGCGGACCGAGCCGGGGAGGAACCGGGAAATCATGCGGACGGGCCGTCTAGGCGTTCAGGAAAGGTCATGTGGCTCCATTCCAACCGCACAAGAAGCCATCGATCAATTCCGGAAGATGGTCGCTGTACCCCCCCTCCAAAATGGCGGCGGACGGGATTCCGGACTCGCGGACCCAGTTTCCGAGGGTCCGGAAGTCTTCGGTCTCGAGGTACATGTCGGTGAGCGGGTCGCCCGCGTAGGCGTCGAATCCGGCCGAAACCAGCACCAGGCCGGGCTGGAAGGCCCGGATGGAGTCCCAGGAGGCGTTCAGGGCGGCGAGGTGGTCGGCCCGGGGAGAAAGCGGGGGCAGGGCCCAATTACGGCAGTTGGCGGTGTGGGCGGTCCCGGTTCCGGGGTAGCTAAACTCCTCGTGGACAATGGCAAAGAGAATCCCGGGCTTGCCTTGGAGGATCGCCTCGGTGCCGTTGCCGTGGTGGGCGTCGAAGTCCCAGACGGCGACCCGTTCCACGCCGCGGGCTCGGGCGGCGAGGGCGGCGATGGCGATATGGTTCAGGTAACAGAAGCCCATGGCGCGGTTCCGGGTCGCATGGTGTCCGGGTGGCCGCATCAGGCTGAAAGCCTTTCCGCCCCGGTCCAGGGCGAGGTCCATCGCGGCGAGGGCGGCGCCGGCCGCGAGCCGGGCGTGGGCCGCTATTTCCGGGAGAAATGCGGTGTCGGCGTCGAAATCCGGGCCCCGGGTCAGGCGTTCCAGATGCGCCGGGGGGTGGGCGCGGAGCAGGGCCTCCTCGCCGGCCGGCCCGGGCTGCTGCCAGACCCAGTCCGGGTGTCGCTTCCGCAGCAGCTCGACGGTGGCGGCCACGCGCTGGGGCCGCTCCGGGTGGCCGGGCGCGTGGTAACGGGTGCAGCTGGGGTCGTGGAGGATGACCATGGGCCCCAGCCTAGGCGACCTTGGGCTGACGGCCAACCTGATCTCCGGCCCGGTTCATGTCGCGGTGGGCTTGGTTCGAACCAGCAGGGAGAGCGCGATGGACGCACCGAGCAGCAGGAGGATGATGCCAAGCGACCAGGTGATGGGGAATTTCCCGCCGAAGGCCTCGTTGAGCCACGCCATCTTCAGGCCGACAAAAACGAGGATGAGCCCGAGCCCGTACTTGAGGAAGCGGAAGCGGTGCATCACCCCCGCCAGCAGGAAAAAGAGGGAGCGCAACCCGAGGATGGCGAACACGTTTGAGGTGAAGACGATCATGGGTTCGCGCGTGAGGGCGAAGATCGCGGGCACGCTGTCCACCGCGAAAATGATGTCGGTCGCCTCGATGAAAACCAGGCAGACCAGCAGCGGCGTGGCGTGCCAGACCCCGTCAATGCGCGTCAGGAACGCCGCTCCCTCGAGGCGCGTGGTCACCGGCATCAGGCCCCGCAGGAGGCGGATGACTGGGTTACGGTCGGGATCGATCGGTTTTTCCGGCGCAAACAGGATCTTCAGGCCCGTCAGGATGAGGAAGGCGCCGAAGAGCCAGATCACCCATTCGAAACGCATCAGCACCGAGCCCAGGCTGATGAAGATGATGCGGAAGACGAGAGCGCCGAGGATGCCGTAGAAAAGCACGCGATACTGCAGCCGCGGCGGGATCGCAAAGTAGGTGAAAACGACCGCAAAGATGAAAATGTTGTCCACCGAGAGCGACTTCTCGACCACGAAACCGGTGAGGTACTCCAGGCCCACCTGCCGGGCGAGGGCCACGTGGTCCAGCCCAGCCAGCCGGGGATCCAGCGGCAGGCGGTGGAGCGCATAGAGGTACAGGCCGTAGCCGAACGCGAGGCCGAGCGAGATCCACGCGACGCTCCAGCCGGCCGCCTCGCGGATCCGGACCTCGCGTACCTCCCGGTGGAAGACCCCGAGGTCGAGCGCCAGAAGCCCAAGCACGCCCAGGGTGAAAAGGGCATAGAACCACCAGTACTCGGCGAAGGGGAAAAGCGTGATCGGCGTCATGGTCGCGGACAAAGGTCGAGGGCGGCACCAGTCTCAATCCGGATTGGCTGGAAAACGCTCCCGGCGTTTCCAGCCGCCGACCCCCGCGAATTGCCGTGAATCCCGGCCGGTTTCAGCGTAACTCCGCGGCATGAAAGTCGTTGTGCTCTGCTCCGGCGGAATGGATTCCGTGACCGCGCTCCATTGGGCGGCGCGGGAGCACCACGTGCGCGGGGTGGTGAGCTTCGACTACGGCTCGAAGCACAACCCGCGCGAGTTGCCGTTCGCGGCGGAGCACGCGGCCGGGCTCAAGGTGCGGCACGAGGTGGTGGCGCTGCCGTTCATCGGGCAGTTGTTCGACTCGGACCTGCTGGCCGGCGGCGGGCCGGTGCCGGACGGGCATTATGCGGACGACAACATGCGCCGCACGGTGGTGCCGTTCCGCAATGCGATCATGCTCTCGATCGCGGCGGGTTTGGCCGAGAGCACGGGGGCGGAGGGGCTGGTGATCGCGGCGCATGCCGGCGACCACACGATCTATCCCGACTGCCGGGAGGACTTCATGCAGGCGATGGGCGACGCGATGCGGCTCGGCACGTACGCGGGGATCCGCCTGCTGCGGCCGTTCATTGCGATGGACAAGGCGGGGATCGCGCGGGAAGGCGCGCGGCTCGGCGTGGATTTCTCCCGGACCTATTCCTGCTACAAGGGCGGCGCGGTCCATTGCGGCACCTGCGGCACCTGCGTGGAGCGCCGGGAGGCGTTTGCAGTGGCGGGGCTGGTTGACCCCACGGAGTATTTCTCAACGGCTGCGCTGCCGAAAGGGCCGAGGCCGAATTTATAGGGCCGATAGGGCTTATGGGGCCTATAGGGCCTATGGCCAAGCCACCGACCATCATGCTAATCTCCGAAATTTTCTACTCCCTGCAGGGCGAAGGCTCCCTCACCGGGGTGCCCTCGGTCTTTGTGCGGACGAGCGGGTGCAACCTGCGTTGCACGTGGTGCGACACGCCCTACGCCTCATGGAATCCCGAGGGCGAGCCGCGCACGGTCGACGCGATCGTGGCGGAGGTGCAAAGCCACCGGACGGCGCGCCACGTGGTGCTGACAGGCGGCGAGCCGATGATCGCCAAGGAAATCGGCACGTTGGCGGCGGAACTGAAGATGCTGGGCTACCACCTCACGATCGAGACGGCGGGCACGATCCTGCCGGGTGGCATCGCCTGCGACCTCGCCTCGGTTTCGCCGAAACTCCTGAACTCGACACCGCACCAGGCGGAGCACGCGGCGTGGCGGAAAAAACACGAGGCGACCCGCTGGCAGCCGGCGGTGGTGCGGGCGTGGCTCGAGGCGTATGCCTGGCAGCTCAAGTTTGTGGTGACGGCGCCGGCGGACGTGGACGAGCTCGAGGGCATGCTGGGTTCGCTCGGTCGCGAGGTGCCGCGCCACCAGGTTTTCCTAATGCCCGAATCGACCACGGCGGCGCGCCAGCACGAGCGCGCGGCTTGGCTGGGCGAACTCTGCAAGGAACGGGGTTACCGTTACGCGCACCGGCTCCACCTCGATCTGTACGGCAACCGCCGGGGCACATGAGCGAGCCGATCCAGGGTCCTGAGTCCGGGCGCGGGAGCAGGATTCGTCCGCCGGCGATCAAACTCTCGGAGGAGATGCGGCTGCTGCAGGAGCGCTCGAAGACCGAAGAGATCACGGTGCGGACGGTGATCGTGGCCCTCGGGGTGCGCGCGTACTCGCTGCTGCTGATCCTGCTGGCGCTGCCGTTCATCACGCCAATCCCGCTGCCGGGGTTGTCGACGCCCTTCGGGTTGGCGATCAGCCTGATCGCGTTCCGCCTGGCCCTTGGGCAACGGCCATGGCTGGCGAAGGCGTTCCAGCGGCGGGTGCTGCCGGCGAAATTTTTCGACCAGCTCATGCGGTTCGCGGGGAAGGTCATCGTGGGCCTGGAAAAACTCCTGCGCCCGCGCCTGGCGATCCTCACCGAGTACGGCTGGCAGCGCCAGATCCACGCCTGCCTGATGCTGCTCTCCGGCCTCGCCCTGCTGCTACCGGTGCCGATCCCGTTCACCAATTCATTTCCCGCCTGGGTGGTGCTGCTGATGGCGGGCGGCCTGCTGGAGCGCGACGGGGTGTTTGTGGCGGCGGCCTATGCGATGTTCGCGGCGGGGATCCTCTACATTGTCCTGCTCGGCGAGGCCGCGGCCAAGCTGATGGAGCGCCTCGGGCATTGGTTCACCGGGTGAACAAACGGTAGGGCTGGGTCGACGACCCGGCCGCGATGATTCCGAAACTTTGGCACCCAGAGACGCAGAGAACAGAGTCCGGAGAGATTGGGTTTCCGCACCAATTTCCCCAAAGGTCTGGCTCTGGGTCCTCCGTGTCTCTGGGTGCCAAGGATTCGGTCGTTTGATCGGCGGCCGCCTCGTCGGCGGCAGCCCTACCCACCCGCACCCGATCAGTGCTTCGTGAGCTTCGGCCCGCAGCCGCAGTCGTGGCCGCAGCCGGGGTGCTTCCGCTTCGCGAAGGCGCGGCGCGCGAGCCAGAGAGCGGCGACGGCGACCACGGCGAGGGCGAGGAGGGATTGGACTTCGGCGGTCATGGAGAGAGCGGTTCAGAATCCGAGCGCGGACCCGACTTGGTACACCAGTAGCGCAAGAACCCACGCGGTGCCAGTCATGTAGGCGGTTTGGAAGAGCGGCCATTTCCAGCCGTTGGTCTCGCGCTTCACGATCGCGATGGTGCTGACGCACTGCATGGCGAAGACGTAGAAGATCATGAGCCCGAAGCAGGCGAGCGGGGTGAAGAGCACGCGGCCGTTGGGCCAGCGGGCCTTGAGCAGGGCCTCGCGGAGCGGCGCGGTGTCGCCGTCGTCGGCCTCGGCGTTGAAGACCACGCCCATGGTGCTGACGAAGACCTCGCGGGCGGCGAAGGAGCTGATCAGGCCGATGCCGATCTGCCAGTCGAAGCCGAGGGGCTTGATCGCGGGCTCGAGGGCGTGCCCGGCCATGCCGGCGAAGCTGCCCGAGAGCTGCTCGGAGGGCGTGGCGCCCTCGGGGGCCTTGGGGTAGGCGGAGAGGAACCAGAGCACGATGCTGATGCCGAGGATGACGGTGCCGGCGCGGCGGAGGAAGATCCAGGCGCGCTCCAGCATCTGAAGGGCGACGTCCTTCAGGCCCGGCAGGCGGTAGGGCGGGAGCTCCATGATCATCATCGGCGGCTCACCCTTGAGGAGGGTGCGCTTGAAGAGCCACGCGAAGCCGAAGGCCGCGAAGGTGCCGAGGAAGTACATCAGGAACATGATGCCGACCTTGGTCGCCAGCGGCACCCGCTCGTTGGGCACCAGGGCGGCGATCATCAGGAGATAGACGGGGAGGCGCGCGGAGCAGCTCATCAGCGGCGCGACGAGGATGGTGACGAGCCGGTCCTTGGCGTCCTCGATCGTGCGCGTGGCCATGATGCCCGGGATGGCGCAGGCATAGGAGCTGAGCAGCGGGATGAAGGATTTGCCGTTCAGGCCGACGCGGCTCATCAGGCGGTCCATGATGAAGGCGGCGCGCGCCATGTAGCCCGTGCTCTCGAGCAGCCCGATGAAGAAAAACAGGATCAGGATCTGCGGGAGGAAGATCACCACGCCGCCGACACCGGAGATGGCGCCGTCGGTGATCAGGTCGCGCAGGTCGCCCGGGGCCATCGAGTCCTTCACCCAGTCCGAGAGCGACGCCATGTGGCCGTCGATCCAGTTCATCGGGTACTCGGCGAGCGTGAAGATGCTCACGAAGATCAGGCACATCACGGCGCCGAGGCTGACCCAGCCCCAGAAAGGATGGGTGACGACGGCGTCGATGCGGTCGCTCGGGCTCGGGCCTTGGTTGACGGTGCCCGGTTGCACGACCTCGGCGGCGATGCGGCCGATGGCGTCGTAGCGGGAAGAGACGAGCGTGCCGGCCCAGTCCATGCCCTCGGCCGACCAGCGCTTTTGCCAGCCGGCGAGGATCTCCGCGGTGCGCGGGCTGAGCGGCGTGGAGCCGGCGACGCGCACGGAGTCCTGGTCAGTCAGAAGGAGGAGCGACTCGGCGCGAGCGATGAGGGGGGACTTGGCGTCGTTCGCGACGAGCGAGGCCTGGATCTCGGCGACGGCGGGCGCGATGGCGCCGGGGATGTCCCACGCGTGCTTCGAGAGCGCGAGGTCGGGCCGGCTCATGGCGAGCCGGAGCTCGATCAGGCCCTTGCCCCGGACGGCCTCGCAGGGAATGACGGGCACGCCGAGGTCCTGGGCGAGCTTGTCGGGGAAGACGGCCATGCCCGCCTCGGCGGCGAGGTCCATCATGTTGAGGACCACGATCACGGGGCGGCCGAGATCGAGCACCTGGTGGACGAGGTAGAGGTTCCGCTCGAGGTTGGTGGCGTCGACGATGCAGAGGATGCGGTCGGGCTGCGCGGTGTCGGAGCGGCGGCCGAGCAGCACGTCGCGGGTCACGGCCTCGTCGGGCGAGCGGGCGGCGAGCGAGTAGGCGCCGGGGAGGTCGATGACGGTGAGCGGCTGGCCGTGCTGGGAGTAGGCGGTGCCAACCTTTTTCTCGACGGTCACGCCGGGGTAGTTGCCGACCTTCTGCTTCAGGCCGGTGAGGGCGTTGAAGAGCGTGCTCTTGCCGCAGTTGGGGTTGCCGACGAGTGCGTAGACGGGCGCGCGGCCTGACGCGGCGGTGCGCTTGGGGGCCGGCGGGTTGATGTGCGGCGGCAGTTGCACGGCGGGAATCGGTGGCTGGGCGAGGCGCGGAGCGGCGGGCCGGTCAGGCCGCGCCATCCGCGAGCAACTCGACCTCGATCTGCCGGGCTTCGTCGCGGCGGACCGAAAGGAGATAGCCGCGCAGCTTGAACTCCAGCGGGTCGCCCATCGGGGCGGCGCGGACGAAGGTCACCACGGTGCCGGTGAGCAGTCCCATTTCGCGCAGGCGGACAAAGGTGGTGCCGCTCTTGGGGATATCCTTCACCCGGGCGCGGGCGCCGGGCTGGAGCGTGGACAGATTCGTGACGGACATCATCGGGAAGGCGCCCGGCCGGGTCAGCTCAGGCCCGGCGGGTTTCCGCGGAGTGCGGAGCCACCGGCAAACGCTCCACGAGAATGTTCATGGCGGCGGAATGATTGAGCGCGATCCGGGTGCCGTTCACCTGACAAAGACTCGTGGTGGTGCCGGAGATCTTGGTGATCAAGGCGGCCTCGCCAAAACCCATCTCACGAAGCCGCTGACAGAATCCCTCATCGCCCGTGATCGCTTGGACGCGCCCGACGGCGCCAGCGGGGAGCTGGCAGAGCGGGAGGCGGGCGATGGGGGAGGACGAAGACACAGAGGAAATGGGATCCAGTTGAGACTAAGTTTCAATGTCAATAAGCATGCTTAAAACGTTGCCAATGTTAGGGACGGATTAGGAGAGGCGCCGGAAAATCCTGATCCATTGATCAAGATCACGGACTCCGCGGACACATGCCCTTAAACCGCGAAGCACGCGAAGAAACGCGAAGGAGCTGAGCTTCGTTTTCTACCGTAAAACCATCGCCGGCTTGCCGCCACCCCGACCCCCGCCGCACATTCGCTGCGCCCCGCAACCCCCGCCGGCTGGTGTCCGGCCTACCCCATGAACGCTCCGCTTACCCGTCGCCATTTTCTCGCGTTGTCCGGTTCCGTCGTCCCGCTGGCGCTTGCCGCTCCCGGTGCGCTGCAGGCCGCCGTGGCGGAGTCAGGCGCCACTCCGTCGCCCGCTCCGACAGCCAAGAAGTATCCCATCGGACTGGAACTGTACTCGGTGCGCGGCGCGCTGATGCGCGATCTGCAGGACACGGTCCGGCAGGTGGCGAAGATGGGTTACGAAGCCGTGGAGTTTTATGCGCCCTACTTCAGCTGGAGTTTTCCGCAGGCGAAGGATGTGCGCGCCTTGCTGGATGACGTCGGGATGCGCTGCTACTCCACGCACAACAATTTCACCTCCTTCGCCACTGGCTTCGACAAGGCGGTCGAGCTGAACCAGATCCTGGGCACGCGTTGCGTCGTGCTGGGGAGCGCCCCGAACACAGCGCGCGGACTCGAGGGCTGGAAGCAACTCTGCGGCCAGCTCACTGAGGCAACCGCCAAGCTCCAGACGCACGGCCTGACGGCGGGATTCCACAATCACCAGACCGAATGGGCGATCCTGGACGGCGACCAGCGCATCATGGACGTGGTGGCGGCCAACACGCCGAAGGAGTTCGTGCTCCAGTTCGACGTCGGCACCTGCATGGAGGCCGGCGCCGACCCGATCGCTTGGATCAAGGCCAACCCCGGCCGCATCCGCAGCCTCCACCTCAAGGACTGGGCGCCCGGCACGCGGCAGGACGAAAAAGGCTACCGCACGCTTTTCGGCGAGGGCGTCTCGCCGTGGCGGGAAATCTGCGCCGCGGCCGAGGAGGTCGGCGGCGTGGAGTTCTATCTCATGGAGCAGGAAGGCAGCCGTTATTCGGAGTTCGAAACTGCGGAGCGTTGCCTGACCTCGTGGAAGAAGTTCCGAGCGGGGTAAGTGCAGGGCCTCAGTCCATGCGTTTCCATCAGAGGAACTCTTCTAATAGATCCCACCTTCAGGCGTTGAATGGGCGGTGACACGGATCTGATGAAATTTTTCTCCCTGTTCCTCCTGGCGCTTTTGGGCGCGGGCGTTCACGCCGCCGATCAATCGGAGCCGGCCGCCTCCGTGACTTATGAGCGCATCGGCTGCCTTGGCTTTTGTCCCGCGTACAAGGTCGCAATTTTCAGTGATGGATCCGTGGTGTATGAGGGCGGGAGAAATGTGGCGCGGTCCGAACCGGCCACCAAGAAAGTGCCGCCCTCCCAGGTCGCGCCGCTTTTCCAGCGGATCCGGGAGATGAACTTCATGGGAATCGACGGCAGCGGCGATGGCCGGAAGATGCAGGCAAATGGGGACGTGATCGGAGGGATCGCGTACGATGCCCCGTCGTATTCCATCACGGTGGCTCAGGGCGGTCGTTCCAAGAAAGTCGGGGGAAACCCGGGAGGGGCCTATGTCGAACGCGATCTGCCGGATCTCATCATCAAGGTTGCTGGACATCACGGAGTGGGTGAAATCGACCAATCCCTTTGAAGGCCTTTGAAGGGATCGATGGAAGAGAGGTGCATAGAGGGAAACCCTCCCGCGGCCAAGGTGGCTCCGCCGGCGGTCACAGCGCCTTCGACGCGCGATTGAGGCGTTCCGGAAAAAGCGCTCGATAAAAATGCCGGTGGCGGACGATTCCGTGAAAGATCGGGGGTGTTTTCTGCGTTATAGGGGGCATGAGACATTCCATGCCGTCTTCCGGCGCCTACGCCGGGTTTGTCAGGGAGCTGAAGCAACGGGTGGCCTCCGCCCGACTGACGGCCGGGCGGTCGGTCAATCGTGAGCTGGTCCTACTGTACTGGGATATCGGCCGCGCCATCGCGGAGAAGCAGCGGGCCCTGGGTTGGGGTGAAGCCGTCGTCGAGGTATTAGCCAAGGATCTCCGGCGGGCATTTCCCGGCATGGGCGGTTTTTCCGCGGTCAATCTCTGGCGAATGAGGCGGTTTTTCGCCGAACATACCTCCCCGGCCACTCTGGCCCAGGTTGCGCAACTTCCGCTTTTGCGCAGCGGGAGGCTAGACGCCGCAATTCTATCACAGCCTGTGATAGAATTGCGGCGGTCGGCCCGGGGGCCTTCGAGCCCTGCAATTCTCGCACAAGCGGTGCGAGAATTGGTCGCCGCAGTTCCGTGGGGCCACCACATCAATGTGCTCGCCCCGGTGGTCGATCCCGCCGTCCGCCTCTATTACCTGCGCGCCACCGCCCGCTTCGGCTGGAGCCGCAATGTCCTGCTGAACCAAATCAAGGCCGGGGCCTACGAGCGCTCACTAAAAGCGGGCAAATCGCACAACTTCACCACCGCCCTGCCGGAGCATCTCGCCGAGCAGGCTGAGGAGGCACTCAAGAGCAGCTACAACCTCGAGTTTCTCGGGATCGGTCGCGCCGTGAAGGAACGCGAGCTGGAAGATCGGATCGTTGGGCGGGTGCGCGACTTCATCCTCGAGCTGGGCTACGGGTTTTGCTTCGTCGGAAAACAGCACCGGCTTGCGCTCGGGACCAAGGAATACTTCGTCGACCTGCTTTTCTACCACCGCTTTCTCAAGGCTCTCGTCGCGATCGATCTCAAGGTCGGAGCCTTCGAGCCCGAGTTCACCGGGAAGATGGATTTCTACCTGAACCTGCTCAATGACCGGGAGCGCGCCCCCGACGATCGTCCTTCAATCGGCATCATCCTGTGCGCGGAGCAGGACAACCTGGAGGTCGAGTATGCGCTCCGGACCAAAGGCAATCCCATCGGGGTGGCGGCCTGCCGGTTGCAGTCGAGCCTTCCCGCGGAGTTGCGCGGCAAGCTCCCGACGGCCCGACAGCTCACGGATGTCATCCGGAGAATCCTCCCGGGATCTTGAGGGCCGAGCTCACCCTCGACCTGAACCGAACCGAATTAGCAGCCCAGGGACTTTTCAATCTTTCCGACCTTCTGCTGGACCTTGCCTTCGACTTTTTCCGCTTGGCCGGCGGCTTGCAGGCGGCGGTTTCCAACCGCTTTGCCCGTGGCTTCCTTGACGGAGCCGGAGATGTTCTTGGCCGTGCCTGCTGCTTTGTCCTGAGTGCTGGGTTTCATTTTTTGGTTTTTTTGAGGATGACGAACGCGGTCGAAGCGGGACTGTGAGGGAAAACTTGCACGCGTCCTATGGGGTCTTGCCCCAGTCGCGTGCCAGGGGGAAACCGGCGGCCGTCACGCCTCCGCTCGCCCATTGCGCGCGTCACGTCGCCGCGTTTTGATGGAGCTCCTTTTTATGATCTTCGGAATCAGCCGCACGTCGGCCATCATTCTGGCTTTGCTGCTCGGCGCGCTTTTTCCCGCGGCCCAGGCGTGGTCGGGTGCGCTGCGGTGGCTGATCATGGTCATGCTCTTCCCGGTGTTCCTGGAGTTCACCTGGTCGCGCGAGTCGCTGCAGCGTTCGCATGGCTGGCTCCTCCTCGCGAACATCGGGATGAGCTTCGCGGGTTGGGCCTTGGGCGGCTTGATCGGCGGGCGCGAAGTGGCGCTCGCGGGATTTTTCGCCGGTCTCACCCCGACCGCGTCGGCGGCGCCGGTGGTCATGAGTTTTCTTGGCGGGCAGGTCGGCTACGTCATCACGGGATTCATCCTCACCAACCTGGTGATTGCAGGGCTCTCGCCGTTATTGCTGCCGCTGGTCCTCTCCTCCGCCACCGACATCTCGCCGGCCCATGTGCTGGGGAGCGTCACGCTGGTGGTGTTTGTGCCCCTGCTCAGTGCCCGCTTGGTCCGCTGGCTGGTGCCCGCGGCGGCGGTCTGGCCGGGAAAGATCCGCAACGTCTCGTTCCTGATGTGGATGCTGGCCATCCTGCTCGTCTCGGCGAACGCCTCCCATTTCCTGCATAGCCAGGGCGAGCTGCCCCTCGGCCAGCTGGGCGGCATCGTGCTGGTGAGCGGCGTGGTCTGTGCGGCTAACTTCGCCCTCGGTGCGCTGATCGGCCGGCCCCGTTTCACCCGCGAGGCGAGTCAGACGCTCGGGCAGAAGAACACCGCCTTCACCATCTACCTGGCCATGACCCATGCCAGCCCGCTCGCGGCGCTCGGCCCGACTTTCTACGTCATCTGGCACAACCTCTGGAATTCCTGGCAGCTGCACCGGGTAGCCAGGAAAACCGGCTCCGACCTCGCGGCGGGCCGCGAATCAAGGTAGGGTTGGGCCGCCGGCCCGACCGCGATTACGATCAGGATCGCGGCCGACCCGGCGGGCCAGCCCTACCGCGCAAGCGCCGCCTCACCTGCCCGGGTGCTGGCGCTTGTATTCCTCGCTGGTGCGGAGGTGGTCGCGCACCTCCTTGCCAGTCCAGTTGTGGTGCAGGAGGCGATCCCGATAAAAGCCCGTGCCGCTGGGATCCGGCACTCGCCCGAGAACTTCAACGAAGGCCTGCTTGATGATCCGGTCGGCTCCCTCGAGCCGGAACTCCTCACCGCGGCGGATGTTGTCGCGGACCATTTGCTCCGTCCAACCCTGGGTCATGAGCAGGTCGCGGTAAACATTCGGGCCGCTCAGGTCGGGCTCGCGGCTCAGCAGGTCGCGGAAGGCGCTCCGGATGATCGCATCCGCCCGGGCGCGTGACACCCGGCCTTCCCCCCGGCCGCCGGGGCCACCGCCCCGCCGGACCTCGACGCGCAGGGAGGAGATGCGGTCGTTCCAGTGCGCGCCGACGCTTTCCGGGAGCAGGCGGTCCGCGAGATTGCGCGAGCTCTCCGTGAGTCGCAGCGCCCGCCCGCGGTAGCGGGAGTCCTCGTACACCAGGACCTCCGCGCCGCCCTCGATGCGGATCGAGGAGATGCGGTCGTTGCTGGTGCCGCCGCCCTCGAAGCCCTGGACCGCGAGATTGTCCAGCGTGTCGCCCTGATAAAAGGTCAGCGAGTCACCGCGATAGTCGGCATGCTGGTAAACGGTGACCCGCGGGCCGCCCCGCGGGTAATGGTCAGCGCCGGGGTCGCCGTGCGCCGTGATTGCAGCCGTGGCCAGAAGCAGCGGAAGGAGCAGGGGTTTCATGTCCCTGAGACGAGCGCGGGGTCGGATTTATTCAGTTTTGGGCGGCCCAAAGTTGAAAATCCCGGATTTCCGGTCGGAGTGGACTCCCGCCGGCGCGGGCTGCGTTGGGATCAGAATGTAGGAGCGGGTATATCCCGCGAATGGCTGGGGAGATCGCGGCGTAAAGCCGCTCCTCCACTACGCGACCCTGCTCAAACCTCGAGCTGCGGGCGCGTCGGCTCCGGCCAGTCGAGGTGGAAGAACTTCCCGCGGGGCTTGTCGGTGCGCTCGTAGGTGTGGGCGCCGAAGTAGTCGCGCTGGGCCTGGAGCAGGTTGGCCGGCAGGCGGGCCGAGCGGTAGCTGTCGTAGTAGGCGAGGGCCGAGAAGAAAGTCGGGGCGGGCACGCCGCACTCGGCGGCGAGCGACACGACCTTGCGCCAGTTTTCCTGCGCCTTTTTCACCGTCTTGTTGAAATACGGGTCGAGCAGCAGGTTCGCGAGGTTCGGGTTCCGGGCGTAGGCCTCGGTGATCTTCTGGAGGAACGCGGCACGGATGATGCAGCCGCCACGGAAGATCTGGGCGATCTCGCCGAAGTTCAGCTTCCAGCCGTACTCGGCCTGGGCGGTCCGCATGAGCTGGAAGCCCTGTGCGTAGGAGCAGATCTTCGAGCAGTAGAGGGCGTCGTGGATGGCGGTGATGAGGGCCTTCTTCGAGCCGCGGTACTTCTTGGCCGGGCCCTTGAGGATCTTCGAGGCGGCGACACGCTCGTCCTTGAGGGCGGAGATGCAGCGGGCGAAGACCGCCTCGGCGACGGTCGGGGCCGGCACGCCCATGTCGAGCGCGTTGGTCGAGGTCCACTTGCCGGTGCCCTTCTGGCCGGCGGTATCGAGCACGATGTCGACGAAGGGCTTTTTGCCGGCGGGATCCTTCTGCTTCAGGATGTCGGCGGTGATCTCGATCAGGAAGCTGTCGAGGATGCCGGTGTTCCACTCGGAGAAGATCGCGCCCATCTCGGCGGGCTTGAGTCCGAGGAGCCCCTGCATGAGGGCGTAGGCCTCGCAGATCATCTGCATGTCGCCGTACTCGATCCCGTTGTGGACCATCTTCACGTAATGGCCGGCGCCGTTGGCTCCGATGTAGGTCGTGCAGGGGACACCGCCGCTCACGGGCTGGCCGGGCTTTGCGCCCATGATCGGGCGGCCGGTCTTGGCGTCGACCTTCGCGGCGATGGCCTCCCAGATCGGCTTGAGTTCCTGCCACGCGGCGAACTCGCCGCCGGGCATGAGGGAGGGACCGAAGCGGGCACCTTCCTCACCACCGGAGACGCCGCTGCCGATGAAGCGCAGGCCCTGGGCCGCGAGCGCCTTTTCCCGGCGGATGGTGTCGGTCCACAGCGCATTGCCGCCGTCGATCACGATGTCGCCCTGGTCCAGGAGCGGCACGAGGCCGTCGATCACGGCATCGGTTGCCTTGCCGGCCTGGACGAGGATGACCATCTTGCGCGGGCGGGAGAGGGAGCCGACGAATTCCTCGAGGGTCTTCGTGCCCACCACCCCGCCGGGCGTCCCCGGGTTTTCGGCGACGAACCGGTCGGTCTTCTCCGTGGTCCGGTTGTACACCGAGATTTGGAAGCCGTGGTCGGCGATGTTGAGGGCGAGATTCTGACCCATCACGGCGAGGCCGATGAGTCCGATGTCGGAGGGCGTCTTGGGCATGGCGAGGAGGGGGGGGAGCAGAAACCCCCTGCGCGGGCGTTGCGAACAGATTTCACAGGCAGAATGCAGGCTTCGCCCGCATTCTGCCAAGCCAATGGCTGCGCCATTGGGATGGAGCGTCAGGAGTCCGGAAAAAACCCACGGAGGCTTTCGGCCAAAATGGCGCAGCCATTTTGATTTCTCTCCGCGTGGCGGACGAAGTCCGCCGCGCGGAGAGGTTACATTTTCCGCCCGCCCTGCTGCTGGTTCCCGTACGACCCCTTGCTGGGGAAGAACGGGGCGATGTTCTCCACGATTGGGGTGAGGAACTTCGGCTCGTTGCGCTCATAGACCCAGCTGAAACCCACGATCACGACGGTCGCAAACACGATGACCGCGAGCACGATCTTGTTCATATGCGCGATCTTGCGCAGGATGACGATCGTAAGGACGAAACCGGCCAGGATGGCGGCGATCTTCAGCCACGTGGAAGGCGGCAGCTTTTTCAGCGTGTCGAGCGCGGTGGCGGCGAGCGGGAACATGAGGCGGAAAAATATGCCGCGGGCCGGGCATGACGAGCGCAAACCCGGTGCGGGAACTACGCGGCCCGGGGATAAATCGGATTTTTACCGCGGCGGGGCGGCCTGCGCATGCTCACCGCGGGTGGCGCAGTTGATCCAGACCGGCTGGGCGCCGGCGTAATGTTCCTTCTTCCAGATCGGCACGCGGGCCTTGAGCTCGTCGATCAGGTAGCGGCTGGCGGCGTAGGCGCCGTCGCGGTGTTCCGCCGTCACGCCGACCCAGACCGCCAGGTCGCCGATCGCAAGCGAGCCCGTGCGGTGGACCGCCACGATCCCGAGCACCGGAAACTTCGCCCGGGCCTCCGCCACGATGCGTTCGCCCTCCTTCACGGCCAGCGCCGGGTAGGCCTCGTAGTCCAGCTGTTCCACCGGGCGGCCGTCGTTGTGGTTGCGCACCCAGCCGGCGAAGGTGACGCATGCCCCGGCGCGAGCCTCGCCGAGCGAATGCAGCAACGCAGCGGGATCGATGGGGGTCTCGGCGAGGCGGAACATGGAATCTTTAGTCGAGAGCGGAGAGTCCAGAGTCGAGAGGCAAATGGCAGCGGGTCCGGGCTCTTGTCCCTCGACTCTGGTCTCTGGACTTTCCGATCAGCCGCCCGCTACCGGCGGAATGAAGACCACGGCGGCGCCGTCGCGCAACGGGGCATTCCATGCGGTGAATTCGTCGTTGATCGCGACCCGCAGCCGGTCGGCCGGGAGGCTGAACCCGTGCTTGGCTTGCAGTTCCGTGTAGAGCTCGACCGCCGTGGCCGCGGTCGTCGACAACGTCTCACGCGAAAGTCCCCGCTGTTCGCGGAGGATGGCGAAGTACTGGACGTGGATGGTAAGAGTCATTGTCAGGTCATGGGTAGGGTTGCCCCGACGAGGCGACCGCGATCCTCCGGCCGGGTCGTCGACCCAGCCCTACCCGAGTCGGGTCTCGATGAAGCCATTTTCATTCCGCCCGGTAGTGGCTCTTGCCCCCGGTCTTTTCCAGCAGGCGGATCTCGCGGATCACGATCCCGTGTGAGACGGCCTTGCCCATGTCGTAAAGCGTGAGGGCGGCGACGGTGGCGCCGGTGAGGGCCTCCATCTCGACGCCGGTCTTGGCCTCGGTCTGCACGCGGCAGTGGATCGTGACCTCGCCCTGGACGTTGGCCGTGATCTCCACCTTGCAGTCCTCCAGCGGGAGCGGATGGCAGAGCGGAATCAGCTCGGAGGTGCGCTTGGCGCCCATCACGCCGGCGAGGATCGCGGTCTGGAAGATCGAGCCCTTCTTTGTGGCGATGTCGCCCCCCTCCAGCAGGGCGGACAGCTCAGGCGGCAGCACCACGGTGGCGACGGCGTGGGCCGTGCGCCGTGTCACAGCCTTGTCGCCGACATTGACCATGGCCGGCCGGTTCTTCGCATCGAGGTGGGAAAGCTCCATGATTCAGGCGCGAATGGACGCGATTTCGGGGCGTTGGTCGAGGCTGGTCTCAGTCGGAAACCAGGTCCGATGAGGGGCCCGGTTCCGACTTACTTCTCGTTCCCCTTCGGAAAATCGAAGGCCACGGCGGTGAAGACCGTGCCGCGGATCTCAAGCCGGGTGAGCAGGCCGCCAAACGCTGCGGTGGTCTTGATCCAGTCGGCCTCGGCCTCGAAGTGCGAGGTGTTGCCGACGGTCTCGCCGGTGGCGGTGCTGGCCACGGCGTGGAACACCAGGGTCCGGGACTCACCGCCGGCCAGTGCCACGATCTGGAAGGACGGGCTTTCGATGCGGATGAAGTTCTCCAGTTCGCCGTCGAGCACATAGGCGGAGAGCTTGCCGGCGTCCTCCCTGACGAGCTCAAGGTGGAAGGCCTCGTCGCCGAGCTCGATGGCGGTGCCGCCGTGCGGCGCCTTGTGCTCGTGCCCGGCCTTGGCCGCGGCCGGGGCGGCGGCGGGCCCGGTTTTTCCGCAGCCGGCGAAGAGCAACATAGGAAGAAGCAGCAGGAGGTAGCGAGGGTGCATGGTCGTGGTGGCAGGGCGGTGGCGGATGGTCTGGAGTCGGCCAGGCATCCAGCACGACCCGGGCCGGGTGGGTCGAAAAAACGGGGTTCAGACCGGGGGCACGCTGTCGAGACTGCGCTCGAGGCGCACGCGGCGCGGGCGATCGGGTCCGCCGTCGAGCACGATGGCGCGGACGTCGCCGACCATGACCCGGTCGTCGCGCTGCGGGATGCGGCCGAGGTGGCGGACCACCCAGGCGCCGACCGACTCGCGCGGCTGCCACTCGAGGGGCCAGCCGGTCTCGGCCTGGATCTCGCGCAGGGTGAATGCGCCGCTGACGGTGATGGAGTGCTCGGTCCGTTCGAAGATGGGGCCGCGCTCGATGTCGAACTCGTCGCGGATGTCGCCGACGATCTCCTCCAGCACATCCTCGAGCGTGATGATCCCGGCGAGCCCGCCGGCGTCGTCG
>CAMDOO010000005.1 GCA_945903545.1 Opitutus sp. GAS368 | reverse complement strand
CTTCCGGGCGGTCATCGCCGAGAACTTCGCCGAGATCTTCTTCGGCAACTGCACGACGCTGGGGATCCCCTGCGCCACCGCCAGCCGGACCGACATCGCGAAGATCGCCGCCGCGGTTGAGGCCAATCCGCAGACCGAGGTGGTGCTCGATGTGGACCAGCAGCAGATCCGCTTCGGCGGCCAGTCCGTGCCCGCCGCGGTGCGCGCGACCGACCGCGATGCGCTGATCAACGGCCGCTGGGACGCGATCGGCGAGCTCATCGACGGCATCCCGTCAGTGAATACCACCGCGACCAAGCTGCCGTACCTGGCGGCGTGAGGATTGCGGGTAGGTCTGAGGCGGTGCCTCAGCCGCGATTGTCTGCGGGGCGGACTCGGTGAATCCGTTGTGCTCTTTCAAGCCGCGCTCAAGGCTGAGGCGACGAATTGATTGAGACTTTCGCCCCGGGCCAGGGCCTTGAGCGATGCCTTCTTATGTAGCTCCGGGGCGACCCGGACGACGAACTGGCCGCTATATTTCTTGCCGGCGGTGCCGGCGGGCAGGGGATGGCCGTCCGCCAGCAGGGTGGCGACCCATTCCTCGACGATGGTACTGAGCTGGGCCATGACGTCGGGCTCGGTGCGGCCATGGCAGCAGGGTCCGATGATGGGCGGCGCGCTGCCGATGAAGCAGCCGTCCTTCTCGGACCATTCCACGAGCTTGAGATACCGGCGGGCGAGCACGGCGGGATCATCTTTTTTCTTGGTGGTATTCATGGGCGGGACTGGAGGATTTTTCGGCGGACTTCCTTTTCCTGATAGAGGTGGGCATCCGCCCCGGGCTGACCGGAGAGGGTGACGCGAAGTCCGTTAGGGTGGATATAGTTGCGGTGGCTGCCCTTGCCGCCCCGGTTGCTGAAGCCGGCCTGTTCGAGGTCCGTCATCAGTTCCCGGAGCTTTCTTGGCATTGCAGTATCAGAACGATACTAGATGTCTTCGCAAGCGGGAAGTAAGCCGGCGCGATCAACGTCTCCGGCCAGGCAGGCTTTGCCTCGCTCTGGTTCAGCCGTCTGTTTGTTATCCGTCCACCCCAATGTCCGTCGAAGATGTTATCAAGCACACGGGTGAACCGCGCACGGTTGATTCGCTGACCGCGGATCTGCGCTCACTTGGCCTGCGTGAGGGGATGACTGTACTCGTGCATTCATCGATGTCTTCCTTGGGATGGCTGGTCGGGGGTCCGCAAGCAGCGGTCTTGGCTCTCCTCCGTGCGGTGGGCGAAACCGGGACATTGGTCATGCCGGCATTCACGAGCGACAACAGCGAACCGCGGGATTGGCGGGAGCCGGCCGTTCCAGAGAAGTGGTGGCCGATGATAAGGGAACAAATGCCGGCCTTCGACCAGAGGCAGTCGCCGGTGGCACGGATTGGGCATATTCCCGAAGTCTTCAGGGCGTGGCCTGGAGTTTGCCGCTCCAGCCATCCGGCGGTGAGCTTTTGCGCACTTGGACGGCACGCCGACGAGATCGTGGGGAATCACGGACTCGAGCACAGCCTTGGTGAACGCTCACCGCTTGCCAGGTTGCACGAGTTGGGCGGCCAAGTGCTCCTTTTGGGCGTCGGACATGACCGTAGTACGTCGCTCCACCTTGCCGAATATCGGGCAGCCTGGCCGCGGAAGCGCACCTTTGAGCAAGGCGCCGCCATGATGGTCGAAGGAAAGCGCGCGTGGGTTCCCTACGAAGACGTCTTTCTCGACAGCAGTGATTTCGAGCAGATGGGTTCCGCTTTTGAAGCGACGGGGGCTGCGAAAATTGGCCGGGTCGGAAACGCGCCGGCTCAGTTGATGGGGCAGGTGCAACTGGTCGACTTCGCAACTCAGTGGATCGGCCGACATCGCCAATAATCCGAGCTATCGTGGCCGGCCCGGCGGGCCAGCACTACCTTCCTATCACTTGAACTCCGCGTCGATCAGCTCGCAGAAGTGGTGGATGAGGAAGAGGTGGGCTTCCTGCGCGGTGCGGCCGGAGTCGCCGGGCACGATGAGGTCCACCGTTGCGAGGCCCTTGGCCTCGCCACCGCCGCGGCCGAGGAAGGCCACGCTGGAGAGGCCCATCTTCCGGCTCTCATCGAGCGCCTTCAGGACGTTGGCCGAGTTGCCGCTGGAAGTGATGACGATCACGAGGTCGCCCTCGTGGGCGAGGCCGGCGATCTGGCGGGCGAAGACCTGGTCGTAGCCGTAGTCGTTCGCGATGCAGGTCACGAGCGATCCGTCGGCGGTGAGGGCGAGAGCCGGCAGCGAACCGCGGTGCTTGGCGTAGCGCCCGACAAGCTCGGTGGCAAAGTGCTGGGCCTCGGCGGCGCTGCCGCCGTTGCCGCAGATCAGCAGTTTTTTGTCGTGCCGCAGCGTGCTCAGGATCAGTTTCGCGGCCGCGTCGATCTCAGGTCGGATCGTAGCCAGCGACTGGAACGTGCGGACGGTCTCGGCGAGGGAGGCATCGAAGTTCATGGCCACCCGGCCAGCAAAGGGCGCCGGGCATAGCGCCGCGATAAAAATTTCAGGAGACCAATCCTCACTGCGCTCCCGCGCAGGGCCACTTTACGGATCGAGACCAATCTGCCCCATCGGCGTTACCGAGCGAAGCGACAGGGGTCCGAATCTGCGGTTAAAGCCGGGTTTTTAAATGCATTCGCCACGGGCTGAGTCATGGTAAGGAATGACGATCCCATGCGTCTGCGTTCGCTCAATCTCCGGCATTTCCGCAACGTGACGCTGACGCGGCTGGAGTTTTCCGGGCGCCTGGTCTGCTTTGTCGGCGGCAACGGGCAGGGGAAGACGAACCTGCTGGAGGCGGTCGGACTGCTGACGGCGCTGCGGTCGTTCCGGACGCCCGACAACCGCCTCCTCCTGATGCACAATCAGCCCGCGGCGGCGCTGATCTGCGAGCTGGACCACGAGCGGGTGGGAACGGCGAAGGTCAGCATCACGCTGCGCCGGGACGGGAAGGAAGTGTGGTGCGACGACACCCGGGTGGCGAAGCTGGCGGACTTCATCGGGCGATTCCCGACCGTGGCCTTTTCCTCGCAGGACCAGCAGCTGGTGCGCGGGTCGCCCGCCGGCCGGCGCCGCTGGCTCGATGTCGCAGCGGCCGCGATGGAGCCGGATTATCTGCGGGCCCTGCTGGCTTACGACAAGGCGCTCGAGGCCCGGAACAGCCTGCTCAAGTCGGAGGGCGCCTCCGATGCCGAGTTGGAGGCCTTCGAGGTCGCGTTGGCGCCCGCGGCGGCGGATTTGATAGCACGGCGGTCGGCCGTGATTGCGACGCTCGGCGCCCACCTCGCGAAGGCCTACGAACGGATTGCTTCGGGAGCCGAGCGCCCGGCGCTGGTTTACCGGCCCGATTTCGACGAGGAGCCGGATGCGGAAGCGTTGCTGGCACGGCTCGCGGCCAGCCGGGGCCGGGACCGGATGTTTCGCACGACGGTCGGCGGGGCGCACCGCGACGATTTCGAGCTTACCCTCGGCGGTCGCGATGCGAAGGACTATGGCTCCGAAGGACAGCAGCGCTCGCTGGTGCTGGCGCTGAAGCTGGCGCAGGCGGCGTGGTTCCACGAGCGCAGCGGCGTGCGGCCGGTGCTGCTGGCCGACGATGTCTTGGGCGAACTCGATGCCGCGCGCCGCCGGGAGTTCTGGCAGGCGGTCGATCCCGAATCGCAGGTGATCGCGACCGGCACGGCGTTGCCCGATGCCACGCTGGGCAACTGGCGGATCTTCCGGGTGGCGGATGGTGAAGTGTCGCCGGAGCCATGAGCAGCAGCCATGATTTCCAAGACAGCAGAAACAAACCTTACCGCGGATTTCGCGGATGATCGCGGATGGTTCGGAAACATCCGGGCTGATCCGCGAAATCCGCGGGAAAACTGGGGGCTGTCCCCATTTGAGCCGGCGGGAGGCTGCGGCCGATGAACCTCGATTCCGCTCAATGGGTTCTCGCCGTGGTGGCGGCGTTGCTGGTGGGCGTCGCCAAGACCGGTGTCGCGGGCCTCGGCATGCTGCCGGTGGCGATCTTCGCGCAGCTGGTGCCGGCCAAGCAGGCGAGCGGGCTGCTGCTGCCCTTGCTCATCGTGGGGGATGTGATCGCGGTGCTGACGTACCGGCAACACACGCAGTGGCGCTATTTGCTGAGGCTTTTCCCGTGGACGGCTATCGGGGTGGTGATTGGCTACTTTGCGATGGACCGGATCGATGACCGCCAGGCGCGGATCATGATCGGGGTGATCATTCTTGTGCTGGCGGCGCTGCATCTATTGCGGAAATGGTGGCTGAGCCGGCGGGCCGCCACTAACGAGGAACCGAGGCACCCGGTTTTGGTTCCGGTGACCGGGATTCTGGCCGGTTTTACGACGCTGATTGCAAATGCCGCCGGCCCGCTGATGGCAATGTACCTGCTGGCGATGCGCCTGCCGAAGCTGGAATTCGTGGGGACCGCGGCGATGTTCTTCCTCGTGCTGAACGTGTTCAAGGTGCCGTTCATGATGAATCTGGGGCTTGTGAACCTCGGGAGCGTGACCGCGAACCTGATCCTTTGCCCGGCGGTGCTGGTCGGGGCCTGGCTGGGCCGGAAACTGCTTTCGCGCCTGAACCAGCAATGGTTCGAGAACCTTGCGCTGGCCTTGGCGGCGGCGGCGGGACTGAAGCTGCTGTTCTGAACGGGAAAGGGTAGGGACGTGTGTCCTCACACGTCCTGGATCGATCGAGAGCGGCTGGGGACAGCCGCCCCTGCCTTTTTATCTCGGCGGACTGGCTTGGCTCTGCGGTTAATCGGGCGTGGCGCGGATGAACGTCAGGCAGATGTGGAAGGCGAAGCTGGAGGGGAAACCCGTCCCGGCGTCCACCACGCATGCCCGCGCGGAGGCCCGGCGGACGGATGGCGGCCAGCCCTTGGCGGCGCGGACGGCCTTCGCGGGAATCGTGCTCGGCATTGATCCCTCGTTGCGCGGGACCGGCCTGGCGATCTTGGATTTCCAGCCGGGGCGCATGCCGGTGCTGCTGCGGTGCCGGACGATCAAGGTCCACGCGAAGCGCCCGATGCCGGAGGCGCTGGCCGAGATCCACCGCGGGGTGGAGTCGTTCCTCGCGGACTTCGCGGTGCGCCACGTGGCGCTGGAGCAGACGATCTTCGTGCAGAACTTCCAGACGGCTCAGATCCTGGGCGCGGCGCGCGGGGCGGCCATTGCCACGGCGGCGCTGCGTGACCTGCCGATTTTCGAATATGCGCCGTTGCGCGTGAAACAGGCGGTGGTCGGCGCCGGTCGGGCGAGCAAGGAACAGATGGCGCGGACGGTGATGGCGATGCTGGGCCACGGCCGGGCGCTGGCTTTCGACGAGGCGGACGCCGCCGGTGTGGCGCTCTGCCATGCGTTCACCTGGCGGGGATGAGGAAAGTTTTTTGAATGGGGAAAGCTGGAAATCAGGAAAAATGACGATCGACCCGATCGGATTCTCCCTCTTTCCCGCTTTCCACATTCCTTTCCTGGTTTCCGGGCACAAAAAACCCGCGGCTTTGGGAGCCGCGGGTGGAGAGGGAGTTGGGGAACTCAGGCCTTG
Source organism: Opitutus sp. GAS368 (assembly GCA_945903545.1). Taxonomy (GTDB): domain Bacteria; phylum Verrucomicrobiota; class Verrucomicrobiia; order Opitutales; family Opitutaceae; genus CAIYFD01. The sequence continues at coordinate 66,644 of CAMDOO010000005.1, read as the reverse complement.
GTGATCAGCCCGGCCTTGATGGCCTTGACCGAGACCCACATGCGCTTGGTGCCGCCATTCGCGAGGCGGACCTTGATGTACTGCAGGTTGGGCCGGAACTTGCGCTTCGTGATGCTCGTCACGTGCGTGCCGATGCCGCCGCTCTTCTTGGACTGACCCTTGCGGTTGATGATGCTGCCCTTGACGGGACGGCGACCGGTGATTGCACAGATTCTGGCCATGATGGTTTCGAGTTGGTTAAAAGGTTCGGAGTAAAGGGCGGGCCTTTCGTGAAGCAAGGGGATATTTGGCGGTCTTGCCTAGGGGCTCCGGAGGGCGTGGAGGACTTGGAATTTCTGGCCCAAATGGGCCGGATGGAGCAGCTGCATAAGGGCGAGTTTTCGCGGACTGAGGCGCGCGGCCTCGGCGGCGCTGGCGGCGGCGAGGTAACTCCCGGCGTGTTTCACAAAAAAGGCTTCCTGCGTCTCGACCGTTGGCTGGGCAAACCCCCGACCCCGGAGGATGTCTGCCAGCCAGTCCCAACAGAGATGGCAGGTGAGATCTTGTTCGCCCGGTCGGGCCAGTAGATCGTTGGACTGCTGGTGACGGTGGTAGGCGCGGGCGGTGCCGGCGGGATATTCCGTCAGGAGTTCGTGACGCGACCGGCCGTAGTCACAGGTCAGGAACAGGCCGGTCCACGGCTGACCTGCGATCTGATCGAGCAGTGCCGAGGCGGCGAACGGCGCATCGAGGATGTAACCCTCGGGTGCGTGGGCGGGGAGGAGGGGCTCGTTGCACGGCTCCGGCATTTCGATTTCCACGAGCCGTCCGTCGCTTTCGGCCACGCCCAACCGGCGCCAGCGATCGCCGCGAAAGACGAACCGATCGAAAGGCTGCGCATCGAGCAGTTCGTTGGCGAAGACCACGTGGGGGCCGGAGAATTTGATTTCTTCGCCGAGGGGGATGGTCCGGACCGCGGCAAAAGGGTGTTCGACCCCGGCGAGGATGCCCCGTGCCGGCTCGCCGGGGCCCGGCGCCTCGGCTCCGATCTCCCCAAACGTGAACTCACGGGGATCGGCATTGCCCAGGAGTTTCACCGCGGCCGCCGCGATCAGTTCGCCGAAGACCGCGCCGCTGGTGCTGGCGGTGTAGAAATCGGTGCCGGCTCCCCGGCCGACCCGCCGCCGGGCGGCACGGTAATAGCCGACTTCCACATCATAGAGTGCGAGGCCCATGAAGCGCGCGAAGTCCATCCGATCCGACGGCCCTGCGATCCGCCGGAATGCGGCAATAAAGGCGGCGGACGGATGGTCGGCGGATTCTGGCATGCAGACGCACACTCTGTCACGGCCCCGGACGTTTTCTCCAGCGCGATTCTCCGCGTGGACCAGACGCCACTCCGGGAGTTTTTTGGGATTAAGCACCTGCTTATTGGTAGGTCTGCGTCGTTCGGGGCGATCGAGACATGAATTTGTCGGGGTCACCGGCACGAAGTCTTGACATGAAAAATCCCGCAACCCACCAAAAGTGCATACCCCCCGTGTGTCTGGACCTCTCGTTCGAGTTGTGCCCTAGACATTTGTTCGTCCCTAAAACCCAAACTGCAGATAAAATCCTACGCATCCCGTATCCTCAAAATGAAATCAAAGCTTCGACTTCTGGTTGCCTCGCTCCTGACCGCTGCCATCTGCGGTTCCGCCTCCGCCCAACTGGATAACTTTTATGTGGAGGGGATTGCTGGCTTCACGTCGTTCAAGGCCAGCACGGGTATTGTCACCAACAACCTCTTCACCCAGACGTCTCCCGCCACGGGAACCACCGAGAATACGGTCACCATCACCGGCACGGACAAGTCCGACACTGCCATGGGCCTCCGCATCGGCTACCAACTGAGCGAGATCTTCTCGGTTGAGGGCTCCTACATCAACGCGGGCACGCTCACCATCTCGGGCACGGGCCAGCTGAACACGCCGGTTCTTTCCGCCAGCGCCGTCACCTTCAAGAATGAGCTCGAAGTCACCGCCTGGACCTTCGGCTTCGCCGCGCGTCACACCATGGACAAGCTCTCCGTGTCCGGCCGCATCGGGATGACCGCTTCCCGCGCCGAGTGGGGCAAGAGCATCACCACCGCCGTCATCCCGCCGAACAATGCCGCGGCCACCGCCGGCAAGATCCTGCAGGACGCTTTCCCGAACCAGCAGCGCAAGGCTGATTTCAGCTACGGCGTGAGCGGATCCTACAAGGTCAACGACCGCTTCACCGCCAGCCTCAACTACGACTACCTCAGCGGCAAGCAGGCCGCCACCGTGGTCAGCGCCAGTCTCAAGTACGCCTTCTAAGACTTTTGCGATCCCGCTAAAGCCTATCGCGGCCGGTGCCTGGTGCACCGGCCGCTTTTTTGTGTCCGCGAGGAATCGGAGTTGGGAAATCCAGGTTTGCTCCGACAAAGCCCCGCCTCCCAAACCAATGGCGCAGCCATTGGTTTTGCCGCCCGGCGGGCCCATCCGGCCGGGCGGCTAGCGCACCCGGTCGCGGTCGAGCGAGCGGTATTGGATCGCCTCCATCAGGTGGATCTCGCCGATGGCCTCGGCCCCGGCCAGGTCGGCGATTGTGCGGGAGACCTTGAGGATCCGGTCGTAGGAGCGGGCCGAGAGCTGGAGTTGCTCGATCGCGCGCTGCAGCAGGTCGCCGAGCGCGGAGTGGATCGTGCAATGGCGCCGAATTTGTGCCGGGCTCATGCGGGCATTGCTGGTGGCCCGCGTGCCGGCGAACCGGGCCTGCTGCCGGGTGCGCGCGGCGGCGATCCGGCCCGCCATGGCCGCCGAGGTTTCACCGGGTTGTTCGGAACGCAGCTCGGCCATGGCCAACGGCGGGGCCTCCACGTGGAGATCGAGCCGGTCGAGCAGGGGGCCGCTCAGGCGGGCGCGGTAGCGCTGGATCTGCGAGGGCGCGCAACGGCACTCCCGGCGGCCGTGCCCGAGATAACCGCAGGGGCAGGGGTTCATCGCCGCGACCAGCAGGAACGAGCAGGGGAGGGTGATCTTGCCCGCGCTCCGCGAGATCGTGACCTCCCCGTCCTCCAGCGGCTGGCGCAGGACCTCCAGGGCCGAGCGGTGGAACTCGGGCAGTTCGTCGAGGAAGAGCACCCCATGGTGGGCGAGCGAGATCTCGCCGGGCCCGGGAATCGTGCCCCCGCCGATCAGCCCGACATTGGAGATCGTGTGATGCGGGCTGCGGAACGGCCGGGTGGCCCAAGCCAGGTCGCCGTGCAGGGTCCGGCCCGCGGCCGAGTGGATGCCGAGGATCTCAAGGTACTCTTCGGAGGTGGCCGGTGGCATGATGGTCGGGATCCGTTTCGCGATCATCGACTTCCCGGCGCCCGGAGGGCCGATGAGCATAAGATTGTGGTTTCCCGCGACGGCGATCTCGACGGCCCGGCGGACGGAGTGCTGGCCCTTGATCTCGGCGAAGTCCACGGCGGGTTCCGCCCCGCCCGCGACGACCGGCCGGCTGAGGTTGGCGCGCACCTGCGGCAGGGGTTTCTCGCCGGTCAGGAAACGGAAGGCGGCGTCCAGCGTGGGCACGGCATACACCTCGACGCCGTCCACCAGTGCCGCCTCGGCGGCCGAGGCAGGGGGAAGCAGCAGCCCGCGCTTGCCGAGGCGCCGGGCGAGGCGGGCCATGGCGAGGGCCCCGCGGATCGGGCGGACGGTGCCGGCCAGGCCCAGCTCGCCAGCAATGATGAAGTCACCGATGGTGTCGGAGTGGAGCTGTGCCGAGGAATGCAGCAGGCCGAGGGCGATCGGGAGGTCGTAGATCGGCCCCTCCTTGCGGATGTCGGCGGGGGCGAGATTGATCGTCATGCGCGCCCGGGGCATCTTGAGGCCGCTGTTGTTGACGGCGGAGGTCACCCGGTCCCGGGATTCGCGGACGGCGGCGTCGGGCAGACCGACGAGCAGGATACAGGGTTCGCCGTTCTCCCCGGTGTTGCATTCGACATGGACCAAGGCGGCATCGATGCCTTGGAGGGCGGCGGAAGAGATGGTGGCGAGCATACTCCCTGAAACGCAGAAAAGGGCCCCAATCTTTCACTTTATCTGCATCCGGGGTGAAAATTCTTCTCATTTAATGGTTTGCCGGCCGGCTTGGGGCCCGGGCATGGTCGGCCCTTCGACGCGCTGACCCCATGATCCTTGGTCTTACGGGAGGTTTCGGGTGCGGCAAATCCACTGCCGCCCGCCTGTTCGAGCGCCTCGGCTTCCGTTATCTCGATTCGGACGCCGTGGTGCGCGAGCACGTTTACGCGCGCCCGGAAATCCGTGCGGCCCTGCGGGAACGCTTCGGAGCGGACGCGATCCTCCCGGACGGCGGGATCAACCGGGTCCGGATCGCCGGGATTGTCTTTGGCGATGACGCCCAGCGCCTCTGGCTGGAGCAGCTGACCCATCCGCCGCTGTTTGCAATCTGGCGGGAACGCCTGACTGCCGACCCCGCGGGTCCCTGGGTCTTCGAGGTGCCGCTGCTGTTCGAGAAACAGCTGGAGAATTGGTTTGATTTCACCATCTGCGTCGCCTGTTCTCCCGCTCAGCAACTGGCCCGGCTGGAGCAGCGCGGAATGGAACGAGCGCTCGCCGAGCGGAGAATTTCCACGCAATGGCCCCTCGGGCGAAAAATTGAGCTGTCCCATTATGTCCTGCTGAACGACGGATCCGCCGAATTCCTCGAACAACAGGTCGCGCACCTGGTTCGAAGCCTTCCGTCCCACGCCTGATCCGCCCCGCGGGTCCGAGGCTGTTCCATCTCCCCGGCGGCGTTCCCCTCCACTTTCCCTCACTTTACCTTTTCACTTCCTCCATGTCACTGCCCCCGAAAAACGAGAGCGACGATTCCAAGCCGGCCGACGAGGCCAAGAAGGCCCGCAAGCCCCGCACCACCCGCGCCCCGCGCGGTCCGCGCAAGCCCGCGGGTGCCGCCGCGGCCGAGTCGGCCCCTGCGCCCGAGCCGTCGACTCCTCCTCCGCCCCGGGCCGAGGCCCCTGCGCCCGTTCGTGAGACCTTTGTGCCCGCGGCCCCGGCGCCTGAACCCCAGGGATCTGGCGGCGCGCCGGATCGGCCGCCGCAGGGCCAGCGTGAGGACTCGGGTCCTGCTTCCGGCGGTGACCAACAAGGCCAGCCCGGCGGCCAGCCGCAAGGCGGCCAGGGCAATGAGGGCCAGCAGGGTGGCGATTGGGGCGGCGGCCAGGGTCAGGACCGCGGTGGCTTTTGGAAGCGCAACCGCCGCGACAAGCGCGGCAAGCGCGGCAAGTTCGGCGGCGGCGGCGGCGGCGGTGGCGGCGGCTGGCAGCAGGGTGGTGGCGGTGGCGGGCAGGGCGGGGGCGGGCATTCCCCGCATCCCCAGCAGCCGCGTCCGCCCGAGAACGCCCCGGTCTTCGGCGCCCTGCCGGATGAGACCCGTTTTGCGGAGGTCGCCGCGCTGGAGAAGCTGGCCGACGAAGTCTCGAGCGGGAAGGGCGACGTCATCTATCTCGACGAGCTCTACGCGCTGCACCTGGCGGAGCTGACCGCATTCGCGAAAAAGATGGGCGTGACCTTCGAGGGCGCCCCCGCCCGGCGGATCCTGCTCACCCAGATCTTTGCGCACGCTGCCGCGGCCAAGACGGAGCTCCGCGACCGCGGCTGGATCGACCAGACCGACAAGGGCAACCACGGCTTCATCGTCCACAAGCACGTCAACTACCGGCTGTATCCCGAGGATCCCTATCTCCCGGAGGTTCTCATCCGCCACTACGGCCTCAAGCGCGGCCACGAGGTCGAGGTCATCGTGCAGGCCCCCAAGGCCGACGAGCGCTGCCCGTCCGTCGTCCGCGTCGTGTCCGTCATGGGCATGAAGCCCGGCGACATCGAGCGCATCACGCCCTTCGAGGAGCTGGTGCCGTACTACCCGCTCAAGCGAATCCTCCTCGAGGCGACCGAGATCCACAAGGACGTGTCCATGCGCGCCGTCGACCTGCTCACCCCGATCGGCTTCGGCCAGCGCGGCCTGATCGTCGCCCCGCCCCGCACCGGCAAGACCGTCCTGCTGCAGAACATCGCCAACTCGATCTCGAACAACTTCCCGGACGTTAAGCTCATCCTCCTCCTGATCGACGAGCGCCCCGAGGAAGTGACCGACTTCCGCCGCCACACCCAGGGCGAGGTCGTCAGCTCCACCTTCGACGAGGCCCCGGAGAACCACATCCACTGCGCCGAGATGGTGGGCGAGAAGGCCCGCCGGCTCGTCGAGCAGGGGCAGCACGTCGTCATCCTCCTCGACTCCATCACCCGCCTGGCCCGCGCCTACAACGCGCTCGCCTCGAACCAGGGCAAGATCATGTCGGGCGGCCTCGAGGCCACCGCGCTCCAGAAACCCAAGCGCTTCTTCGGCGCGGCCCGCAACATCGAGGGCGGCGGCAGCCTCACGATCATGGGCACGGCGCTGATCGACACCGGCAGCCGCATGGACGAGATCATCTTCGAGGAGTTCAAGGGCACCGGCAACATGGAGCTCCACCTCGACCGCGGCCTGGTTGAGAAGCGCATCTTCCCCGCGATCAACCTCGACCGCTCCGGCACCCGCAAGGAGGAGCTCATTTACCACCCCGACGAGATGCAGCGCGTCTACGGCCTGCGCCGTGCGATGCAGGGCATCCCCTCCGTCGAGGCCATGGAGATGTTCCTCGGGCGGCTGAAGAAGACGGAGTCCAACGCCGAGTTCCTGATGAGTCTCAACCGGTAGCCCCGATGTTCGTTCCACCTGGAACCGTCGAAATCCAGGGTAGGGCGGACAAGTCATGTCCGCCGGGCTCGACATCGCCTATCGCGGCTGACTCAACGAGTCAGCCCTACCACGGGCCATTGGCTGCATGACCGCCATCGACTGCGCGCGTAGCTCGTCGCCGTCGCTCGGTGATATCGATGACCTCGAATTCCTGACCGGTCGGGAGGCCAGGCCGGATTCGTTCGCCAGCCCCGCTGGGCAGGACCTGCTGGCGCGTTGTCGGGAAGACGCCCCGGCGCCGCCAGCGGTGCCGACCGCACCCGCCGTCACGGTGGAGGCCGAGGAGTCCGATGCCCCGGTCATCGGCCTGGTCCACTCCATCCTCGAGGACGCCGCGCGCCGTCGGGCCTCGGATGTGCATTTCGAGCCGCTCGCCGGCCGACTCCGCGTGCGTTATCGCATCGATGGGGCGCTGGTCGACGCGGGTGACCCACCGCACCGCCTGCAGTCGGCGATTCTTTCCCGGCTCAAGATCATGGCCGGCCTCTCGATTGCCGAACGCCGCGCCGCCCAGGACGGGCGTTGCCGGATCGATCTGCCTGGCGGGCCGGTCGACGTCCGCGTCTCGGCCCTGCCGACAGTCCACGGCGAGAGCCTCGCGCTCCGCCTGCTTGACCGGCAGGAGTTGCCCCCGGGCCCGACGGAGCTGGGTCTGACCGGCGACGATATCACCCGTTTTGACCGGCTGATGGCGCGGCCCGACGGGTTGATCCTGGTGACCGGGCCGACGGGCTCCGGCAAAACCACGACCCTCTACAGCTGTCTGCGGCGGTTCAACCAGCCCGGCACCAAGGTCATCACCGTCGAGGATCCGGTGGAGTACCAGCTGCCGGGCGTGAACCAGGTGCAGGTGCGGCCGGCGATCGGCCTGACCTTTGCCGCCGCGCTCCGGGCCATGCTGCGACAGGCGCCCAATGTGATCATGATCGGCGAAATTCGTGACCTGGAGACGGCCGCCATCGCGCTCAACGCCGCCCAGACCGGGCATCTCGTGCTTTCGACCCTGCATACCAACGATGCCACAGGGGCCGTCACGCGTCTCCTGGAGATGGGGCTGCCGCCTTTTCTCGTGGCCGCCTCGCTGCGGGGCGTGGTGTCCCAGCGCCTAGCGCGGCGGGTTTGCCCATCCTGCGCCCGACCCGCCACACCGCCGGCCCATGAGCTGGCGGCGCTCGGCCTCGACCCCGTCGCGCCGGCCCTCGCCGGTTGCCGTGAGGGTGCCGGCTGCCCCGAGTGCTCCGGCACCGGCTTCCGCGGGCGGCTTGGGTTATTCGAGCTCATGGAGGTCGAGCCCGGTTTACAGGAAATTATCCATCGGCGGGCCGGACGGGCCGAGTTGCAGTCCCGGGCGGCCTCCCGGGGGCACCGCTCGATCCGTGAGGACGGCGCCAACAAGGTCACGCGTGGTTTGACCACCGCCGCGGAAGTCGTCTGCATGCTGGGCGGAGCCGAGGTCTGAAGAACCCCTTTCAAAACATGAGCTACGAAATGAACGACCTGCTCGACCTCATGGTCGACCAGAACGCATCCGACCTCCACATCCAGGTGGGCCAGCCGCCCTCGCTCCGCCTGAGCGGCAGCATCACGCCGATCGACGGCGCCCCGCTCACGCCGAGCGACACCGAGAAGCTGATGCTCTCGATCACGCCCGACGCGCACATCAGCAACGTGAAGCTGAATGGAGGCGCCGACTTCGGCTTCGCGTTCGGCGAGAAGGCCCGCTTTCGCGTGTCGGTGATGAAGGCCAAGGGCAACTACGGCATGGTGCTGCGCCAGATCCCGTACAAGATGTTCGGCCTGCGCGACCTCGGCCTGCCCGACAAGATCCGCGAGCTCCTCTACCGCCCGCGCGGCCTGATCCTCGTCACCGGCCCGACCGGCTCCGGCAAGTCCACCACGCTCGCCTCGATGGTGAACTACATCAACGAGAACCGCGACGGCCACATCATCACCATCGAGGACCCGATCGAGTATTACCACCCGCACAAGCGCTGTATCGTCACCCAGCGCGAGATTCACTCCGACGTCCCGAGCTTCTCCGAGGCCATCCGGCGCGCCCTCCGGCAGGATCCCGACATCATCCTCGTCGGTGAATTGCGCGACCTCGAGACGATCGAGGCGGCGATCAGCGCGGCCGAAACCGGCCACTTGGTGTTCGGCACCCTGCACACCAACAGCGCCGCCAAGACCATCGACCGCATCGTCGATGCGTTCCCGGCGAACATGAAGGACATGATCCGCACCCAGCTCGCTTCGTCGATCCAGGCGGTCATTTCCCAGGTCCTTTGCAAGAAGATCGGCGGCGGCCGCATCGCCGGCTACGAGATCATGGTCAACACGACCTCGATCGCCTCGCTCATCCGCGAGAACAAGACCTTCCGCGTCTCGTCCGACATCCAGACCGGCGCCGCACAGGGCATGATCACGATGGACACCCACCTGATGAGCCTGGTGAACCGCGAACTCGTCGCCCCCGACGAGGCGATGGATAAGGCCCAGGACCCGGTCGCGATGCGCGAAAAGCTCATTAGCATGGGCTTTACCCTGCGGCAGATGTGAGCCGGAGTTTTTAACCGCGGATTACGCAGATCCGAACCGGATACTGAGGTTCCTCATCTGTGTCCTCTGAGTCACCTGCGGTTAAACCTCCGGGGTCTGATTACTGATCGTTCACGCTGAATCCGCCGATGATCCTGCCCATCGAGCGTAACCGCGCTGTGCGCGACGCCCTGGCCGCCCGCGGGGTGCTCCCACCGGCCCGTCTCGATGAACTGTTCGCCGCCGCAGAATCCGCGGGGCGTCCCCTCGGCGACTTCCTGCGCGAATCCGGCCTGCTCACCCGGCCCGAGCTGTCCGCCGAACTCACCGCCGCCCTCGGCTGGGAAACAAAGGTAGGGGCGCCTCTCCGAGGTGCCCTGGATCGCGAGTCCCGCCTCTTCACCCCCGATCCCTTCGCTCTGGAGGCCCTCGACGACCTCACCTTCAAGCTCGGTCGCGAAGCCACCCTTGTGCTCGGCGCACCGGATCAACAGGTAGGGGCGCTTCTCCGAGGTGCCCGCGATCCCGATTCCGAGGTAGGGCTGGCTCGCCGAGCCCCTCGACAGGCTCGGGGCCTTGAGCTTGTCGAAACGGCCGGCCGCGATGACGATCCGTCGCCCGGCTCCGTCCCCAACTCGGACCTTCTCGCCCAATCTTCGACCCCGTCCGTCATCATCCTCGTCGATGGGCTCCTGCACCGCGCCGTCCGCGACCGCGCCAGCGATCTCCACTTCGAACCCGCCGGCGATCTCCTCCAAGTCCGTCTCCGCGTCGACGGCGTGCTGGCGCTCCTCGACCCGATCCCCTCCGGCCTCGAGCTGGCGGTCATCTCCCGCCTGAAGGTCCTCGCCAACCTCGACATCGCCGAGCGCCGCCTGCCGCAGGACGGCCGGATCCGGCTCGCGGTGGACGGCCGCACCGTCGATCTCCGTCTCTCCACGTTGCCGACTTGGTCCGGCGAGAGCGTTGTCCTGCGCGTGCTCGACCCGGGCGCCGTGCGGACCGGCCTCGACGAATTCGGCATGCCACCCGACGTGCTCGCGGGCCTCTCCGCCGCGATCGCCCGCCCGCACGGCCTGGTGCTCGTGACCGGCCCGACCGGCGCCGGCAAGACCACGACTCTCTACGCCGCGCTGCGCCGCCTCAATCAACCCGACGTGCGCATCATCACCATCGAGGATCCCGTGGAGTACGAGATCGACGGCGTGATGCAGGTGACGGCCAACCCCGCCGCCGGCCTCGGCTTCGGCTCGGCCCTGCGCGCGATGCTGCGCCAGGACCCCGACGTAATCATGGTCGGGGAAATCCGCGACGCCGAGACCGCCCGGATTGCCGTCCAGGCCTCCCTGACCGGTCACCTCGTGCTCTCAACCCTGCACACGAACGACGCCGTCGGAGCCGTGACGCGCCTGATCGACCTCGGAGTGGAGCCCTACCTCGTCGCGGCAGCGGTGGAAGGCGTGCTGGCCCAGCGCTTGGTGCGCCGGCTCGACCCGGCCACGAACGAATTCAAGGGCCGGACGGGCGTTTTCGAATGGATGCCTGTCTCGAATGCTTGGCGCGACCTGGTTGCCTCTGGCACCACGGGCACGGCGCTCAGGGAGCACTGTCAGAGCCAAGGCATGCGTGCGCTGAGTACTGAAGCCCGGCGCTTGGTCGGTGAAGGCATCACGACCACCGAAGAAGCCGCGCGAGTATCCGCAGATGAGGTAGGGGCCGACGTCCCCGGCGGTCCGAGGTAGGGCTGGCTCGACTTGTCAGCCATAGGCTTGGCGAAGGCTGACGAGCCGGCCGCGATGAATCGGGGTAGCGCGGGTTATCCACAACCTGCCGCGATCTCTTCGGATTAATGGCCGCAAAAAGGCGCAGAAGGCGCAAAGATTCTATCCACGATCTGAGACGGTGCGATGCAAGGAAAGTGAAGTGGGGTCATGAAGTTTTTGATGGTGATCTTGGCTCAATCAAACAACACACCCTGAATTCCATTGGTTTTCCGAACGAGGTGTTCGCGATCTATGGCCAAGCTAACTGAAACTGAAAAAGTGCAGCTCTCGCGTTCAACCTCCCTAGGCAAGCGACGAGATCTCTGCACATGCTCGCTCTACACTCATAATATCGTGTGTCCTCGTCTCGAATGAGGGTGTTCGGGAGTCCCGACCGCTTTAACCGAGGACAACTTCCTCCCATGCCCATCACCCTCACCCAGCCGGAAACCGACGAAGCCATCCACTCGCTGAAGAAATACTGCGCGGCGGAGCTGGAGCGGGAGATCGGTGACCTGCAGGCGAAGCTGCTCCTTGACTACATCGTGAAGGAGATCGCCCCGCTGGCCTACAACCAGGGTGTGAAGCACGCGGAGGAATTCCTGCGCGGGCGGCTCGAGGATCTGCCGGCGACGGTATTCGAGCCGGGGCTGACGTATTGGCGCCAGAAACGGAAAACGAGCTGAAGCGTAGGGAACGCTGATCTGCGCTAGTCCACGCTAATTGTCCGAGCCTCCGGATCCCATTCGCGAAGATCAGCGCAGATTAGCGTTCCCTTCCTGTTTGGCCGTCTGGATCTCCGGTACCCCTCGGCGTTCCCCGCGCTCTCTGCGTGCCAAATTCCTGTGAATCCGGTTTTGCCGGCAACCGCCGTTGACGGTCCGCGCGGGGGCCTCAACCTCGGCGGCCATGACGGCCAACTCGCCCGAGCAGCAGACCGGCGCCCGCGGCATCCTCGTGAACGCCGGCTGGCTCTACCTGGACCAGGCGGTGCGGGCGGTCGTCACGCTGGTGGTGTTCGGCCTCATGACGCGTTCCCTCGGTCCCGAGGGCATCGGCCGCCTCAGCTACGCGCAGGCCTTCGCGGGCTTCCTCCTGCCGCTGGCCCTGCTCGGGCTCGACTACGTGGTCATCCATGAGTTCGTCGCCCGCCGCGGCGAAACCGCGCAGATCTTCGGCACGGCTTTCCGGCTCAAGGCCGGCGCCGCGATCCTGGCGGCGGGACTCGGCTGGCTGTCGGCCTGGCTGTTCCTGCCGCCGGACGACCCCGCGATGCGGCTGGTGAACATCGCGCTGCTCGGTCTGGTGTTCCAGCCCTTCCTCACGGCGGATCTTTTTTTCCAGAGCCGGGTGGCGGCGCGTTTCCCGGCGATGGCACGGATGAGCGCCTGCCTGCTCGCGAACGGGCTCCGGCTCTGGTTCCTGCACCGCGAGGCCCCGCTGGCGTGGTTTGTGTGGGTCTGGGTGGGGGAATTCGCCCTCAACGCGGGGGCGCTGCGCCTCGCCCTGCGGATCGGGGCGACGGGCGGCGAGGTGGCGTGGGGCGCCTGGGATGGCGCCATCGCGCTCCGCCTGCTGGCGGCGGCCTGGCCGCTGGCCTTGGCGGATGTCGCGATCGCCGGCTACCTGAAATTCGACCAGCTGCTGCTCACGCATCTCGCCGGGCCGGAGACGCTCGGCCGCTACGCCGCGGGCATCCGGCTGGCCGACGCGCTCGAGTTCTTTCCCCTCGCGGTGATCAACTCCTACTTTCCCCGGCTCGTGGCTGCGCGCCAGGGCGAGCGGGCGGCCTTTGAAAAGCGCACGACGCGGTTCCTGGGCCTCATGACCTGGCTCGCGATTGGCATCGCCGTGGGTGTGACCGTGACCGGCCCCTGGCTGGTGCCGCTGGCGCTCGGGCCGCAGTTCGCCGCGTCGGCTCCGGTGCTGATATTGCTTGCCTGGGGCAACGTCTTCGCGACGCAGATCGCGGTCCGCGGGAAGTGGTATCTCGCGGATGGGCTGCAGCAGTTCATCCTCGTCTCGTTCGCCGCCGGCATGGTGGTGCACCTGGGCCTGTTGTGGTTCCTCGCCCCGCGCTACGGTGCGCTCGGCGCCGCCATGAGTTACCTCACCGCCCAGGCGGTGATGGCGCTGGCGACCCCGTGGTGGGCGCAGAAAACCAGGTTTGCCGGGCGCCTCCCGTGGCGTAGCCTCGCGATTCGCGATCTCCTTTCATGACCAAACCCGCCGACTACGCCGGAAAAACCGCCTACCGCGGCCCCATCGCCGAGCACTACGACCGCGACCGGGTGGGGGAGGCGATCTGGCAGGTGGAGCAGCAGTTTGTGACCGACTGGACCGCCACGCTGTCCCCCGGCCAGGGAGTACTGGACGTCCCGGCCGGCACCGGCCGCTTCACGGAGGCGTTTCTCGCCCGCGGCCTGCAGGTGCACGCGATGGACATTTCCGACGACATGCTTGCCCCGATCCGCCGCCGCTGGCCGGCGGCCACCCCGGGGCTCACCGTGCAGGCGGCCGACGCCGAGCGCCTGCCACTGGCGGACGGCGCAGTCGACTGCGTGTTGAGCTGGCGGCTGTTCCACCTGCTGCCGGCGCCGGTCTACCGGCGCGTGCTGCAGGAATTCCACCGGGTGGCGCGCCGCGAAGTCGTGCTGCAGGTCTTCGCCGTGCGGCCGGCCGGGCAACCCCGGCCATTCGCGCCGGGACTGCGCCGCAAACTCGGCCCGACTTGGCGGCGGCTGCGCGCGGCGCTGGGCGGGCCGCCGGTCCAGCCCTGGTCGCATATCGCGAGTTTTTCGCACGGCGACGACGAGATCCGGCAGGCGATCGCGGCCGCCGGTTTGGTGGTGGCACGGGTCCATGACTTCGGCGCGGACGCCGCGGGCCTGCTCAACCGGGTATATTTCCTCACGCGGGCTGGTGACACCCCGGCGCAGGGAAGGGCGTGATGCACGGGCTGCGCCGCATCGTGCATAATCTCCTCGGCCGGCCGGTCGAGGTGCCGCTCGCGGCCTGCGTGCATTTCGGCGGCTGGCGCTATGGCCGGACGGGATGCAATCCCTACGAGGACTACTGCGCGGGGCTGACAGCGCACCGGCCGAAGGCGGAGCTGCAGGCGGCCTTCACGGATTTTCTCCGCCACTACCGGCCGCACGACTTTGGCAGCGCACTCGGGGTGAAGCTGTCGCAACCGCATCCGCTGTGGCAGTATCCGTGGGCACGGCGGGCGGCCCCGCCGGCGTGGCGGCTGCTGCCGGAGGATTGTCCGGATATCCTCACGCATTTTTCGGAGGCGGGAGTGCAGACCGCGCGGATCGAGGAGGAATTCCGCTGGCTGGAGTCCACCTACCATTCGATCCTCAAGCGCGGCTACGCTCCCGCCGCCCACGCTGGCTGGCCGCATGCGCGCCGGCTGCGGGCGGAGAACGGCGCGGAACGGTTCATCATCCTCGACGGCAACCATCGGATCGCCGCCCTCGGCGCACTTGAGGTGAGCAAGGTCGTGGTGCGCTGCTGGTCGGTGCAGGACGTGCGCGAGGCGGACCTCGCGCGCTGGCCCGGCGTGCGGCGGGGTGCCTGGAGCCGCGATGACGCCCGGGCGGTCTTCCACGCCTATTTCTCCGGCAACCAGCACCCGCGCAGGACGGAGATGCCGGCGCCGCTGATTGGGGCAGTGACAAGTGACGCGTGACGGGTGACGAGAATGAAAACACGATCCAGAGTCTCCGACGTTTGTCCTCCGATGCGCGTCACTCGTCACCCGTCACTTGTCACCCCGGAGGTTGCCCCATGACGACCTCCGCGCGTTCGGTCCTCAAGTCCCTCGTGCCTGCGCCGGCCCGGGCCCTGTGGCGGCGCTGGTTCGGCTGGCGCTGGCTGCGCGGGGATTATGCGACTTGGGAGGCGGCGGTCATTGCGGCCGGCGTGACCAGCAGCAAAGCCGACCGCGTGGTCGCAGCGGCCCGCGCCGTGCGGGACGGCCGCGCGGCCTGGGAACGGGACGGCGTGACTTTTGCGGCGGCGGAACCGCACCCGCCGCTGCTGGCGGCGCTGCAGGCGGCCGCGGCGGCGGAGGGCGGACGGCTGGAAGTGGTGGATTATGGGGGCGCCCTTGGCAGCGCGTGGCACCAGCACCGGGCCTGGCTGCCGGCCGCCACGGCGTGGCGGGTGGTCGAGGTGCCCGCACTGGTGGCGGCCGGCCGGCGCGAGTTCGCTGATGCCACGCTCTCGTTTCACGCCACGGTAGACGAGGCCGTTGCGACCGGGAAGCCCGCCACGCTCCTGTTGTCCAGCGTGCTGCAGTACCTGCCGGACCCGATGGCGCTGCTCGCGACGGAGGCGGGGCGGGGCTGGCGGGACATCATCCTGGACCGGACCGCGCTGGACCCGACGGGCCGGGGGCGGATCTGCGTGCAGCACACGCCGGCCGGGCTCGGGGGAGGGTGCATGGCATGCCGGGTGTTCAACCGGGAGCAGCTGCTGGCGCCGCTGGCCCGCGACTACGAACTCGCGGCGGAGTGGCCGGTGGCGTTTGATGCGGTGGATGGGACGGCCGAATACCGGGGATTTCATTTCCGCCGCCGCGGGGCGGGCGGCTGAGGAATTGCGCCCATGAGCACCTTGCGCACCTGGTGGTGGCGGCAGCAGTTCGATCCCGGACTGGCCGGGCTCGTCTGCACGCCGTTTTATTTCGCCCGCCGCGGCCTGGCGGGGGCGCGGCGGCCCCGGCTCGGGGAGTTGCGGGGAGAGGTGCTCGACGTCGGCTGCGGGCGCAAACCCTACGAGGGCTGGACGCGGGCCACGCGTTACGTGGGGGTGGATATCGACGACGCGGTGACGCGCGCGCTCGGCCGGGCCGATGTCTTTTACGACGGCCGGACCCTGCCCTTTGCCGATGCCAGCTTCGACGCGGTGATCTGCTCGCAGGTGCTCGAGCATGTCTTCGAGCCCGAGGCCTTCCTCCGGGAGTTGCGCCGCGTGGTGCGCCCGGGCGGGCCACTGGTGCTCACGGTGCCGTTCGTCTGGGACGAGCACGAGCAGCCGGTGGACTTTGCCCGCTATTCGTCGTTCGGGCTGCGAGCGCTGCTGGAGCGCACGGGCTGGACGGTGGAGACGCTCGAGAAGACCGCGCCGGACCTGCGCACGCCGGTCCAGCTGCTCGCGGGCTGGATCTTCAAGGTCACGCGCACCCGGCTGCGCCTGTTGAACCTGGCGGCGCAACTCCTGCTGATTGCGCCGGTCAACCTCGTGGGCGCGGTGCTGGCGGCCGTGCTCCCCGGCAATCCCGACCTCTATCTCGACAACGTCGTGACGGCGCGTCGGGCCGGGGCCCCATGAACGCCTATTGCACCTACTTCGACCGCGGCTTCCTGCCGCAGGGCCTCGCCCTCTGGCGGTCGCTGGCTCGGCATGATCCGGCGGCGGAGCTCTGGGTGCTGGCACTCGACGGGTTCACCGCCGAAGTGCTCGCGGAACTGGGCGAACCCCGCCTCCACGTGGTGCCGCTCGCGGAACTGGAGGCGGCGGATCCGGAACTGGCGCGAACGAAGGGGGAACGCACGCGCGTCGAGTATTACTTCACGCTGTCGCCCTGCTGGCCGCGGTGGCTGCTTGCCGCCCGGGCCGGGCTCACGCGCCTGACCTATCTCGATGCCGACCTGTTTTTCTTCTCCGGTCCCGAGAGGATCTTCGCCGCGATGGACCTCGCGGAGGCGAGCGTGGTGGTGACGGAGCACCGTTTCCCCCCGTGGCTGAAGCCTTACGAGCGGCACGGCCGGTTCAACGTGGGCCTCCTGGTCTTCCGCAACGACCGGCGCGGGCAGGCCTGCCTCGATGACTGGCGGGAGCGCTGCCTTGCGTGGTGCCATGACCGGGTGGAGGCGGACCGCTACGCCGACCAGAAGTACCTCGAGCGCTGGCCGAACCTGCTCGGGCCGGCCCTGCTCGTGCTGGGCGATGCGGCCGTGAACCTGGCGCCATGGAACTGGGAGGCCACGGCGATCGGCGTGGACCGCCACGGGGCGGTCACGGTCAACGGCGGGCCGCTGGTGGTGTTCCATTTCGCGCGTTTCCGGGCGGCGGGCGAGGGCTGGTGGCAATCGGGCCAGCTCGACTACGGCATCATGCCGGTGCGCCTGCGGAACGCGATCTACCGGCCGTATGTCGTGGCGCTCACGGCGGCGCGCGACGAGGTGGCGGCGCGCCGGAAGGGATTTGATTTCCCGCCGCAGTCGGTGCGCACCGGCCGGGAGGTGTGGCGGCAGTTCCTGCTGCGCGCGGTGTTCGGCGGCGACTGGTTGCTGCTGGAGAGCGGGTTTCGGAATTTTCGCTTCGGGCTGGGGCGTCTCTCCGGCCGGGCGCTGGATTTGCTCCGGCGGTTGGCGCCAAAAAAAGGATAAGGCCGCATCGAGGTCTCGGCTGCAATCTACGGCATTTTTTTGCCACAGGCACAGAGACACAGAGGCCAAGCCTCGTTTTTGTTTTGGGATTCGAACCCCAAGGCATCCGATCTCTGTGGCTCTGTGCCTGTGGCAAAAATACATCCGGAATGACCGCGGCCGACCCAGCGGGTCAGCCCTACCTTCGGACGATTCGTTTCCGCAGCCAGCGGGCGATGGAAAGCAGGTCCCAGCCCCAGCATTTCCAAGCGGGGAAGTGGCGGTGGCGGACGCGGATTTCCTCGGCGTAGCCCGCCCAGCGGCCGGCATCGCTGAGCCCGCCGGTGCCGCAGGTGGCGAGGCGCAGGGGGAGGGGACGGAAGGCGACGCGGTTCCGCCAGAGACGGAGGTTGAGGTCGTAGTCACCCATGATCGCGAGGGAGGCGTCGAAGCCGCCGTTCTCGGCGAACAGGCTCCGCCGGTAGAAGGCGGCTTGGTGGTGGACGAAATTCCGGGCGCGCACGCGCGGCTTGACGGGCAGCGCATAGAGGCGTCCGTCGGCGTAGGCGGCCTCGCCGGCGGCCACGCCCGCCGACGTTTTTCCGAG
Organism: Opitutus sp. GAS368; assembly: GCA_945903545.1. Lineage (GTDB taxonomy): Bacteria > Verrucomicrobiota > Verrucomicrobiia > Opitutales > Opitutaceae > CAIYFD01. The sequence continues at coordinate 48,561 of CAMDOO010000005.1, read as the reverse complement.
CCAGTGCGCGGCCTCGGTTAGCACGCGGTCGCCGGCGAGCAGGTCATCGGCACCGAGAAACAGGATCCAGTCACCGCGGGCCGCGGCGAGGCCCTTGTTCATCGCGTCGTACACCCCGCGATCGGGCTCGGCGATGAGGGTGGAGAGGCGGTCGCGGTTGGCCGCCAGCCATTCGCGGGTGCCGTCGGTCGAGGCGCCGTCGACGACGATGAGCTCGGGCGGCACGGGCTGCTGGGACCAGACGCTCGCCAGCGCCGCGCGGAGGCGCTCGCCGGGATTCCGGCAGACGACAATGACGCTGATGAGGGGCGAGTCGGGCATCGGGGAGGTTCTTACAGGGGGCGGAGTGAGAGTGAAAGTGAAAGTGAGTGGAGGGTGTGACGTGAAAGTGGCTTTGGAGCCAAATCAACTCGACCGCCCGCTGTGACACTTTCACCTTTTCCTTCTCACCCACTTTCCTCTTTCACCCTCACTTCCGACAGATCCATGGCCGGCCCCACGCTCGATTTCCGCAACACGAATTCCCTCTGGGGGAGTGTGCTGGTTGAGACCCTGTTCCGGCTCGGGGTGCGGCAGGCGGTGGTGGCGCCGGGTTCGCGTTCCGCGCCGCTGGCCTTTGCGTTCGCGGGTCATCCGGGCATCGAGGCAATCCCGGTCCTCGATGAGCGCTCGGCGGCGTTTTTTGCCCTCGGGCTGGCGAAGCAGTCCGGGCGGCCGGTCGCGCTGGTCTGCACCTCGGGCACGGCCACGGCGAATTTCCTGCCCGCGGTGATCGAGGCCTGGCACAGCGGGGTGCCCCTCGTCGTGCTCACGGCGGACCGCCCGCCGGAGTTGCGGGGCTGCAGCTCCCCGCAGACCATCGACCAACGGAAGCTGTACGGCACGCACGTGAACCTTTTCCAGGAGCTGGCGGTGCCGCAGGCGACCCTGCCGGCGCTGCGGGCGCTGCGGCAGGCGGTCGTCCGCGCGGTGAACCGCACCCGCCGACCCGGGCGCGGGCCGGTGCATCTCAACCTGCCGTTTCGCGATCCGTTGCCGCCGATCGCGGATGGCAGCACCCGGGCCGTGCGCGGCCGGCTGAAGGGCGAGGCCTTTTTTGCCGGCTTGGAATGCTCGGTCTTGGCGGACGCCGCGCAGGGTGACTTGTCCCGTCTGCCGGTCGGACGGCGCATCGTGGTGATAGCGGGGCCGGACGATGGAATCTCGCCGGTGGACATCGGGGTGCTGGCGGCGACCGCGCAGAAACATGGCTGGCCAGTCTTGGCCGATGCGTTGTCGGGTCTGCGCGGCCTGGCCGGGCAGGTGCCCAACCTGGTGGCCCACTACGACACCGTGCTACGTCAGCCCCGCCTGGCCCGGAAGCTGGCGCCCGATGCCGTGCTCTGCCTGGGCGGCTGGCCGACCAGCAAGGTGCTGCGGGCCTGGCTGGAGGAGCACCGGCCCAAGGTCTGGCTAGTTGCCACCTCCGCGCACAATCGCGATGCGCTCCGCCTGGCCACCACGCCGGTGCGCGGGCATCTCTGGCAGGCGGTGAAGTCGCTCCTGCCGCCCGCCCCCGCCGGCTCATACCGGCAGGCGTGGATGCAGGCGGAAAAGCAGGCGGCCGGGCGGCTGGAAGCGGCCCTGCGACGCAAGGCCAGTCTCTTCGAACCAGGTGCCGCCTGGCGGCTGGCGCAGCATTTGCCGCCGGGGACACCGGTGTTCCTAGCCAGCAGCATGCCGGTGCGCGACGCCGAGTATTTCTGGCCCGCGAACGACCGCGGCATCATCCCGTACTACAACCGCGGGGCCAACGGGATCGACGGGACGCTCTCGTCCGCGCTGGGCGTGGCCCACGGCGGACATGCGACGGTGCTGCTGACGGGCGACCTGGCGTTCCTGCACGACAGCAACGGCCTCCTGCTGCGGCCGAAGTTCCGCGGGAGCCTGACGATCGTGCTGATCAATAATCACGGCGGCGGGATCTTCGGGCACCTGCCGGTGGCGCAGTTCGCCGGGGTGTTCGAGGAGTTCTTTGCTACGCCGCAGGAGGCGGACTTCGGCAAACTCTGCGCCGCGCACGGCGTGGCGCACACGGTGGTGCGGAGCTGGGGGCAATTCACGCGCCTGGTTTCGCGCCTGCCCGCCCGGGGAATCCGGGTCCTCGAGATCCGGACAGACCGGACGCGCGACGCGGCGAGCCGCAAGGCGATGTTCGCGGCGGTGGCAGCGGGGCTTTGAGGATAGGGCGCGACGGGTTCGGCGCGCCGTGACCGCGTCTCGATCCGGCGGGCCGAACCCGTCCCGCCCTACCCGGGGCAGTCTGGGTCGTGGTGGTTTTTCGGAATCGGAGCGGGAATCGCCCGGCTCGCTGGTCAACGAGCAGCGGGATTGCATTCCGGGTGTGGCGCGGTGAGGCGAATTCCGGGTGGGGGCACCCGGACCACACTCTGAGCCGGGCACAAAAAAGCGGGAGCCGTTGCCGGCTCCCGCTGGGGAAGAGGACTGATTCAGTCCGGAATTACGGGCCGCCGCGGCCACCGCGACCGGCTGCACTGGCCGGAGCCGGGAGCGGCGTCAGCAGTTCCGGGGTGATTGCCCGGAGGTAAACGTTGCGAAACTGAACCTCGAAGGGCTGGCCCGTGTGCATCTGCAGGGCGAGAAGACCCTCGGGCTGGAAGGTCGGAGCCGAGCGATTGTCGTCCACCAAGAAGGCCACCATGCGACCGTTGACAAAGGCGGCGACCACATTTTGCCGGGCGATGATGTGGTAGGTGTTCCACTCGCCGGCAGGAGCGGTGGCGTCCGCTGGACCCGGCTTGAAGGTGTCGGCCACCCCGGAGCCCATCGTTCCGATCTGCCTGTTGCCTTCCGGCGTAGCGTGGATCGCCTGGCCCTGATTCTGCAGCGCGCTAGTGCCGCCGCCTTCTCCGTAGAAGACGCCGGATCCGGTGCCGCCCGCGGTGACCATGTCGAGCTGCAGGCCGGAGATGCCCCAAGGGCGGGTTTCCGGATTCGCCATGCGACTGCGGACCTGCACGCCGCTGTTGCCCGTTCCGACAAAGCGGTAATCGACCTTGAGATCGAAATCTTTCACGTTGCCGCCCTTCCAGATGAGGAAGGTATTCCCGTTGATGATTGGGTTCACCAAGCTGCTGGCGACAATAATGCCGTCCCGAACGCTCCAGTGCCGCGGATCGCCATCCCAGCCGGTGAGCGTCTTGCCGTCGAAGAGGGAAACGTAGCCATCGGTGGTGTCCGCTACGACGGGGGCGCCACCGCGACCACCACCGCCGGCGCGACCGAGGGCGGTCGTCGCTTGTGCGGGGGTGATTGGCTTGAGCAGGGCTTGGACCTTGGCGAGTTCATCGGCGCGGGCGAGCGCGAGGGCGAGCTCGGCGGCGCCGAGGGCAGTGGCCTTGGCGGTGAGATCACCGGCGTTGGCGGGCAGCGCGAGGCTCGCGCCGGTGAGGTCTGTGGCCGCGGCGGTGGCGGTCTGGCTCAGGGCGGGTGGGACGACGGCCGCGGTCAGCGCGGCGGTCTGAGCCGGATTCAGGGCGGGGGCGCCGCCGCGGCCGGCCGGGGCCGGTTGCTGGGCGACAAGGGTGCTGGCGGCAACCATCGCAGCGAAAAGACCGGCGCGACGGGTGAGGGGGAACGGATTAATCATGTTGGGTTGGGGCTGGAGTTAAGGGCAAGCCATCCGGCGGGGGACATGCCGGGAGGGCGTCGATACGGCAGTGTTCGTACGCCCGGCCCGGGGTTGGCGGCAATCCGGAAATCTCGGAGCCGTAGTACGCGGGGCGGTGCCGGATCAGTCCTCGAACGGTACCTTGATGTGCATCAGGCACAGCAGGTGGTTGTCGCGAATCACCAGCAGTCCGGTTTCCCCATCGCCATAGGTCCAGAACTCGTCGTCAGGCCGGAGCCAGCGTTGGAGGTATTCCCAGGCGGGCGGGCCGGGGATGTGTCCCAGGGCGAAATAGGAGGGGATGTGGGAGATCGGCTCGGGGTCGTTGCCGGCGATGATCTCGGCGATGCGGGGAACGAGTTCCTCGATTTCATTCCGGCTGATCCGGGCGAGGACGGGTTCCTTGCGGCCGTTGGCGGCGAGGACGTCGGCGATGCGCCCGCGCGTGTTGCGGAGGGCGCGCCGGTCGTCGCCCGAGGCGATAAAAACGAGGGAAAGGCAGCCCTCGGGCGGAGGCTTCACCTCGCCGACGGGAGGGACGGGGATGGTGGTGGTGGGGGGAACGGGCTTGGCTGGCTGGGTCGCGGCGGGCGGGGGTCCCGGCTCCTTCCGGGCTTCCGCCGCGGCCGCGCCGCCGACCGCGGCGGCAAAAAAGGCGGCAAGGAGCAGGCGGTGGGGCGCGAACGTCATCGCGGGGAAAGAAAGTCGTAGTGCCGCGAAGTGCAACGTCGCGCGGGCGGAAGTCACCGCAGGAATTGCATGGTTCGGATGTAGCACCGGCAGACCCTGCCGGCGGATTCGGACGATCAGGACGATCTCCGGGCAGAGGTCTACCCGGGCTACAGTGGCCCTTACAGGATCAGGTCCGGGGGGACGTTCGAGAGCGCCTCCTCGATCGTGGTGAGGCCCATCTTGACCTTGAGCATGCTGTCCTGGTGCAGGGTCTTCATGCCGTTCTTCATCGCGATGCGCTTCAGCTGGGCGACCTCGACCTCCTTGTTGATGCCCTCGGTGAGCTCCTCGCTGTTGGTCATCAGCTCGTGGATGCCGACGCGCCCCTTGTAGCCGAGGCCGCTGCAGGTCGGGCAGCCCTGGGGGTTGGCCTTGAAGACCTGCCCGCTCCAGCCGATGGCCTTTTCCATCAGTTCCACTTCGCGGCCCTTGGGCTCATAGGGCTGCTTGCAGTTCTTGCAAACGCGGCGGAGGAGACGCTGGGCGCAGACACAGACGAGGGAGGCGGAAATGTTGAAGCACTCCACCCCCATTTCCCCGATCCGCGAGACGGTCGAGGGCGCGTCGTTGGTGTGGAGGGTGGAGACGAGCAAATGGCCGGTGAGCGCGGCCTCGACGGCGATCTGGGCGGTTTCCTTGTCGCGGATCTCTCCTACGAGGATGATGTCGGGGTCCATCCGGAGGTAGCACCGCAGCGCGCGCTCGAAGGTGAGGCCGATCTGCCGGTTCATCTGCATCTGGTTGATGCCGGCGAGGGTGTACTCGATGGGGTCCTCGGCGGTCTGGATGTTGACGTCGGGAGTGTTCACCTCGCCGAGCGCGGAGTAGAGCGTCATCGACTTGCCCGACCCGGTCGGCCCGCAGTGCAGGATCATGCCGTACGGCTGGCGGATGCACTCGCGGTACCTGGCGAGATTATCATCGGAAAAGCCCAAGGCGGGCAGGGGCAGGGTGGACTTGGACTTGTCCAGGATACGCATGACCACCTTCTCGCCATCCTTCATCGGCCCGGTGGCGACGCGCAGATCGATGTCCATGTTCTTCTTCGTGTACTTCTTGAACACGATGCGTCCGTCCTGCGGCAGGCGGCGCTCGGAGATGTCCAGGTTGCACATGATCTTCAGGCGCGAGATCATGGATTGCGTGACCTGCTTGGGCAGGCGCAGCTTCTCCTGGCAGAGACCGTCGACCCGGTACCGGACGAGCAGGTCCTTCTCCATCGGCTCGATGTGGATGTCGGACGCGCCGCAGATGTAGGCGTCCTCGATGATGCGGTTGACCAGCTGGATGATCGGCGCGGAATCCTCGCTCTCGAGGTCGGCCGCGGTCAATTCGGCGCCGCCCTCGGTGCTGTAGGCGCTGCTGATGACGTCGGTGATCGAGGAGATATCGACATCGCCCTCGCCGGCCGCGGCCTTGGCGTCCTTGAAGAATTTCTTGATCAGGAGCTCGATCAGGGTGGCCGGGGCGACCTTGACCTCGTCGATGATGTACTCGGTGGACTGCTGGAAGGCTTCGCGCTTCCCGTAGTCGAGCGGGTTGGCCATGAGGACGTGGACCAGGTTGCCCTCGATCTTATACGGGAAGATGCCCTCGCGGCGGATGATGGCGTCGCCGACGGTCTCGATCAGCTTCTCGTCGCACTCGATCTCCTCGGGCTTGGTGACGAGGGGGAGGTCGGTGAGCTTGGCGACGAACTTGGCGGTATCCTCGGCGCTGAGCTGGAACTTCGGGTCCAGCATGCGCTGCATCAGGGTGGAGGAGTACTCGGCGACCTCCTGGAGGAGGGTGAGGTCCTTCTCGGTGAACTCGCCGTCGGTGCCGGCGCTCTCCTCCTTGTTCAGCACCTGGATGGCGCCGATGACGATGTTGGTCTTGAGCGGTACGGTCAGCATCGAGCGGACCTCGAAGCCCGTGCTCTTGGCCATGCCGGCCATGAACGGAGCCTGGCTGTCGCTGTTGCGGAAGAAAACGTGCTCGCCGCTGGCGATGACCTTGCCGACGACGCCGGTGCCGAGGGGTAGCCGGAGGGCGAGCAGCTTGGTGGAGGTTTCCTGCAGCTTTTTTTCCAGCGCGGGATCCTTGGCCCAGAGGGTCGGGGAGTAATAGACCTGCCGGAAGGTGATGTCGTTGCCCTCGACGAGGTAGAATGTCATCGACTGCGCCTGCAGGGCCTCGACGACCTTGGAGGCGGTGAGCTCAATGACGGAGTTGACTTCCTCCCGGCTCGGCGCCGGCTTCGAGATCACCTTGATCAGGAGCGAGCGGCGGAGGGTGCTGGCGATGTTGGGCGCGGCCATGGGGAAACGTGATCTTGGATTGTCATCCGCCGCAAGCGTCGGCAATGAGAATCACGTGCCGGGGATCTTCCCCGATGTTCGAGCGAATACGTACGATCGTGTCCGCGCTTTCGCGCGGCGACGAGGGCGAGCGGATGGCGCGGCGCTTCCTCTGTGCGAAGCCCGGCTGGTGTCTGGTGGCCCGCAACTGGAGGAATCCGCGGGACCTGCGCGAGGAGCTGGACCTCGTGATGCGCGACCGCGAGGTCCTGGTCTTTGTCGAGGTCAAGGCCCGGTCCCCGCACGCGCGGGTCCCAGGCTACTACGCGGTGAACCGCCGCAAGCAGGCCGCGCTGCGGCGCGCGATCAAGGCCTACGTGGCGGTCTTGCGCGAAAAGCCCCGCACCGTGCGCTTTGATGTCGTCGAGGTGACGCTGCCATTGGCGCGCGGCGGGAAGCCCGTGGTCCTCCACTTTGAAAACATCCCGCTTCTGGGCCCCGGGTGGTGGGCGTGATGAGGTGGCGGCTTGATCGGGCGGGACCCCGGCCGCCGCCGTGAGGAGCAATACGTCCGGCCGCGAGCCGGTTTTATATTCAGCCGATGACGCGGTGCGGCCCGCCATTTCCCTTGCCTGTCATGGGGGGCGAACCAGACATTCGCCCCCGTATGGCCGACACCGCCCGTCATCCGTTCCTGCAGGGTCTCAGCAAACACCGCGGGGCTCCGCCGACGGTCGTTGTCATCTTCGGCGCCTCGGGCGACCTCACGGCCCGCAAGCTGATCCCGGCGGTGTACAACCTGGCGCACGACAACCTGCTTCCGGCCGACTTCTTCCTCGTGGGCTTCGGTCGCAAGGCGATCCCCGACGAGGAGTTCCGCGGGCTCGCGGCGGACGCGATCAAGGAGTTCTCCCGGCGCGAGCTGAAGACGGACGTCTGGGACCGCCTGGCCCCGCACACCTCATACGTCGCCGGCGGCTACGACGAGCCCGCGGCCTTCACCCGGCTGGCGGCGCACCTCGACGCGATCGAGAAGCAGCTCGGCCGTGCGGTGCAGCCGTTGTTCTACATCTCGACCCCGCCGACCGTCTTCGCCCCGATCATCCGCAACCTCGGCGCGAGCGGGCTGGCGTCCCGCTACCTCGGCCAGCCCCACCAGGCGAAGGTGATCATCGAGAAGCCCTTCGGCCGCGACCTCGACTCGGCACGCGCGCTCAACGCCACGATCCAGTCCGTCTTCGCCGAGCCGCAGGTCTTCCGCATCGACCATTACCTCGGGAAGGAAACCGTGCAGGACTTGCTCGTCCAGCGCTTCGCCAACTCGATCTTCGAGCCGCTGTGGAACCGCAATTTCATCTCCTCCGTGCAGATCACCGTCGCGGAGGAGGTCGGCGTCGGCACCCGCGGCGGCTACTACGAGCAAAGCGGCTGTCTGCGCGACATGATCCAGAACCACACCATGCAGCTGGTGGCCCTCACCGCGATGGAGCCGCCGGTCTCGCTCGAGGCCGAGGCGATCCGTGACGAGAAGGTGAAGCTGCTGCGGGCCATCCAGCCCCTGAACCTCGGCCCGTCGGGCGATGTGGCCCGCGCCCAGTACGGGGCGGGGATGGTCGCGGGCAAGCAGGTGCCGGGCTACCTTGCCGAGGAAGGCATCAATCCGGAGTCGGCCACCGAGACCTACGCCGCGCTCCGCCTCTCGATCAACAACTGGCGCTGGCAGGGCGTGCCTTTCTACCTGCGCTCCGGCAAGCGCCTCGCGCGCCGGGTCTCGGAGATTGCCGTCACGTTCCGCCGCCCGCCCGGCACGCTCTTCGCCGAGGGCGACAAGTTCGACCTCTCGGCCAACACCCTCGCCTTCCAGATCCAGCCCGACGAGGGCATGCACCTCGTGGTCAACACCAAGATCCCCGGCCTGGAGACGCGCACCCAGCCGGTGAAGATGAGTTTCCGCTACCGCACGACCTTCGGCTCCAACACCGCCGAGGCCTACGAGCGCCTCGTCCTCGACGCGATGATCGGTGATGGCACTCTGTTCATCCGCGGCGACGAAACCGAGGCTTCATGGAAGCTGTGCTCTCCGGTGCTCGAGGTCTGGGAGGCCGCCGGGCGCGAGGGCATGCAGTCGTACGCCGCCGGCTCCTGGGGCCCGACCGGGGCCGATGCCCTGCTGGCCCGCGACCAGCGCGCGTGGAGGCAGCCGTAGTTCGCGCTGCGCGCGAAAGTGACGAGTTCCATGTGACGAGTGACGAGATGACCGATTTCACCCTTCAAGCCGGTGTGACGTTTTCCGGAGTCTCGTCACCGGTCACCCGTCACTCGTCACTTTAACCTCCCATGCCTTCCATCTTCAACACCCTGCCCGGACTCGAGGTGCCGGTGGGCTCCATCACCTCGAGCCTCGATGAGATGTGGTCGGCGGGGACCGGACTGAAGGACGGGGCGGCGCTCGAGGCCGATGATGCCAAGGCCATCCAGGTCAACGTGGTCCTGCATCTCGGCCTGCACACCACGCCCGAGGATGCGCTCGTGCAGTTCCAGACAGTGCTGGAATTCTCGAAGCGCTACCCGTGCCGGGTGGTGATCCTCTGTCCCCTCGAGGGAGACGACGGACCGACGGAGCTGCACGCCAAGATCTATGGCGAGTGTCACCTCGGGAAGACCAAGCAGGACAAGCGCTGCGTCGAGTTCGTCATCCTGAGTTATCCGCGCCCGGCGTGGAAGCACCTCGAGAACCAGGCCTCGATCTGCCTCTCGGCGGATCTCCCGATGTATTACTGGGCGCACCGCTTCCGTTCGACCCAGCGCCTGGCGGAATACCACTATCTCCTCGGGCGGGCGAAGCGCCTGCTGATGGACAGCGCGGTGGTGCCGGAGGACGCGCTGACCTACCCGTGGCCGCGGCCCGAGACGGTGCGCGACCTCACCTGCGCGCGGCTCCTGCCCGCGCGCCAGGCCCTCGGGCAGTTCCTCAGCCGCTATTCCGTCATCGACCTGGGCGACGGGCTGAAGGAGGTGGTGCTGGCGCACGATCCGGCGGTGACCGCCGAGGCCCGGGTGCTGCTCGGTTGGGTGCGCGACCGGCTTGGGCAGTGCGGTGTGCCCGGTGACTATTGCCGGCTGGAGGCACTGCCCCCGGGTGGAACGGTCTCGTTCGACCTTCGCTTCAAGTATGCCGGTCCGAAAAACTTCCGGTGGACGGCCGAGCTCGCAACCGGCCACGCCAGCTTCTCGGCCGACTTCGGGTCCGGCCGCACCGACCTCGCCAGTTCGATCAGCCTGCTCCCGCCGACCACGGCACTCTCCGAGGCAATGTTTTTCTGAGGGAGGCAAGCGGTTGAAACCACGGATGACACGGATGGCACGCATCGAGGGTAGGGCTGCCTCGACGAGGCGGCCGCGATCGATTATCACCGAGGGTATTATGGCGCAACGAACCCACGGGATCCGGCAATCGCGGCCGGGTCGTCGACCCAGCCCTGCCGGGGACACGGATCATGACTGAAATCAAAACATCCTTGGGCCTCGTGAAGGTCGGCTCGCAGGTGGAACTCTTCGCCGCGGCGGCGGCCTTGGGAACGGCACGATTTGATCCGCAGGCGCGACGGTCCCTGCTCTGGGCGCTCAGCGGGGGGGCGACGCCGCAGGCCTGGTACCGTTGGTGCGTGGAGCAAAAGGCGATCCCCCCGGGGCTGGCGGCGGCGGCGCGGTTCACGGTCAGCGATGAGCGCGGCGTGCCGGCGACGAACCCTGAGAGCAACTTTGGCAATGCGGCGCGCCAGCTGTTGGATCCGCTGGGTGTTCCTCCGGCGCACCGTCTGGCCTGGCCGGTCGAGCTTGAACCGGCCCCGGCGGTCGCGCGCTACACCGAGGAGGTGTTCCGGGTGGCGGGCTTCGGCCGCGCGTACGATGTCTGCATGCTCGGCCTGGGGGACGACGTGCACATCGCGTCGCTTTTTCCCGGCAGCCCGTTGCTCGAGGCGGAGGACGGCCGGTTCTTTGCCGCTGTGAATGTCCCGGGCAAGGGACTGCGCCTGACGATCACGCCGTCCGGGCTGCGCGCCTGCGGCCTGATTGTCGTCATGGTGCTGGGCGCCGGGAAAGCCGGGGCGGTGCGCCGGCTTTTCCAGGGCACCGAGCTGCCGGCGGCGGCGCCGGCGCGGATGCTGCAATCGTGCGCGGCCCGCGTGGTCTGGCTGCTGGATGACGCGGCGGCGGCGGGCCTGGCGTAGGTCCCGTCTCAAGGTCGCGAGCACCCGCGCCGGGGCGCGGCCTTTCCGGTAAGAAACCGATCCACCGGCAGAGGTCTGCCGGTGCTACATCATCGAGATCGGGTGTAGCCCGGGCAGACCCTGCCCGGGTTGTGGCCGTTTCAGCGTCCCGGCAGCTTCCGCTCGGTGAAGCCGGCGGGAAGCGCGAGGAGGCTGTCGGCGATCGACTCTTTCTTCACCGCGCTCGCCTCCATCGTGATCTTCATGCCCTCGGCGGCGATTTCCATGCGCATCGGCACGCCGTCGATCGACGACATGAAGGACGTGTCGCCGCCCTCGGAGAGCTTCATCTGGGCGAACTGCTTGGAGTTGGCGCCAGCGATGTCGGTCGTGGACCAGATCGTGTAGGAGGCGGCGACACCTTGGCCGGATGTGTCCTGCACCAGGGTCTTTTTGCAGGAGTACCCGAGGATGGTCGCGGTCTCGCTGGTACGGGTGATCTTGAACTTGCCGGCCGGGGCGGCCACGGCCGCGGTGTCCTGGGTGACGGTGGTGTAGGTGCGGGACGGGCGATCGATCAGGTAGGCGACATTCTTGTCGGCCAGGGTCAGGATCTCACCGGCGGTCAGGCCGCCCTCGATGATGCTGAGGCTGCTGGTGCCCTTGATTTTCACCGCAATGGATTTCGGCAGCATGCCGTCCATCAGATTGCCGCCCGCCGCGGCGGCGCCGCGGCCCTTGGCCATGTTGTCCATCATGGCCTTCATCTGGGGATTGCCCTCCATCATGGCTTTCATCTGCGGGTTGCTCATCGCGGCCTGCATCTGCGCCAGCATGGCGGGATCGTTCATCATGCCCTGGGCGCCCTGCATCTGCTGGGCCATGTCGGCAGGCAGGACGGCCTTGAAGGACCACGTGATGGTGCCCTCGAAATTCTGGGCGGAGGCGGTGAGGGTGAGGACGGTGACAGCCGCGAGCAGGGAAAGGATTTTTTTCATGGCAGAGGGAGTTGGCGGAAACTAACCAGAATTCCCGAATAAAACACAGGCGAAATCACGGAAGTTTTTAACCACGGATTTCACGGATAAGAGCCCTATCGCCCCGGCAGTTTCTACAGGAGGGCACGGAGGGCAGGGAGAATTCCGGAAAGAAATCTCCCTGTCCTCCGGGTCCTCCTGTGCAAATCGGTTCGAATGTTCGGAGCTGGAATCCGCGAAATCCGTGAAATCCTTGGATAAAAAATCCGAAGGTCTTACATCCAGCGGCGCAGGGCCCAGGGGATGACGGGGCTCTGCGGGTGATTCACGACGACTTGGAGGCCGGCGGTGAGACCGGAGGAAAGGGGGACGGGCAGGGTCAGGACCGGGAGGCCACCGAGGCTGGCGGGCGCGTTGAGGGCCAGGATCCGCCGGCGGTTTTCCAGCGTCAGCTGGTTTTGGAGCAGGGCGGGGAAAGGGACGGCCGGCAGCACCAGGAAGTCGTGCGCGAGGAAGTAGCTGGTCCACGCGAGGCGGAGCCCGGCATGCCAGAGGGCCACCTCGGTCAGGTTCTCGTCGGTCCAATGCCGGCCCTGGTCAATGCGCTCCCAGACCACGGGGCCGTATTCGGCGCGGCGGGCATCGAGCCAGGGAGCATGGGCGCGCGCGGCTTCAAGGGAGGTCAGCACACCGTGGGTCCGGACGGCGGGTTCGAATGCGCGGGTGAGACCGATGGTGGTGTCGGGGCCGGCGGGCTCGCAGAGGCGCCGGGCGGCGGCGGCGCAGGCTTCGCCGACTTCCGGGTCGAGTTCGCCGGGGGCGAGATAAACGCCGCGAGGCTCGCGTTCCATGCCGCCGAGTCCGACGAGCGCCGCCGTGGCGGCGAGCATGTCCTCCGCCGTGCGGGTGAACCAGCCGGGTGTGTCGCTCGTGGGGGAGAGCGGAAAGGCGTCCTGGATCCACGCGATGCCGGGCGTGAGCCGCAGCCCGTACAGGCCGCAGAACGCTGCCGGCACGCGGATGGAGCCGCCGGTGTCGGTGCCGATCGCGAGCGGAACGATGCCGGCCGCGACGACCGCGGCCGAGCCGCTGCTGGAGCCGCCCGTGGTGCGATCCGGGAAACGCGGATGGGTGCAGTCGCCGTAGTGCGGGTTTTCCCCGGTGAGTCCGAACGCGAACTCGTGCAGGTGGGTCTTGCCCGCGCAGCCTGCGCCGCAGCGGCGCAGGCTTTGGACGATGGCGGAGTCATGGGCGGGCAGCGGACGCACTTCGGCGAGCCAGCGCGAGCCAGCGCGGGTTTTTGTCCCGGCAAGGTCGAACAGATCCTTGAGGAAGTACGGCACGCCGCGCAGCGGGGCCTTGGGGTCGGCCGGGGCGAGGGCCGCGGCCAGTTCGGCCTCGGGCGTGAGATAGGCGACGACGGCCTGCTGCTGGGCGGGCGGGAGCTGGCGCACCCGCTCGTGAACCTCATGGGCCGCCTGCGCCGGGTCCTTGGCGGACAATTCCGCCCAAGCGGGGAATCCCATGGCGACCGGTTGCGGCATGGCCCATTCTCCGCGGCAGCTCACCCGGAGGCAAGCCGCGGGGTGCGCCAGCTCCGTAAATTCATGCTCTCCTCGATGGCTGGGCCACACCCTATGACCAAGTTTTTCCTGCCTACCCGGTCCGCAAAAATTTCCGGACTAGCGCTTCGACGTCCTGAAACAGCCGAGCAGGTAGACAATGGCCAAGATCAGCAGGATCACGCCGAGACCGCCGCCACCATAGGTCGGGCCGCCGATATAAAAGCCGCCGCCGCCGAACAGCAGGACGAGAACGATGATCAGGAGGAGTGGGTTCATGGCCGGAGAATGGACCTCACAGGCGCAACCCGCCATGGGGGAAAATGGGAAGGGCGGCCTATCTCCGGCGCAGGAAGTTCAGCTCTGCCTTCAGTCGTTCCACTTCGCTCCAGAGGTCGCCCAGCCCGCGCAGACGGAGTTGACTGCCCGACGCCGTGCCGGGCGGAACCCGCAGGGTCGTGCGTCCGTCGAGGGTAGGGATTTTCGCCTGCACTCCCAGTACGGCCTCCCAAGGGGCCAGATCTAGGTCACAATGAAGATCGGACTCGTACACGGTAAAATCCGTGTGTCGGGCCAGGCGTACCCGCAGATACAGGTCGCCGGCCGCCGCCCCGCCGTGACCGGCAAGCCGGATGCGTTTTCCTTCGCGGACCCCGGGGGGGATCTTCACCTGGTAGGTGTTCAGTCGCTCCGCGTCGCCGTTTGTGCCCGGCCGCCGCAGCGTCACTTTTCTCAGGGAACCGCGCAGGGCCTCTTCCAGCGTGACGAGCAGATCGGCTTCGACGTCCTGCCCCGGATGGGTGAAGGGCGTCTCGTCTTCGAACCCGCGCCCATCCCGGGCGTGGCGCGATCCGAAACCATCCCGGCCTCCGGCAAAGAATGACTCGAAAAAGTCGCTGAATCCCGTGCCGTCGAACTCGACATCCGGCCCGCCCCCTGGCCCGCGCCGGCTGGCGGGCGCGGGCGCGCCACGGGCGTCGCCCTGCCAGTTGGCGCCAAGTTCATCATACCGTTTCCGCTTCTCCGCATCGCCGAGCACTTCATAGGCCTCATTGATCTCCTTGAATTTTGCCTCGCCCACGACCTTGTCCTTCGCGGCATCGGGCTGGTGCAGGCGGGCCAGTTTTCGAAACGCCTGCTTGATGTCCTTGGGGGTGGCGGTGCGCGTGATTCCCAGAGTTTCGTATTAGTCCTGGAATTTAACGGCCATGAAGTCGGTGGAATTGCCCTAGGCGCGAAGAGGCCGCGGGTTGGCGAGTATGCTCCTGGCTCTCGGGGCGGACCATGGGGTGAAATAGGTGGGACCGGCTGCCGCGCGATCATCCGGCGGCGAACAATGTCGCCGCCCTGCCACCTCAGGACACTACTGCCACCCCGTTTGACTTGAAGGTCCGCCGGACAAATCCGCCCTTTTCATCGCCGTCCGGGAGGCGTTAGCTGAAACCACCATGTCAAAGCCGATCCCCGCCCCGATCGATCCCGCGCAGGTGGCCGTCCTGGCCCGCGAGCTCGTCAAGACCTCCAAGTACCCGATCCTAGCCTCGATGGATGGCGACCAGGCCCGGGCCCGGCCCGTCTCACCAGTTCGCACCGAGGGCTTCGTCATCTACATCGCCAACCTCAAGCTCTACCACAAGACCGTCGAGCTCGCCGCGAATCCGAAGTGCGAACTGGTCTACGTGAACGAGGGCCACGACCAGGTGCGCATCACGGGGGTGGCCGAGGTGCTGACGGACCGCGCGATGCTGCAGCAGATCTGGGACACCAATCCGCTGCTGCGCCAATATCTCGGGACCATCGATAACCCGGCCCTGATCGTCTACCGCGTGAAGCCGACCCGCGTCCGCTTCATGAAGGAGTGGGCGCTCGAGTACCACGAGGTTGCCCTCGGCTGAGGGCAACCTTAGTTCCGGACGGCGCGGGCGGGCTTACGGGACTTGGACTCGGCGAACTCGCGTATGACCTGCAGGCGCTGGCGGGCGCGCTCGTCGTCGTCGATCTGCTCACGGGTGCGCTGCGTGTCCTCCTTGGCCATGGCGCGGCGCATCTTGGAGATGGCAAGGTATTCGAGCTGGCGGATGCGCTCGCGGGTCACATGGAAACGCTGGCCGACCTCCTCGAGGGTGAGTTCGTCGCGGCCCTCGAGACCGAAACGCAGGCGGATGATCTCGGCTTCGCGCTCGTCGAGCGAGTCGACCATGTCCTTCAGCGCCTGGTAGCGGGTGCGCTCGCTCAGGCTTTCGTAGGGATCGACGGCGTTCTCGTCACCCACGAGGTCGCCGAACGTGCCGGAGTCGGAGTCCTCGCCGACGGGGGCATCGAGGGAAGCCGGGCGGACGCTGACGGACTTGAGATGGGCGACCTTGCTGGTCGGGATCTGGAGCTCGATGGCCAACTCCTCGTCCGTCGGCTCGCGGCCGAGCTGCTCGGTGAGCACCATGGCCATGCGGCGCATCTTCGAAATCTTGTCCACGAGGTGGACGGGGAGGCGGATGGTCTTGGACTGGTTGGCGAGGGCGCGCTTGATCGACTGCTTGATCCACCAGGCGGCGTAGGTGGATAGCTTGCCACCCTTGCGCGGGTCGAAGCGCTCCACGGCCTTGATCAGGCCGATGTTGCCCTCACTGATGAGGTCGAGGAGCGGCAGGCCGAAGTCCTTGTAGTCCATGGCGATCTTCACCACGAGGCGCAGGTTGGCCGAGATCATGTGGTCGCGGGCGGCCTTGTTGCCGCGGCGGATGCGCTTCGCGAGGACGATTTCCTCCTGAATGGTGAGGAGGGGGGTCTTGCCGATCTCCTGCAGGTACATCTGCAGGCTGCTCCGCTCAAGCGGGAGCGGTTCCTCGCGGGCGGCCGGCTCGGGCTTCTCGAGGAAAGACGGCGGGGCCTCGAACGAGGCGCGGAGGTTTCCGGCTTCGGCGTTCTCCGTGGGCATGGGACTGTTTTCGGTCTGTGCTCTCATGGTGCGCTGATTGTTGAGGTGGGATAGTTAGCGGGTGCTGATTATTCCGACAGCAGTAGCCGGAATCGTTCCAAATGAAATCCGCAGGCGCTCCGAGGTGAAGTGGCCAGTCTTACATAAATGTAAGGGCAGATGTGTCCCGGTTTCGCCCGCCGGTGGGACAAGGCGTGGCGATCCGGGCAGGAGTGTCGCGCCTGCCCTTGAATTGGCCCGGCGCGCGGGTGAAAGTGACCGCATGCCCCTGCCGACCATTGTGCACCTCGACGCCGACGCGTTTTTCGTCGCGGTCGAGCAGGCGCGCCGGCCGGAACTCCGCGGCACCAAGTGCGCCGTGGGCGGCCGGGAGCGCGGCATCATCTCCTCCGCCAGCTACGAGGCGCGGGCTTGCGGGGTGTATACGCCGATGCCGACCCAGTCGGCGCTGCGGGTCTGCCCGGACCTGATCCTGATTCCCCACACGCCGGGCGTTTACGGGGAGGCGTCGCGCAAGATGTTCGACCTCTGCGAGACGCTGACCCCGATCGTGCAGCGCAACTCGATCGACGAGGGCTATCTCGATGTCGGCCCATGCGGCTTCAAGACGGCCGCGGAGGTGGAGACGGCCGTGCGCGGACTGCAGGCGAGGATCCTGCGGGAACTCGGGCTCACGGTCTCGATGGGCATCGCGGCCAACCAGCTCACCGCGCAGATTGCCTCGAAACTGCGCAAGCCCCGGGGCTTTGTCGTGGTGCCGCCGGGCACAGAGGAAACCTTCCTGGCCCCGTTGTCGGTTGGCAAGCTGCCGGGTATCGGCAGCAAGACCGAGGCACTGCTGGTGGCTGCGGGGGTCCGCACCGTGCGCGACTTGGTCGAGGCGCCGGCGGCCCGCTTGCAGCCGATTCTGGGCAGTGGGGTGGAGGAATGCCGGGCGATGGCGCGCGGAATCGACGACCGGCCGGTCGAGACGGAGCACGAGGACGCCAAGAGCTATGGGCAGCAGCAGACCTTCGGCACCAACTTGTCTGACTTCGAGGAGGTGGAGCGAATCGCCAAGGGCATGGTGGACGAGCTGATGCCGGCGATCCGGAAAGACGGGAAGCGGGTGCGGACGATGACGGTGCGGGTGCGTTATCCGGATTTCTCCCATGAGTCGCACGGCCGGAGTCTCGCGGAGGCGACCGACCTGGAGCAGCCATTCTATCCCGTCGTCAGCGAGCTGCTGCGCGCCGCGTGGCGGAAGCGCCTGCCCCTGCGGCTCGTCGGGGTGAAGTTCTCCGGCGTCGAGGAAAAGCCGGCGCAGCTGGAGATCTTCGCCGAGACGAACGAAAAGCGCCGGCGCCTGGCCGGGGTGGTTGATGCGCTCAACAGCCGCAAGGACGGCCCGGCGGTGCGGCCGGCGGGGCAGTTGCGGAAGAAGCCTGACTGACGTCCGGCTGGTAGGGCGTGGGCTTCGGCCGCGCCGCGATCGTGTTCCAACTGTAGGAGCGGCTTTACGCCGCGATCATCCCGGTCATTCGCGGGGGAAACCCGTTCCTACAGGATAATCCGGGCCACCGCTGTGATTATTCGAACGGATTAAAAATTGCCACGCCGGACCGCTCGAAGTCCGCCACGTTGCGGGTCACCAGCGTGAGACGGTGGTGCAGGGCGGTGGCGGCGATCAGGCCGTCGATGTCGGGCAGTTGCTGGGCGGGATCGAAGCGGGCCCAGTCGTGGCAGATCTCCGTCGTGATCGGCAGGAGGCGGTCACCGAACATCTCCTCAGTGATCTCCGCCCAGTGCTCGAGGCTGCGGGCTGCGACGCCTTGGGTGCGGCGCAGTTGCTCCACACCCCGGCGGATTTCGCCGATCACCAGCACGCACGTGTAAACCTCGCGTTCATCCAGCCCATCGAACCAGTGGCGCACCGAGGGGGTGCACCGCGGGCCCTTGCGCAGTTCGGACAGCACATTGGTGTCGAGCAACCAGGCCATCAGATTTCCACGGGGCGCCGGGTCTTGGTGTTGCGTGCAAAGATCGCGTCGCCCCCGACGTCGGGCATTGCCAGCAAATGTTCCTTGAAGGTCGGTTTGCCCCGGCCCTTGGACTTGAGCAACGCCTCGCGCAGCACTTGGCGGTGGGCTTCTTCGACGGACACGCCGAGCTCCGCCGCCCGGCGGCGCAGCCGGGCCACGACCTGTTCCTCAAGATTTCTGACGACCAATTGGGCCATGTAAACACGGGTGCTATCAATGATAGCACATGTCAAGTGGGGTGTTTCGATGAAAAGGGTCATACCCCTGAATAACGTAGAATTCGGGACCAATCTTTCACTAAATCGCAGAAATTTTCACGGTGCTTGAATTCTCCGGCGCAGGCGCAAGATTCCGGCAACGACCATGCCGATCTACGAGTACTACTGTCCCGACAACCACACGGTCTACCAGTTCTATGCCAAGACGCTCGCGCAGGGGCGGCTGGTGCCGAAGTGTCCCGGGAATCCAAAATACACGATGCGCAAGCTGGTCTCGTCGTTTGCGGTGACCAGCGGCGGAAAGTCGGATGACGCGCCGGCGCCGGCGGCCGGGCCGGGCGCGGAGGGCGGGGCCGACGACGCCCGAATGGAGGCTGCGATGGGCGCGATGGAAAAGGAGTTTTCCGGTTTGGACGAAAATGACCCGCGCGCGATGGGCCGGATGATGCGCCGCATGGCGGAGCTCACGGGCGAGAAGATTGACGGCGAGATGGAGGAGGTGGTGCGCAAGCTGGAGGAGGGCGCTGATCCGGATTCGCTCGAGGATTCGCTAGGCGGGGCCGAGCCGGGCGGGGAAGGCGGCGATCCGTATGGCGAGGGCCCGGGTGGGCCGGACCCGAAGGCCGTCGATCCGAAGGAGGCGCGCCATCGCTTCCGCGTGCGCCGGACCGCCCCGCGGCGCGATCCCCAGCTGTACGACTACGCATAGTTCGGAGGCGAAGGTAGGGCTGACTCGCGGGGTCGGCCGCGATACCCCGGTCGATTTTGGCACAGCAGCAGAGGCCAGCGGAGTCGCAACCCAAGGGAGCCCCAAAACCTTCCCGCTGATGACACGGATGAACGCGGATGGCAGAACCGGATGCTGATTGGGAAATCCGCCTCAATCCGTGAAATCCGCGGACAGGTTCGAGGCTTGGAATCCGGGGGAGTCGTCACTTTCGTGGCGGAACATGTCTTCGCCCGAACTCAACGCCCGGATTCAAGCCGCCCAGCAGGCGGTGCTCGGCCAGACCGAACGCCTCCATAATGACTTCGGCAATGTGGAGAGCCGGTGGAAGTCCGACGGCACCCGGGTCACCGCGACCGATGTCGCGATCTCCGAGGGCATCTTCGCCGAGCTTTCCCGGCAGTTTCCCGCCGACCAGTACCTGAGCGAGGAGCTGGCCGATTCCAGGGAGCCGATCGCGGTGACGGCGCGTTTCTCGTGGGTGCTCGACCCGATCGACGGCACCAATAATTTCGCGCTGGGAATCCCGCACTGCGCGATCGCACTCGGTCTGGTGGAGAACGGCGTGCCGGTCTACGGCGTGGTCTACGATTTCAGCCGGCGCTCGCTCATTGTCGGCGGGCCCGGTCATGGCGTGGTCGACGGCGGCCGGCTCGTGCGGGTGTCGTCCGCGCCCCTGACGCCTTCCTCCCTGGTCGGGCTGCACAGTCCGAGCGACAAGACGCTGCTCGCGATGGCGAGCGGCGTGATGTCCGAATTCAAAATCCGCAGCCTGGGCAGTGCGACGCTGCACCTGGCCTACGCGGCGACGGGACTGCTCGACGGCTGCGTGGACTTCAACGTGAAGATCTGGGACCTCGCGGCGGCGATCCCGCTGATGCAGGCCGCGGGCGGCGAAGTGCACTTCCTGAACGGTGAACAGCTCCCCATCCGTCAGTTTGACCTGAAGATGAAGCCCATCACCTATCTGGCCGGCGGCCCTACGATCTGTGTGCGGCTTAAGGCGCTGCTCAGCGCGGCGCGTTGATTTACAGCAGCGCCTTCAGGTCGGCGAGCGAGAGCTTGGCTGCCGTGGCGTCGCTGGCCTCGAAGACATCAGCGAGGAGGGCGCGCTTGGAGTCCTGCAGGCCGAGGACCTTTTCCTCCACGGTGCCGGCGGCGATGAGCTTGTAGCTGGTGACGATCCGCGTCTGGCCGATGCGGTGGGCGCGGTCCGTGGCCTGGGCCTCGGCGGCGGGGTTCCACCAGGGGTCGAAATGCACGACGGTGTCGGCCGCGGTGAGGTTGAGGCCGGTGCCGCCGGCCTTGAGCGAGAGCAGGAAGACGGGGATCTCGGGCGAGTCCTGGAAACGGTCGACCTCGGCCTGGCGCTTGGCCGTGCTCATTGAACCGTCGAGACGACAGCACAGGAGGCCCTTTGCCTCGAGTTCCGCGCCGAGCAGGTCGAGCAATGAGGTGAACTGCGAGAAGACGAGCACCCGGTGGCCGTCATCGACCGCCTCGTCTAGTAGTTCGCTAAAGGCCTCGAGCTTGGCGGAGTCGTTGAAGGGCGTGGCATCGGGCAATCCCCCGGGCACAAGGCGCGGGTCGCAGCAGATCTGGCGCAGCCGGAGGAGCTGGGTGAGGGCGGCGAGGCGCAGGCTGGCCTCGGTGGCGCCGCCGGCCTCGAGGTCGAAGAGGGCGCGCTCGGATTCCTCCTGCACCTTGCGGTAGAGCGCGGACTGGGCGGCGGTGAGCTCGCACCAGATAATCTGCTCCAGCTTGGCCGGAAGCTCGGGGGCCACGGCGCGCTTGGTGCGGCGGAGGATGTAGGGGGCGGTCTGGGCGCGCAGGCGCTGGTCGTGCCAGATGCGCTCCTCGCGCTTCATTCCGGCTGGGAGCCGGGGCAGGTAACCGGGGAGGAGGATCTCGAAGAGGGAGCGCAGGTCGTCGAGGGAGTTTTCGAGGGGCGTGCCGGTGAGGAGGAAACGCGCCGGAGCCCGGAGGGAGCGCAGGGCGGAGGCGTTCTGCGAGCGGCGGTTCTTGAGGTGCTGCGCCTCGTCGGCGACGAGGACCGAAAGCTTGAGCTCGGCAAACAGCTCGCGGTCGCGGGCGAGGGTGCCGTAGGAGGTCACGATCAGGTCGGCCGCGGCCAGCGCGGTGGGGTCGGCGCCGCGCGCGGCGCCGTGGTGGACGCGCACCTTGAGCTGCGGGGCGAACATGGCTGCTTCCCGCCGCCAGTTTTCCAGCAGAGAGGCGGGCACGACAACGAGGGCGGGACCGGCTGACGGGGCGGTGCGGCGCACGGTGGCGAGCAGGCCGAGGGCCTGGATGGTTTTGCCGAGGCCCATCTCGTCGGCGAGGATGCCGCCGAGGCCGTGACGGTAGAGATGCCAGAGCCACGCGGTGCCGAGCCGTTGGTACGGCCGGAGTCGTTCGCTGAAGCGGGTCTCCAACGGCGCGGGCTCGAGCCGGGTGAGGTCCTTCAGGCCGGAGCTGCGTTTGCGCCAGGACTCCGGCGGGGCAAATGAGGGCGAAAGATCCTCCAGCATGTCCTGCAGTTCGGCGGCGCGGGCGGCGGGGACGCGGATCGTGCGGCGGGCGACCGGGCCGGTGGTGGTCTCCTGGCTCAGGGCCTGCTGGGCGGCGGCGAGGCGGTTGAGGGCCTTGGCGTCGAGGAGGTGAATCTTGCCGCCCGATTCGAGGTAGCCGCGGTTGGTCGCGAGGGCGCCCTGGACCTCGGTGTCGGCGGCGGTACCGGCGCGCACCGCGAGGGTGACGGCATAACCGCCGTCAGTTTCCTCGGCGCGGGCCTCGATCGCGGCCGACTGGATATGGGCGGTGCGGCTGAGGAAGTTGTCGGTGAACTCGGCGCCGAACTCGCGTTCCAGGCGGTCACGGTGCGCGGCGAGAAAGTTGAGGGTTTTGTGGCGGTCGCGGAGCCACCAGCGCCGGTTCGAGGGCTCGAGCATGAAGCCGGCGCTTTTTACCAGATCGACCGCGTCTGGATAATTTGGGTGCTCGCGGCTGGGCAGGGCGATGCTGAGGAAGTGCTCGGTGCCATCAATCCGCATGGGCTCGGAGATGGCCCGCTCTCGCAACGGACGCTCGTCCTTGGCGGACGATTTGGGCTGCTCAATCGTCGGAGTGGCAACCGGATCCGTCAGATGGTCCGAGACCGCCTGCAGCTGCTCCCCCTCCCAGGGCACCGGTTCGGTCGGAGTGGAATGATAGCGGAAAGTCGGCTGGCCCGGGAGAGCGCCGATCAATTCGCGCAACTGACGCCGGGTGAGTTGGATCATGGCAGGAGGCACCGGCGTGGCGCACCACCGCTGGAGAAGGGCGAGGGCAGGGATCTCTGCCGCCTCCGGATCGACACCCCGGTCCAGCTCGACCCGAACCGCAATGGCGTCGCGCTTCGCGGCAGCGGAAAAATTGGGCGGAAGGATGAACCGGAGCACCCGATGGGAGTGAAAGCAGGCCGGGGACCGGGCAATCAAAATGCCCTGGGGGGAATGTCATCTAATAGATGACATTCCAGCCCTTGGGCGGGCCGGAGGGGAATCTGGGGCAATGTCATCTAATAGATGACAGCCCCCGGGGTGTCAGGGATGGGGTGACCGGGTCGGGGGGGACTGGGTCGCGGGGACGGGCGGGGGACGCGGGGCCGGGACGAGAATTCTCTTTTCTCGGCGGCGGGAATAAAGAGGCTCTCGTGGCATCCCAATGCCAATGGCTTCCGAACGCTTCACTCAGCTGGTCGACGCGCACTATGCGTCGCTCTATCGCTTTGCGTTGAGCCTGGCCCGCAATTCGGCGGATGCCGGCGACTTGGTGCAGCAGACCTTCTTCATCTGGGCGACCAAGGGGCACGGCCTGCGCGAGGCGGCCAAGGCCGAGTCCTGGCTTTTCACGACCCTTTACCGTGAATTTCTGCGCGGCCGCCGGCGCGACTCGCGGGCCACCTCGATTGAGGACCTGCCGCAGCAGGCCAGCGAGCTGGCGGCCGAGGAGGTGGACCGGGTGGCGAAGCTCGACGCCGCGACCGTGATGGTGGCGCTGCAGTCGGTGGACGAAATTTTCCGTGCGCCGCTCACGTTGTTCTACCTGGAGGACCTGTCGTACCAGGAGATTGCCAACGCGCTGGAGGTGCCGATTGGCACGGTGATGTCGCGGCTTTCGCGCGGCAAGGCCCAGCTCCGCGCGGCGCTCGCCCGTGAGGAAACGGCCGGTCGGGCCAAGGTCATCGAGTTCAATGCCGCGCGCCAGCGGTTCGCCCAATGAAGAACCAGGACGCCAAGTTCATCCTGAGTGGCTACCGGCCGGGCGGGCAGGACGCCCCCGATCCCGCCTTTGCAGAGGCGCTGGAGCAGGCGAAGCGCGATCCCGAGCTGGGGCAGTGGTTTGCCCAGCAGCAGGCGCACGCCGCCGCGGTGGCTGGCAAGCTGAAGGAAATCGTCCCGCCGGCGCAGCTGCGCAACGCGGTGCTCGCCGGCTCCATGCTGGCCCAGCCGAGCATGCGCTCCCGCTGGTTCCGTCCGGCGCTGATCGGCGCCGCCGCGGCTCTAGTCGTGTTTGCCGGGATGGTCACGGTCATGCCGGCCAAGCCGACGATGGACGTCGAGAAGCTGACCGCGTTTGCCATCCAGGATGCGCAGGCGGGGAAGCACGCCCGGCCGATCGGTACGGCGGCCAACGACTTCAAGGCCTTGCTGGAGCAGGATGGCCTGTGCCTCGCGACCGGGCTGCATTTCGATTTCGAAACGCTGCGCACGACCGGCTGCCGCACCCTGACGAATGACAATCACGAGATGGTCGAGATCTGCTTCAAGCGGAACGGTGATTTTTATCACTTCTACATCGTGAATCGGTCGGACTATTCGAACCTGAAGCCGGACGCCTTCACGGGCACCAAGGCCCTGGGCGGGGTGAGCTTCGTGTCCTGGGCGGACCAGAATTACTTTTTCATGCTCGCGAGCAAGGCGGCCCCGGAAGTGATCGGTTTGCTGCTCTAACCGCCTGCGAGCTTTGCCTGCAGGCAGTTAGCAAACAAAATGGCGCAGCCATTTTGACCCGGGGCATCGTGAAAAACGCCGGCTTGAGGGTGTTTCCTTGTAAATCTGTCTTTAGTTCCGGCCGCCCCAGAACTCCCGTGCGATGTCCCCGGTCGGTCGGGGCGTGAAAACAAACATCCTGTCCCCTCGCAGCGCCCTTCGCGTCCTGATGCTGGTGTCGGCGCTCGCCCTGTTTCTCGGCAGTAAGACGGCCCGGGCCGACACGCGCTCGGATACCCTGCAGGCGATTCACCTGGTGGAAAATCCCCGCGACCTGACCCGCGCCGGGCCGGCCGGCGAACTCGGTGCCTATCAGTTCCGCCAGACCACCTGGGCGCAGCATACCACGCGGCCGTTCCGCGACGCGTTGATCCGGGCCTATTCCGACGAGGTGGCCGTGGCGCACTACGAGTGGCTGCGGGCCGGCCTGAAGCGCAATGGCCTGGAAGTGACGTCCTACAACATTGCCCTCGCTTGGAACGCCGGCCTGAGTGCCGTCGTGAAAGGTCGGATCCCGCGGACGGCGCGCTTCTACGCGGAGCGGGTTAATAACCTGGCGACGGAAATGTCCTACCAGGTCGCGGCCTCGTGATCCGGAGCCCGGCCGGTAGTGGTGCGTTTTGGGCGATTTCCGGATCTGTAGCTGGCCTCGTTGAGGCCGGCACCGGGGTCAACGACCCCGGCTACAGCCCGAACGCACCAACCGTCCCGCCCTGCCGGAGGTGATCGCGGAAGATCACCACGGCCGCCTCGTCGAGGCAGCCCTACCTCAGAACAGATTCGCCTGCTTCGGCGCCGCGGCGGCGGCGCGGGCGGCCTCCTCCTCGGGCGACGGATTGAGATGGCGGGGCGGCTTCGAGGCCTTCAGGGCCACGGCGGCCTCGCGGTCGGTCACGATGCGGTCGCAGATCTGGTGGATGTGCATCCGCAGCCACTGCGAGGTGCTGGAGCCCTCGGTGTAGTCGGCGGGGCCGTAGCCGTGGATGCGGGCGCTCTGCTGGAGCCGGTCGTTCTGCGCGAACTCCTCGGGCTTGGCCGGGTTGTAGACGGCGAAGGCGCGGCCGCCGCCGCTCTTCACGACGGAGAAGCTGGGGACGTCGCTCGGGCCGTCCGCGATGTAGATCATGTTCTGCAGCGGGATGCGGCGGTCCTCGGCGTTCATCTTCGAGTTCACGTCGATGGCCGGGTTCTTGTTGCTGCCCTTGTTGATCTCGAAGATCGCTCGGGTCTTGGTGGTGTTGTCGATGACCATGCCGATCTGGGCGATGGACGCCGTGGCGTCGAGGGTCAGCTCCTTTTGGTTCAGGAAGCCGGGGGTGAGGGGGTTCTCGATGAACTCGCAGGCCCAGACGCCCTCGACATGCGGGGCGATGGCGCTGCCGCGGACCATCGGGGCGATGCCGGTGCTGACGATGTAGTGCTCGAGCGTGATCTCGTGCTTGCGGTACTCGGTCTTCTCGGCGGCGAACGCCTTGGCGCGGGCGAAGAAATCGGGCAGCCCGGGGTAAAACTTAATGTCGGCGCCGCACTCCTCCAGGATGCGGTTGTTCAGGCCGGCCAGCTCGCCCGACCGCACATACGTGAGGAGGTGATTGAGGTAGGCGATCTCCGGGGAAAGGTGGTAGCCGCGCTTCTTGTAATGGCCGGCGAGGGCATTGGTCTCGGCCCAGAAGGTCGCCTCGTTGATCCGGTAGCGCCGGAACAGGGGCGACTGCATGTACTCGGGGATTAGGGTCTTGTCGAAGTCCCAGATGCAGGCGATGATGTTCTGCGTGAAGAGCGTGGTAGCCATTTCTGACCAGCACCGGTAGCCGCAACGGCTCCGGGGTGCCGGATGCACCCACCCAAGCCGCAGCCGGCGGCACGCGCAATTCGCAAATCTCAGCCGGGTTTTCCCGCATGGACGCACTTCCTCCCCTTGATCCTTTTCTTCGCCGTCACGACGAACTCGCGGCGCAGATGGCCGCGCCTGCGTTCTACGCGAACCCCCGGGCCGCGGCGGAGGTGGCGCGCGAGCACCAGAAGCTGGTCGCGCTGGCGGCCGAATACCGCGAGCACGACAAGCTGGTCCGCGAGATCGCCGAGGGGCAGTCCCTGATGAAGGACCCGGCGGCTGACGCCGACCTGCGCGAGCTGGCGGGCGCCGAGCTGCCCGCGCTGCAGCAGCGCCGGGACGAACTGCATCGGACCATCCTGCTCGCGATGATCCCGCCCGAGCCGACCGATTCCCGCAATACGGTGATGGAAATCCGGGCCGGAACCGGTGGCGAGGAGGCCGCACTCTTTGCCGCGGAGCTCGCGCGGGCCTACCAGCGCTATGCCGAGGGCCGCGGGTGGAAAATCCAGCCGATGAGCAGCAGCGCGTCCGAGCGCGGCGGTTTTAGGGAGGTCATCTTCCTCATCACTGGCCAGGACGTATACCGGCAGCTGAAATTCGAAAGCGGGGTGCAGCGGGTGAAGCGCGTGCCGGTGACCGAGGCCAGCGGCCGCATCCACACCTCCACGGTCACGGTGGCGGTGCTGCCGGAGGCGGAGGAGGTCGATGTGCAGATCGACCCCCAGGATCTGGAGATCACGGTCGCCCGGGCGAGCGGACCGGGAGGGCAGGGTGTCAATACCACCGATTCGGCCGTCCAGATTTTGCACAAGCCCACCGGGTTGATCGTGACCTGTGCCGACGAGCGTTCCCAGATCAAGAACAAGGCCCGGGCGCTCACCGTGCTGCGCTCCCGCCTGCTGAAGCAGCGCCAGGACGAGGAGCACGCGAAGTACGCGGCGGCCCGGCGCGGGCAGATCGGCTCGGGGGACCGGAGCGAGCGGATCCGCACCTATCATTTTCTCCAGAACCGGGTGACAGAGCACCGGATCGGGCTCACGACCTACAACCTGCCGCAGGTGATGGAGGGGGACTTCGACGCCCTCATCGCGGCCCTGCAGAAGGCGGATTTCGAGGAGAAGCTCGCGATCCTGACCGGGGCGCCGCTGCCGGACCACCGGCAAAGAGGGAACGACGACGAATGAGGACCAACGGCTCAGTAGTTTGCTCGATTGGGGTAGGGCCCGACCTCCGGGCGGGCCGTGGGCTCCGTCGGCGCTTGCGGTTGTTCACGGCCCGCCGGGACGGCGGGCCCTACCTTGTCCGGACAAGCCTTCCGGATATCCGAGAACGAGAAAGATTATAACGATGCAGAGCCTGCTCGACATCATCCGGAAGAGCACCGAGTTCCTCGCGGGGAAGGGCTTGGAGTCGCCCCGGCTGCAGTCGGAGCTGCTCGTCGGCCATGCGCTCGGGCTCCAGCGGATGCAGCTTTACGTGCAGTTTGAGCGCCTGCTGACGGAGCCAGAGCTGGAGTCGATCCGGCCGCTGCTGCGGCGCCGCGGCCAGGGCGAGCCGCTGCAGTACATCACGGGCTGGACCGACTTCCACGGCCTGCGGCTCAAGGTCGACCGACGCGCGCTAATTCCGCGGCCTGAGACGGAGCTGATGATTGAACGCATCGTGGAACGGCTGGCCACGCTGCCGGCGCGCATCCTTGACCTTGGCACCGGCAGCGGGGCGATCGCGCTCGCGCTGGCGAAGCAATACCCGGAGGCGGTGGTGGTGGCGGTGGACAGCAGCGAGGCGGCGCTGGAACTGGCCCGGGAGAATGCGGTGCAGACCGGACTGGCGGACCGGGTGGAGTTCATCCGTTCCGATTGGTTTGCCGCCGTGCCGGCTGGATCGCGTTTCGACCTGGTCGTCTCCAACCCACCCTATCTTTCCGCGGAGGAAACGGCGGCGACTGCAATCGAGGTGCGGAATTTTGAGCCGGTCTCGGCGCTGACCTCCGGCGGGCCGGACGGAGCGCAGGACCTGGAGCGGATCATCGCGGCGGCGAAGGATCATCTCCTGTCGGGCGGCTGGCTGGTGCTGGAGACCGGGATCAGCCAGCACGCGGGGCTGCTGGTCCGGACCCGGGAGGCGGGCTTGGCGGCGGCAGAATCGCTGCGCGACCTGACCGGGCGGGACCGGTTCGTGTTTGCGCGGGCGGAGTGAGGGTAGGGCTGCGGCGACAAGGCGGCCGCGATGATTTCCCAACCGATTTTTGCCACAGAGCACAGAGCGCGCCCGTCTTCGCTCTGTGAGCTACGCCGAGGCAAGCAGAGCCCGAGCCTCGTTGTTTTGGATTTGGTTTTCCTGAACCAAAACCATCCGACCTCCGTGTCTGTGCCTCCGTGGCAAAACATCCTGGGTTCGAGACTTTCGATCCGGGCACAAAAAACGGGGCAGGATTTCCTGCCCCGTTTGATCAAATCATCGCGACCGGGTCGTCGACCCAGACCAACCACTCAGCCTCGGCCGCCGGCGACCGGTGCGGGCGTGGCAGTGGTCGGAGCGCCGGTGGTACGCGTCTGCGCGGCGGCGGGCTGGTTCATATAATCAGTCAGGATGCGGAAGGTCGCGCGCAGGGGGATGTCGACCTTGGCGTAGGCGGCGCCGTCATCCGGTTCCTCGCCGTCCTCGGCATCGTCCGTGGCGGGCTTGGCCTTGGGTACCGGCTTTTCGCCGAGCCAGAACTCGCGGTAGGGGAAGTCGTTCTTGGCGAGGCGCTCGCGCTCGGCCTTCGCCTTGTCGTTGAAAGCCTTGTCGGCGGCCTTCTGGTCCTCGCGCTGCTTCAGGTTGAGGGAGACCACCTTGGTCTCCTCCATGCGCATCTTGAACCGCTCGATGTTGGTGCGGAGGTAGCTGAATTCATCCAGCGATTGCTGGCGCTGCACGCTGGCGGTGCGGAGGGGGGAGAGCGTGGCGGTGTCGAGCGCCCTGCCGTCGAAGACCGCGGACGGGATTTCGTCCCAAGCCAGCGCCCGCTCGAGGTCGCGCTCGCCGATGTTCGGGATGTACTCGTCCGCGGAGGGCAGGACGATGTCGGGCACCACGCCCTTGAGCTGGGTGGAGGAACCGTTCGGGAGGTAGAATTTCTGGATCGTGAGCTTGATGGCGCCGAGCTTCTCGCGGGAGGCGCGCAGGGAGGGCAGGCTGTTGAACGGCTGCACGGTCTGGACGGTGCCCTTGCCGTGGGTCGAGCTGTCGCCGATGATCACGGCGCGGCCATAGTTCTGCAGGGCGCCGGCCACGATCTCGGAGGCGGAGGCGCTGAAACGGTCCACGACCACGGCGAGCGGGCCGTCGTAGGCGACGGAGGTGTCGCGATCGATGCCCAGGTCGACCTCGCCATCATAGCTTTTCACCTGCACGACCGGGCCGCGGCGAATGAACAAGCCGGTCAGGTTGACCGCCTCGTTGAGCAGGCCGCCGCCGTTGCGGCGCAGGTCGAGGGCGAGGCCCTTGATTCCGGCCTTCTTCATCTGGTCGATGAGCTCCTTCACGTCGGTGGAGGCGGTGCGCTTGTCGTCGTCGTCCGCGCCGCCGTAGAAGAGCGGCAGGCTGATCACGCCGAAGGGAACGGTGGTGCCGTTGGGTCCCGGGACGTCGAAGATGGCGCCGTGGGCGCGGGTGGAGTTGAGCTTAACCTTGTCGCGGGTGATGACGTACTCGCGGCGGACCGAGGTGTCGGTGGCGCCGGCGGGCCAGATGCTGAGGCGGACCTTGGTGTCCTTGTCGCCGCGGATCAGGCGGACGATCTTCGTCAGGCTCCAGCCGATGACCTCGACAGGCTCCTTGTCGCCCTGGGCGACGCCGACGATCCGGTCGCCCTCGCGGAGGCGGGCGTCGAGCGAAGCGGGGCCGCCCGGGACGACCTCCTTGACGGTGCAATAGTCGCCATCCTTGGAGAGCTCGAGGACGGCTCCGATGCCGACGAGCTCGAGGCGCATCTGGATGTTGAAATCGTCGAACGAGCTGGCGCTCTGGTAGGAGGAATGGGGGTCGTAGAGCTCGGCAATGGTGTTGAGGAAACGCTCGGCGACATCCTCGGAGTCGTACTCGTCCACGGTTTTCATCTGGCGGTCGTAGCGCTTGCGGATGGTTTCCTTGGCCTGTTCGAGGGGGGACTTGGCGGGGGCAGGGGGGAGGACTGACAGGTTCTGTGGGTTGATCACGCCGGCCCCGAACGCTGCGGCCGCGTTGAGGTCCGTGATGCCGGCCGCGTCGATGAACTCGCGGTTGATGACCGTCATGGAGCCGCCACCCGTGGTGGCCGGATTGGGGGCCGGCATGGGGCGGTTCACCGGGCCGGACGTGCTATTGAGCAGGTCGGTGCGGGCGGTGGACCTGGCGCCGGCCTCGGCCGCGGCGGGCGGATTGCTGGTGGCGGACGCGATGGTCGTCTCCTTCTTGGCTGCGAGCACCTCATCCAGCAGCTCGAACTTGAGCCGGAGTTTCCAGAGCGCGTCGGCGTCGGCGGCGTTGGCGGGCCAGGGCGTCTTGGACTCGGTGCGGTCGGTCACGTAGACCTCGGTGGAGTCGAAATTGAAGTCGCCCTTGAGGGCCTCGTTGATCCAGGCGATGCGATCGGCGAGCCGCTGGCGGTACACGTAGAAGATCTCGAAGGCGGGGTTCAGGTTGCCGACGCGGCTGACGTTGGCGTACAGGGTGCTCGCGTAATCGGCCATGAACTTGGTCCGGTCGCTTGCGAGGAAAAACAAGTGCTGCCGATCCAGGCCGCCCATGCCGTCGCCCATGTAGTTGGGAATGACCTGGGCGTAGTCGGCGGACTTCACCGCGCCGCGATTGTAGTGAAAGCTCTCGAGATTGTTGATCAGCACTCCGGCTTCGAGCGATAGCGTGCGGGAAGCGGTGAACCGCTTGCCTTCGGTCGGGAGGGTCGTTCCCACCAGGGCCGGGGCCTTGTTGGTGAGGAGAGTGGTGTCGGGCCGCGTGACCGGGACCTGGGCCTGGGGGGCCGCGGAGGGTGTCGGAGCCGCGGGCGCCGCGGCGGCCCAGATCGCGGCGGGGATCGCAATCAGCGCGCCGGCGAGGAGCAGCCAGGTTGGGAGTTGCTTGGTGCCGCGGGCGGGGAGGGGGAAAGACATGGCTGGTGGGTGAGAGGAGGCGGGGTCGCGAGGAATTCGAACGGGAAAATCAGCGCAGGTTCCTTAGCGCCGGCTGAGCAGATCGCGGGCCTCGTCGAGGCGGCGTTTTTCCTCGGCGGTGAGGGCGCCGAAGCCCTGGCTGTTGATCTTGTCGAGGATGCGGTCGACCTCGGCGCGGAGGTCGGCGGCGGAAGCGGTGGTCTTGGGCAGGGCCGGTGTGAGATTGACCTTGTAGGCGGGGGCGACCGCAGCCTTGCGGGTGCGCTTGAGCCAGGCGGGCAGTTCCATCTGGACCCCGGAGCCGTGCTGGAACCAGCGGTCCTGGATTACGATGCGGTAGAAGAGCCAGCCTGCGGCCATGCCCCCGAGGTGGCTGGAATGGGCGATGCCCAGCGTGGCGCCGGAATGGGGGAACTCGTAGAGGAAATAACCGAAGAGGTCGAAAGCGGCGAGACCCAGCGCGAGGTACTTGGGCTTCACCGTCACGGGGAGGACGAAAAAGACCAGCAGGGTAATCGGCCGGTGCGGATAAAAACAGGCGAAGACGACCATCAGGCCCATGACCCCGGCCGAGGCGCCGAGGAGGAGTCCGCCGTGGTTCCAGTTGGAGGCCGCCCAAGCGAGGGCGCCGCAGACGACCGCCGTGGCGTAAAGCGAGAGAAAGCGCCGCGGGCCAACGAGCGGGAGCACCTCGCGCCCGATGAAATAGAGGCCGAGGAGATTGCCGGCGACGTGGAGCAGGCTGTCCGAGTGGACAAAGCTGTAGGTGAGCAGACGCCAGACTTCGCCGGAACGCAGGCTGTCGGCGGTCAGGCCGAAAAGGCTGACAACCATCCGGCGGTCGCCGAGCGGCAGGGCGATGAAAAGCACCTGCAGGACGAAGACGGCGAGGATCGAGGCGATCAGCCAAACAAGGACGGACGTCCGATTGCGCGGGTAGTCCGTGTCTCGCATGTAGGGCCGGTCGGAGAGCATTGGGAAAAAGTAGGTGGTGGAGGGGCGAACACAAGCCCCGGGCCGTGATCGAATCGTTACCGGTTGGATCTGCAGGAATGACGGCTGGCCGTCGGGTTGGTTGCGGGTTTGCCCGCAGTTCGCGCCGGCGTTCTTCGTCGCGCGGTTTACAGGATTCCTGGCCGCCATCTTGTAGCCGGGGGTGACCTCACCCCCGGAGATCGATCCAGCGGGGTGAGGTCACCCCGCCTACAATCGGACAAGTCCACGTCTGCGGGGCTCCTGACACACGTTTTCCTTGCTAGGCGGGCGGGGGGGCTTTTCCCTCGGGGGCATTTTTCCCAATGAAAGTCCTCGTCGCCGACAAGATCTCACCCAAGGGAGTAGCCTACCTGCGCCAGCAGCCGGGCTTTGAAGTCATTGAGGCTTATGGCTCTTCCCCGGAGAAGATCCTGGAACTGGTCAAGGACGTGCACGCCATCGCCGTCCGTTCGGAGACGAAGATCACCGCCGCCGTGTTCGCCGCGGCCCCCCTCCTGAAGGTCGTCGGCCGGGCCGGCGTGGGCGTGGACAATGTCGATGTCGACGCCGCCACCGAGCGCGGCGTGGTCGTGATGAACACCCCGGCGGGCAACACCATCTCCACGGCCGAGCTGACCTTCACCCACATCCTCTGCGGCGCCCGGCCCATCGCGCAGGCTGCGGCCTCGATGAAGGCCGGCAATTGGGACCGGAAGACCTTGAGCGGCATCGAGCTGTTCAAGAAGACCCTCGGCGTCGTCGGCCTCGGCCGCATCGGCGGTGAGGTCGCCAAGCGCGCCCAAGCCTTCGGCATGCGCGTCCTGGCCTTCGATCCCTATCTCTCGCCCAGCCGCGCCAAGGCCATGCAGGTCGAGGTCGCCACGCTCGAGGAGCTGCTGAAGCAGTCGGACTACATCACGGTGCACATGCCCTTGACCGACGACACGCTCAACATGATCGACGAGGCCGCCATCGCGAAGTGCAAGAAGGGCGTCCGCCTCTTCAACTGCGCCCGTGGCGGCATCATCAAGGAAAGCGCGCTCATTGCCGCCTTGAAGTCGGGCCACGTCGCCGCCGCCGGATTGGACGTTTACGAAGAGGAGCCCCTCGCCAAGGACAGCGAGCTCCGTTCGCTGCCCAACGTCGTCCTCACGCCGCACATCGCCGCCTCGACCGCCGAGGCGCAGGAGACCGTCGGCATCGAGGTCGCCGAGCAGATCGCCGACGTGCTCAACGGCGGCGTGATCCGCAATGCCGTCAACATGCCCTCGATGGACGCCAATGCCGTCAAGGTCCTCGGGCCCTACATCGACCTTGGCGCCAAGCTCGGCACCCTCGTGCAGCAGATCGCGCCGCAGCAGATCGCGACGCTCCGCATCACCTATTGGGGCAAGATCGTCGACCTCGACGTGAACGCCGTCACCCGGGCGATCCAGCGCGGTTTCCTCCGCCGCATCAGCGGCGAGTCGGTCAACTTCGTCAGTGCTCCCTCTACTCTCGAGCGCCTCGGCGTCCGCGCCGAGGTCGTCAAGTCGACGGATGATTCCGGCTACACCGAGCTGATGCGCGTCGAGGCGGTCGCCGCCGACGGTTCGGTCCACTCGGCCCAGGGCACGCTCATCGGCAAGGGCAACCAACCCCGCGTCGTCGGCATCAACGGCCGCGAGGTCGAGGTCGCCGCCGAGGGCAAGCTGCTCGTGCTCGAGAACGTCGACCAGCCGGGCATGGTCGGCACCATCGGCACCATTCTCGGCAAGAACGGCGTGAACATCGCCGACATGTCCCTCAGCCGGCTCGCGCCGGGCGGCACCGCCTACATGGTGGTCCGCGTCGACCAGGAGCCGGGCGACGCCGCCCGCGCCGAGATCAAGGGCCATGCCGCCATCAAGCTGGCGAAGTTCGTGCAGCTATGAATCCGTCATCACAGGGTAGGGACGCGTGTCCCTACGCGTCCTCGATCCAGGGCGGTTGAGACAACCGCCCCGACCTCGGTTTCGTTTCCTGATCCATGTTCATCCCCGTCCTCATCACCCTCCTCGTCGGTTACCTGCTGGGCGCGCTGCCCTTCGGGTACCTCGTGGCGCGGGCGAAGGGCGTGAACATCTTCGAGGTCGGCTCCCGAAATCCCGGCGCGACCAACGTCCGCCGCGTCCTCGGCCACGGGCCGGGCAACCTCGTGCTTCTGCTGGATGCCGCCAAGGGCGCCGTCGCCACCTTCGCCCCCTACGGCTGGCGCCTGGCCACCGACGGCCCGGCCGGGCTTGGTCCTGACCAGTTCGGCACCCTGGCCATCGCCGGCCTCATCGGGGCCTTGCTCGGCCACAGTTTCTCCTGCTTCACCGGTTTCCGCGGTGGCAAGGGGGTCGCGACCGGCGTGGGCGGCTTCATTGTGCTATTTCCGCCGGGCGCCGGCATCGCGCTGTTGATCTTCGGGGTGACCCTCGCGCTCACCCGCTACGTCTCGCTCGGCTCGCTGCTCGGTGCGGTCTCCCTGCCGGTCTCGGCCTGGCTGCTCGGCCAGTCGCTCGTCCTCATCGGCATGTCGGCCGCCGTGGCCTTGTTTGTCATCGTGCGCCACCGGGAAAATATTTCCCGCATCCTCAACGGCACCGAGCTGAAGGTCGGCCAAAAGCGCGAGGGGCCTGACCCGAAATCATGAGCCAACGCGTGATCAACATCGGTATCTGCGGCCTCGGCACGGTCGGGCAGGGCGTCTGGAAACATCTCTCCGCCAACCGCACCCCGCTCGGTTCGCGTCTCGGCGTGAAACTCGTGCTGCACTCGGCCTCCGTGCGCGACCTGCGCAAGCGCCGCGCCGTGCGCGTGCCGGCCGCCCGACTCACCACGGATCCGCTCACGATCGCCCGCGATCCGAACGTCCACATCGTCTGCGAGCTCATCGGCGGCACCGGCATCGCCCGGACCGTCACGCTCGAGGCGCTGCGCCGCGGCAAGACCGTGATCTCCGCCAACAAGGCCCTGCTGTCGTCGCACGGCCCCGAGATCTTCGCCGCGGCCCGACGTCACGGCGGCCACTTCTTCTTCGAGGCCTCGGTCGCCGGCGGCATCCCGATCATCAAGGCCCTTCGCGAGGGTCTCGTCGCGAACCGCTTCGGCCTGATCCACGGCATCCTCAACGGCACCTGCAACTACATCCTCACCCGGATGGAGCGCGAGGGCGCCGGCTACGCCGAGATTCTCGCCGACGCCAAGCGCCTCGGGTATGCGGAGGCTGACGAGAGCCTCGATGTCGAGGGCTGGGATACCGCCCACAAGGCCGCGATCCTCGCTTACCTCGCCCACGGCACCTGGGTGCCCGTGAAAAAGATGCTCGTCGAGGGCATCACCCGGATTTCCCAGGCCGACATCGCGTTCGCCCGGGAGAATGGCTACGCGATCAAGCTCCTCGCCGTCATCACCCGGGAGTTTCCGCAGGGCGGCCTCTGTGTCCGCGTCCACCCGACGCTCGTGCCGCGCACGCATGTGATCGGCAACGTCAACGAGGTCTACAACGCGATCTCCGTCACGGGCGACATCGTGGGCGAGACCGCCTACATCGGCCGCGGCGCCGGCCAGGATGCCACCGCCAGTGCCGTGATCAGCGATATCGCGGATGCCGTGACGCTGCTCTGCCGCGGCAACCTCGCGATGCCCGAGACCAAGCTCCAGCCCTGCCGGCTCTCGGCGCCCGAGGAGATCCGCGGGCGCTACTACATCCGGATGGAAGTGAAGGATGAGCCCGGCGTGCTCGCCCGCATCGCCGGAGTCACCGCCCGCTCGGGCGTCAGCATCGCCAACGTCCAGCAACGCCCCGGGCGCCGCCCGGGCGCCGCTTCGCTCATCCTCACCACGCACGACAGCAACGAGCAGGCGATCCGCGCCACGGTGGCGCGGATCCGCGGGCTCGGCACCGTGCTCGGCCAGCCGGTGCTGCTCCGCATCGCCGACTTCGCCGCCTAATCCTCCAAGCCTTGCGCCCGCGAATGACGCGAATGAACACGAATGACGGAACAGGATCGGAGGCTCGGTCGCTTGGTCGGGATTCGCATTCATTCCCGGAGATTCGCGGGCAAACCTCCTCCTTTTAGTCCATGGCACGTATCGTCCAGAAATATGGTGGCACCTCCGTCGGTGACCCCGAACGCATCAAGAACGTCGCCCGCCGGGTCAAGGCCGTGCGCGACGCCGGCAACCAGCTGGTCGTCGTCGTCTCGGCCCGCGCCGGCGTGACCAACGAGCTCATCGCCCGCGCGAAGGCCGTCTGCGACCACCCGAGCGAGCGCGAGCTCGACCAGCTTCTCGCCGTCGGCGAGCAGGAGACCATCGCGCTCACCGCCATGGCCCTGCACGGGATCGGCGTCGATGCCGTCAGCTACACCGGCGCCCAGGCCGGCATCGTCACCGACACCGTCCATACGAAGGCCCGGATCCGCGACATCAACGCCACCGCGATCGAGGCCGACCTCAAGGCCGGCAAGGTCGTGATCGTCGCCGGCTTCCAGGGCATCAACGACGAGGGCCAGACCACCACGCTCGGCCGCGGTGGCTCCGACCTCACCGGCATCGCGCTCGCCGCGGCGATCAAGGCCGACAAGTGCGAGATCTACACCGACGTGGACGGCGTCTACACCGCCGATCCGCGCGTCGTGCAGGACGCGCAGAAGCTCAACGAGATCTCCTATGACGAGATGCTCGAGCTGGCCTCTTCCGGCTCCAAGGTCATGCAGTCGCGCTCCGTCGAGTTCGCGAAGAAGTACAATGTCGTTTTCGAAGTCCGCTCCTCCTTTAACCAAAACCCGGGAACCATCGTGAAAGAAGAAGTCGCCTCCATGGAACAGGTCGTCGTCCGCGGCGTCGCCGTCGACAAGGATCAGGCCAAGGTCGTCGTGAGCCACCTGCCGGACAAGCCCGGCACGGCCGCCAAGGTCTTCCGCGCCCTCGCGGACGCCAGCATCATCGTCGACATGATCGTGCAGAACGTCGGCCACCAGGGCGTGGCGAGCCTCACGTTCACCGTGCCGGCCACCGAGGCCCAGAAGGCCGAGAAGGTCCTCGCCCCGGTCCTCGCCGTCCTCGGCGGCGGCCAGGTCGAGGTGCAGGGCCAGATCGCGAAGCTATCCGTCGTCGGCGTGGGCATGAAGACCCACAGCGGCGTGGCGGCGACGCTCTTCTCGGCCCTCGCCGCGGCCGGGATCAACATCGAGCTGATCAGCACCTCGGAGATCAAGATCTCGGTCGTGCTCGCGCTCGCGCGGGCCGACGAGGCCGCGAACGTCGCGCACGCGGCGTTCAAGCTGGGGAAGGCCTGAGGGGAAGATGTCAGAGGCCAGAAGTCAGATGTCAGAAGCGGAAATCAAGCCCTCGGCTGGTGGCGGCCGACGGACGGCGCCGATTCGCCATTTTACCGACCTGATCGTCTGGCAGAAGGCGCATGCCGTGGCACAGGAAGTTTTTCGGCTTTCGAAATCGTGGTCTCAGGAAGAGCGCTATGCGCTGACCGATCAGGTCCGCCGTGCTTCGCGTTCCGTGGGTGCCAGTATTGCCGAAGGTTGGGGTAAGCGCCGCTACGAGGCATCCTTTGTGGCCAAACTGGTCGATGCGGATGGCGAAGGGCACGAGACGGAGCATTGGCTGATCAACGCCGAGGCCCATGGGTGCATTGATCAGGCGACCCTGGCGCGTCTTCGCTCGCAGCTCTCGGAGTTTGGCCGCATGCTCGGCAGCATGATTGACCATCCGGCGCCTTTCGTCGCGAAGCGTCCGGCGTCTGACAACTGACCTCTGGCTTCTGACATCTGCCCTCCATGCGCTACATCAGCACCCGCGGACAAACCCCGGCGCTCGGCTTCTCCGATGCCGTCGCCACCGGCCTGGCACAGGACGGCGGGCTGTTCCTGCCGGAGACGCTGCCGGCGCTGAGCGCGGCTGACCTCGCGCGCTGGGAGAAGCTCGGCTACGCGGACCTGTGCTTTGAGTTCATGCGGATCTTCGCGACCGACATCCCGGTCGACGAACTCCGGGCGATCGTGGCGAAGTCATACACGCGCTTCTCGCATCCCGAGATCGCCCCGCTGCGCCGGCTCGACGCGCGCACCCATGTGCTGGAGCTGTTTCATGGACCCACGCTGGCCTTCAAGGATTTCGCCCTGCAGCTGCTGGGCAACCTCTACGAGCGCCAGTGCCGCGTGCGCGGGCAGTCCATCAATGTCCTGGGTGCGACCTCGGGCGACACCGGCGCGGCCGCGATCCACGGCCTGCTGGGCAAGCCCGGCACCAGGATCTTCATCCTTTATCCCGACGGGCGGGTCTCGCCGCTGCAGGAGCGCCAGATGGCCTGCACCGGGGCGGACAATGTCTTCGCCCTCGCGGTGGACGGCACTTTCGACGACGCGCAGGCGGCGTTGAAGGAGGTTTTTGGCGACCGGACGTTCAGCGACCGGCGTCACCTCTCGGCGGTCAACTCGATCAACATCGCGCGCGTGCTGCCGCAGTGCGTCTATTATCTTTACGCTTGGTTCCGCCTGCCGGCCGCCGAGCGTGCGAACGTCGAGTTCGTCGTGCCGACCGGCAACTTCGGCAACGTCTGCGCCGGCTGGCTGCTCCAGCAGATGGGCGTGCCGATCGCGGGCTTCAAGGTCGCGACCAACCAGAATGCCATCCTCCACCGCCTGTTCACGACCGGGGAGTACCGGGTGGGCGACGTGCACCCGAGCCTCGCGCCGTCGATGGACATCCAGGTGTCGTCGAACTTCGAGCGCTTCCTCTACTACAGCCTCGGCCGGGACCCGGCGCGGGTGCGCGAAGTGATGCAGACCTTCAAGGCCACCGGTGCCTATCGTTTCGAGAAATTCGACCGCGGCACGTTCAGCGCTTCGCGCTGCACCGACGCGGAGATCCAGGGCATCATCGGCCGGGTTTACCGCCAGCACGGCTATGTGGTGGATCCACACACCGCCTGCGGCTTCAAGGAGCTGAATCCCGACCGCATCAGCGTGGTGCTGGCGACCGCGCACCCGGCGAAGTTCCCGGACGCGATCCGGGCCGCGACCGGCGTGGAGCCCACGCACCCGGCCCTGGAGGTGCTGAAGCCGTTGCCGGTGGTGAAGCACCGGATCAAGGCGACCCCGGCCGCGATCCGGGCCTTCATCGATCAGCACGCGGTCTAGGATCGTTCTCGTTCTCGGATATATCCGGACCGGATGGTGGCACGCAGAGAGCGCAGGGAACGCGGAGGACGGATGCCGGGCGACCCCGACGTCCGACCCGAGCGGGTCAGGCTGCTGATCGTTGATGGCTGGCTCTTCCGGCACCCAGCCCATGGTGGTTGGGGAGGTCGTGGGTGAGCCAGTGCCGCGGCGACCTCGAAATGACCGCCCTACCAGTTTGTCACTGGCCGTTGCGGATGAAGGACTCGACCCACGGGCGGTTGCTTGTGAAGCGGGCGAGGTCGAAGGCGATCTCGTTGGGGCGGTCGTAGGAGGCGAGGAGCTTCGCGATCTGCTCGACCCGGGCCAGCAGGGCGGCTTGGTCCCACACGGGAGCGCCGCCCGCCCGGGCGAGCTCGGCCTCGTACTTGGCGGCGAGCTCGGGGACGGTCCGGAAGCGCTGCGCGAGCAGTTCCGGCGGGAACCCACCGAAGCTGCCGCCCCGGAATCCGCCGCCCCGGCCGCCGCGGCCACCGAACGATTGGTCGGCCCCGTGGGGGATGATCACAAAGCGGTCCGCCCCGGCGAGGTGGTAGAGGTAGGTGTTGTTGTTGCGGAAGGAGATTCCGTCCCAGTGTCCGGTCAGGGTCTCCACCGCGAAGTAGGTCGCGGTGCGATCGAGGTCGAGGTGCTTCGCCAGGTTCGGGACGAAGGCCGCATCGGGGGTTCCGGCCGTGGCGGTGGCGAGTGCGACGAGATCCGCGCGGTTCCGCTTCTCCTTGGCCTCGTCCTTGAGGTCGACGCCCCAGGGATTGCGCACGAAGTCGCCGGCGTGGAACTCCAGCTCGTAGAGGTTTCCGCCCGTGTTGGCCTCGCCAAAGTTCCGCAGCATGAAGTCGTCGTCGACCGGCTCGCGCATGAGGTAGATCCCGGCGGGGCGACCGTTGAGCCGCACCACGGCGTAGGCGGTCAGGGCCGCCGGGACCCCTGCCCGGCGGAACATCTCGTAGGTGAGGTGCTCGTTGAGCAGGCTCTGGTCCTGGGCCTGGTTTTTCAGGACGAGCTTCTCCAGGCCGTGGAGCCGCTGGCCCTTTACAAACTCGTTGAACTTCAGGCTGAGGCTCGGTTTGCCGGTGATCGGCTGGTAGGGATGAAACATGCCGCCCGCCTGGCGCACGCCGACATCCTTCAGCTCGAGTCCGTCGAAGGTGACGGTGCAGCGGTAGCGGGTGTCGCTCATTTCCGTCAGGTGCCGCACGCCCTCCTCGGAAATCACGATGTCGATCACGTGCAGCCGGGAGAGATCGAAGACCTTGTCCGCGGCCTTCTGCTGCGCGGCCTGCTTTGGGTCGGGCCGGCTGGTGGCACCGGCCTCCGCAGCCGGCAGGCCGGCCCCGAGTGCGCCCGACAGGGCGAGGACGAACGTAAGCAGGCGGATCATGGGGTGGAGTGGCGGGCGCCGGCTTTTTACTGTCGGGCGGGACCAGCAGGTCAATCCCAGGGCGAATTATGGCCCTCTATGTGGAGGGGGCCCGCATTCCGATCCGGCCAAGGGGTTGGGCCGGCGTTTGCCCGAGCTGACGATCCTCGCGGGCGAGGTTTTTCCGACTTAGTGGCACACAGAGACACGGAGTGCACAGAGACCTGAGGGTTTGGGTTCGGACTCCTCGAGCTCTGTGTCTCGGTGTGAACCAAGGATTGATTTTCCTTTTGAGCCCGTTGGCAGCCCGCACATCGTCCGCACATGCAAAAGAACCGGCTCGAGGCCTTCAGCGACGGCGTGCTGGCGATCATCATCACGATCATGGTGCTGGAGCTGAAGGTGCCGCATGGCAGCGATGGGGAGACACTGCGGCCGCTGTTGCCGGTGTTCCTGAGTTATGTGCTCAGCTTCGTGTACGTGGGGATCTACTGGAACAACCACCACCACATGCTCCACAGCGTCGGACACGTGACCGGCGGGATGCTGTGGGCCAACCTGCACCTGCTGTTCTGGCTATCGTTGTTTCCCTTCACGACCGGCTGGATGGGGGAGAACCACTTCGAGGCGCTGCCGACCGCGGTCTACGGCGTCGTGCTCTTCATGGCGGCCGTGGCGTACTATGTTCTCCAGCTGACGATCATGCGCCAGCAGGGACCCCGCGGCGCGCTGGCCACGGCCCTGGGGCGGGACTGGAAGGGCAAACTCTCGCCGGTGCTCTATCTCACCGCGATCCCGCTGGCCTTCTTCAGCCCCGCCCTGGCCAACGCGCTCTATGTGTTGGTGGCGCTGATCTGGCTCGTGCCCGACCGCCGGATCGAGCGCCACCTCGCGGCGAGGCCGCACGGGGAGTGATTCCAATGCATCCGGATTGGTTTCACGCAGAGAAGTCAGCCTTCGCCAAGCCTGCGGCTGACCAGGCAAAGGACGCAGAGGACGAACCGGTCTGGCCTCCGCGTTCTCTGCGAACACTGCGTGCCAAACTTCCGCTGCTGGCTCGAACCGTCCCGGTCGCCCGTAAGCGGTTTTTGGCCTGACGCTCCGCGTGTTATGTCCCCTTACGCTGCCGAATTCGCCGGTATCGCCGCGGCCCATCTGCTGGCGGTGGCCAGCCCGGGGCCGGATTTTGCGATGGTCCTGAGGCAGAGCCTCGCGCATGGGCGGCGCACCGCAGTCTGGACGAGCATCGGCATCGGCTCGGCGATCCTGCTGCACGCCACCTATTGCGGCCTTGGTCTCGGGTTGTTGCTGCGCAGCTCGACCGAGGCGTTCGCCGCGCTGAGGTTCATCGGGGCGGCTTATCTCGCATTCCTGGGCCTGGAGGGCCTGCGCTCCCGGGCGCGGGTGGCGGGGCCCGCCTTCCTCGGGGGCGCGACCGTGCCCGGTCCGCGCGCGGCCTGGCTCGCGGGATTCCTGACCAATGCGCTCAACCCGAAGGCGGCGCTCTTCTTCATCGCGCTGTTCCCCGTGGCCGTGAGCGCGGAGACGCCGAAGCTCATCCAGGCCGGCTATGGCCTGTGGATGTCCCTGACGACCATGGCCTGGTTTTCGCTCGTCGCGTTCTTCTTCACCCGTGAATCCGTGCGCCGCGGCTATCTGCGGCACGGCCATTGGATCGATCGCGTGCTCGGGGTCGTCTTCCTGGCGTTCGCGGTGGGTCTGCTGTTTGGGTAGGGTGAAGCGGTAAGAGTTGCCGACCCTATGGGCCCCATGGGCCCTATAAGCCCTATAGGGCCCATGATATCGCTGACGCTATTTCAGCGCGTCCGCGATCGCGGTCACGTTGGCGCGGAACATCCCGAGGTAGGTGCCGGTGGGCGAGCCGACCGGGCCGAGGCCCTCGGCGACGAGGGTGGTCACCGTCTTGGCGCCGGTCTCGGAGGTGATGCGCTGGAGCGTCCGGAGATTGGCCCCCTTTTCCAGGAAGACCGCCGTGGCGCGCGTCTGGGTGATCATGGTCAGCAGCCGTTCCAGCGCCGCGGGCCGCGGCTCGGTGCCGCTGGCGATGCCGGGGATGGGGGTGACCGGGAGACTGTAGGCGATCGAAAAATAGCGGAAGGCGTCGTAGGGCGTGACGAGCCGCCGCTTGGCGGCGGGGATCGTAGCCAGCTTTTCCTGGGCGAAGGCGTGGGCGGCGCGCAGGTCGGCGCTGAAGGTGACGAGGTTGGCGTCGATCACCTTCAGCTTCTCGGCGGGCAGGAACGTTGCGAGGGTGCGGGCGACGCTTTCGGCGTAGAGCACGACATTGCGGGGGTCGTGCCAGGCGAAGGGATCCAGGTCGGTGGCCTCGA
Organism: Opitutus sp. GAS368; assembly: GCA_945903545.1. Lineage (GTDB taxonomy): Bacteria > Verrucomicrobiota > Verrucomicrobiia > Opitutales > Opitutaceae > CAIYFD01. Next base: position 5,333 of record CAMDOO010000005.1, on the reverse strand, counting down.
ACAGGTTCTTGGCCCCCTCCGCGACTTCGGGCTGGTGCAGCCCGCCCGCCTGGTCGTAGAGGGGCACGTTCTCCGTGGCCTCAAGCACCGGACCGGTATAGCTGGTCAGCTTGAGGAGCTGCTCCAGCCACGGCTCGTAGCCGGCGCCGTTGACGACAAACAGGGCGGCGTTCGAGAGCTTTCTTGCCACCTCCTCGTTGACCTCGAACTCGCGGGACAACGCGCCCTCGGGGAGGAGGACGTCGACCTCGACCGTGGTGCCGGCGATCTGGCGGACGATGTCGGCCAGCACGGGGTTGGCGGCGACGACGAGCGGCTCGGCGGCGCCGGCACTCAGGGCCAGGGTGACAAACGCGACGAGGCAGCGGAGGGCATTCATGGGGAAGAGTCTATCCATCCAGCAAGACGCTGCAACTGCGGGGAAGTGACCGAACAACGCGCCACGCATTGGTCGGGGTTATGGGGTGCCGATTATTCGTTACCAGAGGCCGGACGATCGATCCGAATAACCGGCAACGTATAATCCATAACCCGCCTTACTTCCGGCCCGGCAGGCTCAGCCGGATCGTGCCTTCGCCGCCCGTCGCGGGGGCGGGGGCGGCCGGGGTGGCCGGGCCGCCGAGCGGGATCGGCACCGCCTTGCCCGCCTGAGGGAGGGCGGCTCCGGCGCCGGTGTCGATGGGGTTGGGCCCCGCGGCCGGCAGGGCGGCGAAACCGCGCTCAAGCAACTCGGTGACCTTGAGGTCACGCTTCTGGGAGGTCTCGCCGCCCATGACGACGACGATGACCCGGCGGCCATTGCGCAGCGCGGTGGCGGAGAGGCAGAACGAGGCGCCGGAGGTGAAACCGGTTTTGAGTCCGTCCACGCCGGCGACCTTCCCGAGGAGATTGTTGTGGTTGACCATGTCGACTGCCTTGGCGCGGACGGGCGGGCCGAAGGGGCGGGCGCGCACCGCGGTGTACTTGAGGACATCGGTCTGGAGGATGAGATGGCGGCAAAGCAGGGCGTAGTCCCGGGGCGTGGTGAGGTCGCCCTCCTCGATCCGGCGGTTGGCGGGCGGCAGGCCGTGCGGGGTCCGGAAGGTGGTGCCGGTCATGCCGAGCTCGCGCGCCTTGGCGTTCATCTCGCCGACAAAGGCGTCCACCGAGCCGGCGGCGGCGCGGGCGAGGGCGTAGGCGGCGTCGTTCGCGGACTGGATCATCATGGCGTAGACCAGCTCCTCGACGGGGAATTCCTCGTGCTCCTTCAGCCAGACCTGGGTGCCGCCCATCTTGGTGTCGGCGGCGACGACCTTGACGACCGTGTCGAGGGCGATCGTGCCCTTGGCAAGTCGGTCGTGCAGGACCGCGAAGGTCATGAGCTTGGTCATGCTCGCGGGCGGCCCGGAGTAGGCGGCGTTATCCTCGAAAAGCACGTTGCCGGTGGCGGCGTCGACCACGATGGCGCCCTTGTAGCCGCCGCTCACGGTGGTGTTTTGGGCGGGCCGGGACGGCGCGGCTTTCTTGGCGGCGGCGGCCCGGGCGGCCGGGACAGCGACGAGGGCAAGGAAGGCGATCAGGACGGGAACAACGCGACGGAGCGCGGCAAGGTGCGGCATGAAACAGGACTGAAAGTTTTTTCCGGGCGGGCGAGCGGAAAAGCATCCGGACGGTTTTGACCGCGGATTCAAAGGAGGCCGCGGCTGACACGGAGAGCCGGAGACCGGCCGTCTAGGAGGATCCGCGGCTGGGGAGCGTTTCCCGGTCGAACGAGACCACGTGAACGCCGCTGGAGAAGTGGCAGACGGGTGGGACGTCGAGGGGCGTGACCCCCGCTGCGGAAAAAAGGCCGTTGTGCTCAATTTCGACTTCGGCGCCTTGCAAGGGCCAGGGAACGTGGTGCACCTCGACTCGTTCCAAACCCCGGCGCGGCGAGTGGGAATAGAGGCAGTAGCGTTCGGACGCCCAATGCTCAAAGCCGCCCGGTCGGGCCGCAAAGACTTCCCCGGAGGGCCGGTAGCGCGCGGCAAAGCGGGCGTCGCCGTTCCGCCGGACGCTGCGGAAGATATGCCAGCCGGCTGCCACGTCCCGCTGGATGCGGGCCCGGAAGTAGGGCAGCCCAAAAAACCGGCGGCCTCCGAAAACGATGGGCCAGGAATCAGCGTCGAGACTGAAGAACCAGACTCCCGGCTTGCCGCCACATTCGACGTAGGTGCGGAGATTCAACTCGGGAAAGGACGAGAAGCCGGGAAGGTCGGGCAGCGAGCGGCGCATCACGCCGGCCATGCGGAAGGGAATTACCCCCAGCCACGCCGTCCCGTCAAATGTCTGCAGGCGCAGCCCGGCGGGAAGCATCGCCTGCAACGGCGCCGCGTCCGCCCGGAAGTGGATGAAGGCCAGGTCGAGCCATGAAAGACGCCAGCTCCAAGCTGTGGGCGGGAGCGGCCACGGCCGATGAGTCACACATTGAAACGCGGGGTGCATCCCCGAGGCTGGATCGGCCAGGCGCAACCGCAAGCCGGGCGCTGGCGTGCTCGCCCGGGACCGGCGTGGACACGGGGGCAATCGTTGGTCCGGATCAATCGGCCAGGCACTTCCGGATCCGGCCGAGCAACTCGCCGTAATCGTTGACGGCCGGGAACTGCGGGAACTGCTGCACGATGTTCGTGGGGGCGTGGAAGAGGAAACCGTGGTCGGCGGCGCCGAGCATGGTGGTGTCGTTGAAGGAGTCGCCGGCGGCGATCACGCGGTAGTTCAGCTGCTTCAGGGCCTCCACGGAGTGGCGCTTCTGGTCGGGCATCCGGAGCTGGTAGCCGGTGATGCGGTCGTCGGCCACGATCAGGCGGTGGCAGAAGAGCACGGGCCAGTGCATCTGCTTGAGGAACGGCTGGGCGAACTGCTCGAAGGTGTCGGAGAGGATGATGACCGGCACCTGCGCGCGCAAGGTGGCGAGGAACTCGGCGGCGCCGGGCAGCAGCTTCAGGCCGCCGATGATCTCCTGGATGCGCGAGAGGGTGATGCCGTTCTCCCGCATCACGCCGATGCGGAACTGCATCAGCTTGTCGTAGTCGGGCTCCTCCCGCGTGGTGCGGCGCAGGGCCTCGACGCCGGTGCGCTCGGCGACGGCGATCCAGATCTCGGGCGTGAGGACGCCCTCCATGTCGAGGGTGACGATGCTCTGCTTCATTTGGCGCCCGGGGGCTTGGCCCAGGTGTCCTTCAGGCTGATGGTGCGGTTGAAGACGGGGAAGCCGGGCCGGTGATCCTGCGTGTCGGTCGTGAAGTAGCCGAGGCGCTCGAACTGGAAGCAGCCGCCGGAGCCGACCTCCTTGAGGGACGACTCGACCCGGGCGGTGACGACCTCCAGCGAGTGGGCGTTGAGGTGCTTCAGGAAATCGTCATCGGCGCCCGGCTCGGGCACGTTGAAGAGCCGGTCGTAGAGCCGGACCTCGGCCGCGATGGAATTGCTGGCGCTGACCCAGTGGATGGTGCCCTTGACCTTCTTGTCGGCGTTGGGCTGGCCGGCGCGGGTGTCGAGCTCGGCGGTGCAGCGCAGCTCGGTGACCTGGCCAGCGGCGTCCTTCACGACCTCGTCACAGCGGATGATGCAGGCGTACTTGAGGCGGACCTCGCCGCCCGGCTTGAGGCGGAAATACTTCGGGGGCGGCACCTCGGCGAAATCGTCGGACTCGATGAACACCTCGCGGGTGAGGTTGATGGGGCGGGTGGTGGGGGTCTCGTCCTGCGGGTTGTTGGTCGCGGTGCAGGCGACGGACTCACCGGGCGCGAGGTTGGTCAGTACGATTTTCACGGGCCGGAGGACCGCCAGGCGGCGCTGGGAGGTGACGTTCAGGTCCTCGCGCACGATGTGCTCGAAGAGGGCGAGGTCGGTGACGCTGTCGAACTTGGTGATACCGACGGCGGCGGCGAGGCGGCGGAGGGCACTGGCGGGGATGCCGCGGCGGCGGACGCCGGCGAGGGTGGGGAGCCGGGGGTCGTCCCAGCTGGAAACGGCACCGGACTGCACGAGGTGCAGGAGCCGGCGCTTGCTGAAGACCATGTAGCTGAGGTTCAGCTTTGCGAATTCGTACTGGTGCGGGAGGGCGCGCGGGAGGTCGAGGGAGCCAAGAATCCAGTCGTAGAGCGGGCGGTGGACCTCGAACTCGACGGTGCAGATGCTGTGGGTGATGCCCTCAAGGTAATCGCTGAGGCAGTGGGCGAAGTCGTAGAGCGGGTAGATGCACCAGGCGGAGCCGGCATGATGGTGCGTGGTGTGGCGGATACGGTAGAGCAGGGGATCGCGCAGCCAGATGTTGGGCGAGGCCATGTCGATCTTGGCGCGGAGGGAGCGGGCGCCGTCCGGGAATTCCCCGGCGCGCATGCGAGCGAACAGGTCGAGGTTCTCCGCCACGCTGCGGTTGCGGTAGGGGCTGTCGCGGCCGGGCTTGTCGGGTGCGCCGCGGTACTCCTCGGTCTCCTTGGGCGAGAGGTCGCAGACGTAGGCGAGGCCCTTCTGGATCAGGGTGACGGCGTAGGCGTGGATCTGCTCGAAGTAGTCGCTGGCGTAGAACGGCTCATTTCCGGAGGTCGGATGACCGAGGTCGGAGGGCGGAACCGATGCCGCATAGAAGTCGGGTTTCCCGTTGGCGATCTGCGCGGCCGGCACGGCGCCCTTCGGCTTGAGGCCGAGACAGTGGTCCGCCCAGCCGTCGATCAGCCAGTGGACGTCGGTGGTGATGGCTTGGACGTATTCGATGTCCTCCTTGGCCGGGTTGGTGTCATCCATCCGGAGGTTGCAGGTGCCGCCGTTCTCGCGGGCGATGCCAAAGTTCAGGCAGATGGACTTGGCATGGCCGACGTGGAGGTAGCCGTTGGGCTCGGGGGGGAAGCGGGTGACGATCCGGGGATAGCGCTGCTCCGCGACATGTTGGGCAACAATGTCGCGAATAAAGTCGGCGGGCGCAGGGGCCCCGGCGGGTGCAGGCTCGGCAGTCATGAAGGTCCCACGATGCTAAGGCGGCGGAGCGGTTGGCAACGCCGCAATTGGGGCGAAAGCCGTGTTCGGGGTAGGGCTGGGTCGATGACCCGGCCGGGATCGAACGATTCATCGCGGTCGCCTCGTCGAGGCAACCCTACCTGTCTGAATCTCACCGATCCGGCGACCGGCGCTTGCGGCTGAAGGGGGAGCGGGTGGGGGTCCGGGCGGTGGTGCCCTCGGCGGCCATTTCCTTCAGGAGGGAGGTGAGGTACGGGATCAGCTGCTTCTTGCGGCTGACGATGCCCGGCAGGTCGAAGATCTCGTTCTTTTCGACGTGGGCGTAGGAGATGCGCTGGATGAGGCCGGACTCGCCCTTG
>CAMDOO010000004.1 GCA_945903545.1 Opitutus sp. GAS368 | reverse complement strand
TCGGCGAAACCAAGCTCGCGCGGAGCCAGGCCGATCTCGTCTCCCAGATGAACCGCGTGCTCCTCGAGCGCATCGATCGCGGCCGCGACATCGTACTGATCATCGACGAGGCGCAGAACCTCAAGTTCGAGGTCCTCGAGCAGATCCGCCTCCTCTCCAACCTCGAAACCGACAAGCAGAAGCTCCTCCAGATCGTCCTCATGGGCCAGACCGAGCTGAAGGCGATCCTCGCCCGCGACGAACTCCGCCAGCTCCGCCAGCGCATCCTCGTCCACTACGAGCTGCACAAGCTTTCGCTCACCGACGTCACCCATTACATCCAGCACCGCCTGACCCTCGCCGGCAGCCAGGGCACGCCGAGCTTCACCAAGTGGGCCCTGCGCCTGATCCACCGCGGCAGCGGCGGCATTCCGCGCATGGTGAACAGCCTCTGCGACAAGGCCCTGCTTTCCGCTTTTGTGCGGGAGTCCGACGAGGTTACATTCTGGGACGTCCGCCGCGCCCTCAAGGACGTCGAAAAGCTCACCGACTGACCGCCCCACCCTTTCCCGGAACGCCCGCCGCCATGAGCCTGATCTCGGACGCCTTGAAAAAAGCCCAGCGCCAGCGCACCGCCGAGGTGCCCGGTGGCGAGGGCCCGCGCGTTGTCATTCGCCGCGGCTCGACGCCCGCCGCCAAGCAGGTGCTCTTCATCGCCGGCGGCCTCGTCGTGGCCGTGGTCGTGGCCGCCATCGTCGCGGTCGTCATGCTCCGCCCGAGCGAGGAGGAAATCGCCGCCCGCGTGGCCCTCGCCACCGCCAAGGCGAAGTTCGCCCCGGCGGTCCGGACCAATTCGACCGCCACCGCCGGCCCCAGCATCCAGATCACCCCCGGCCCGGCGGGCAAGTCTGACACCCCGCTGGCGCCGATCGTGCTCAACCTGCCCCCGGCCGGCGGCGCAGCGGCGACAGTCCCCGTTGCCCCGGCGCCCGAGCGTCCCACCCTCGTGACCCCGACCGCCGCCGCCCCCGGCGCACGCGGCGCCCCGGCCGGGACCCTGCAGGACTACGTCGAGACGGTGCGGGTGACGGCCTGGTCCGTCGGGGCCACGCCCGCCGACAGCAAGGTGCAGATCAACGACAAGGTTTACCGGATCAACGACGTGGTCGACCGGGCGCTCGGGCTGAAGCTGACCGAGATCAGGTCCGACCGCCTGACGTTCACCGACGAACGCGGCGCCTCCTACGTGCGCCGCTTCTGAGCGCGGCGGCGGGCGCTCCCCATCACCGTGCTTCACCGCCCCCAGCGCACGCGCACCCGGCTCCGCCAACTGGCGGACGGCGCGCTCTTTGTCGCGGCGTTCCTGGCCGCTTATTTCCTGCGCGCCCGTTTCCCCTGGTTCGACCTGTCCCCGCTCGAGCCGCTGGCGGACTACCTGCGCCTGTTGCCGGCGGTGGCCGTCCTCGGGCCCGTCATCCTGCACCTCCAGGGTTTCTACGATTCGCCGCACACCACCGCGCGGCTCGCGGCGCTGTGGGTCATCCTGCGCAGCTGCGCGTTCACCGTCTTCGGGCTCATCACGTGGCTCTTCATCCTGCGCGAGCAGCTCGCGCGCTCGGTCATCATCCTCGTCGGCGGCTTCGCCGGGCTGTTGCTTTACCTCCGCTATGAGTTCACCGCCTGGCTTGACTCGCGCGAATTCGCCCAGGCCCAGTTCCGCCGCCGCGTGCTGTGGGTCGGCCGCCCCGCCGAGAACACCCGCTTGCGCGCCGGCCTCACTCGGGCCGACACCGCCGGACTCGAGGATGCCGGCGACTTCGACCCCGCCGCGCAGCCCGACACGGAATTTGTCGCCCTCCTCCACGAGCGCGCCCCCAACGTCGTGATCCTCAACCTCGCCGGCCTGCCCGAGGACGCCTCGCGGCGCATCCTCCGCCTCTGCGGCCACGAGGGCATCGAGGTGCTCGTGCGCCCGGGGCTCGTCGCCCTCGAGACCCCGCGGCTCATCCTCGACCGCTTCGGCGGCGAACCCGTGTTCTATTACCGCGCTCAGGCCGCCTCGCCCGTGGAACTGCTCCTCAAGCAGGTCCTCGATTATGTCGGCGGGGCGATCCTGCTGCTCGTGCTCTCCCCCCTGATCGGGCTCGTCGCGCTCGCCATCCGGCTGTCGTCACCCGGCCCCGTGCTCTACCGCCAGGCCCGCACCGGCCTGAACGGGCGGCCGTTCACCATGTACAAGTTCCGTTCGATGACCGTCGGCGCCGAGCAGCGGCAGGAGGAATTGGCCGGCCGCAACGAGATGCGCGGGCCCGTGTTCAAGGTAAGCGACGACCCGCGGGTCACCCCGCTCGGGCGTTTCCTCCGCCGCCACAGCCTCGACGAACTGCCGCAGCTCTGGAACGTGCTGCGCGGCGAGATGAGCCTCGTCGGCCCGCGCCCGCTCCCGGTCGAGGAGGTCAAACGCTTCGACGACGACACCCACCGCCGCCGCCTCAGCGTCCGCCCCGGACTCACCTGCCTCTGGCAGATCAGCGGCCGCAACGACATCGCCGATTTCACCGACTGGGTCCGCCTCGATCTGCAGTACATCGACGAATGGTCGCTCTGGCTCGATGCGAAGATCCTCCTTGCAACAATTCCCGTGGCGCTGCTCGGCAAGGGCGGGCGGTAGGCGGCGGAGGCCGCAGTGACGGGTGACGAGTGACGAGAACTTCCGAACAGGAAGTCGCCCGGGCAGTCTCGTCACTCGTCACGTGTCACTCGTCACTTTTTGCCCTCCAAATACTTCACCACCGCCGACTTCGGCCGGGTGTTGAGGATATTCTCCTTCATCAGCCAGCCCTTGCGGGCGGCGTTGATCCCGGCGCGGACGTGCTCCAGCCCGGCGGTCTCGTGCGCGTCGGGATTGATCGAGCAGAGGAGGCCCTTGGCCGCGGCCTTGCGCCAGAGGCGCCAGTCCATGTCGAGCCGCCACGGGCTCGCGTTGAGCTCAATGATCACGCCGTTCGCGATCGCCGCATCGATCACCTTCGCCGCATCGACGCGGTAGGACTCGCGCCGCAGCAGCAGGCGGCCCGTCAGGTGCCCGAGCATCGTCACGTGCGGCTGCTCGATCGCCCGGATGATGCGTGCCGTCATCGTCGCCTCGTCCTGGGAAAAAGCGTTGTGCACCGACACGACCACGCAATCGAGCTGACCGAAGATCTCGGCTGAAAAATCGAGCCGGCCGTCGGCCAGGATGTCGCACTCCGTGCCCGTAAAGACGTGGGTCTTGAAACGCTGCGACGCGTTCAGGGCGCGGATCTCCTCCACCTGCGCCAGCAAGCGTTCCTCGGTGAGCCCGTTCGCCTGGAAGCTCGACTTGGAGTGGTCGGCGATCCCGAGGTACTCCCAGCCGAGGGCCTCGGCCGCGGCCACCATCTCGACGAGGGTATTCCGTCCATCCGACGCCGTGGTGTGGTTGTGAAACGCCCCGCGCAAATCGCCGGCCTCGACCAGCTGCGGCAGCTCACCCTTTTCCGACTCCTCGATCTCCCCCATCCCCTCGCGCAACTCCGGCGGGATGAAGTGCAGGCCGAGCTTCTTGAATAATTCGACTTCCGTCCGCACCACCACGCGGTCCGACGCCGCCGTCTGGGCGACCGCCGCCTTAACCGTCCCCGGAACCGCCCCGGCGGTTCCGGCATCTGGTTCCCGCGCTTGGGCGGGAACCAGCCCCCACTCGCTCAGCCGCAGGCCGCGGGCGAGCGCCCGCTGGCGCATCTGCACGTTGTGGTCCTTGGACCCGGTGAAATGGTGCAGCGCGAAGACGAACTGCTCCTCCGGCACGATCCGCAGGTCGGCCTGCAGGCCGCTCTCGAAGCGGACGCTGGCCTTGGTTTCTCCCTTCGCCGTGACCTCCTGCACGCGCGGCAGCGTCGTGAACCACTCCACGACCGGAGCCACGTCGGCCGCCGCCACGAGGAAATCGAGGTCGCCCACGGTCTCCATGCCGCGGCGCAGGCTGCCCGCCGCCTCGGCGTGCTTCACACCCGGCAGCGCACGCAGCCCCTGCACGATTGGCTGGGCGATTTCCGCCGCCAGCCACCAGAGATGTCTTTTGCCGTAGGCCTCGCGGTGCGCGAGGCCGGCCAGGATCTTTTCCTGCGTCTTCTCGCCGAAGCCGTCCAGCGCCGCCACCCGGCCGTCCTCGCAGGCCGCGGCCAGCGCCGCGAGATCCGCCAGGCCCAGCTTGTCGTGCAAGGCGCGGATCTTCTTCGGGCCGAGACCGGGCACCTCGAGCATCTCCACCAGCCCGGGCGCGACCGAGGCGCGCAGCTTCTCCAGGAATTCCAGCCGGCCCGTGCCGTGCAGCTCGCCGATCTTCTGCGCCAGCGCCTCGCCGATGCCCTTCACGCTCATGAGCTCGCCCGCCGCGATCAGCCGCGCCAGCTCCGCCTCCTCGATCGCCTCCAGCACCCGCGCGCCGGCCTGGTAGGCCCGCACCTTGAACGGGTTCTCCCCCTTCAGTTCCAGCAGCGTGCCGATCTCCGCCAGGGCATCGGCGATCTCGTTCTTGGTCATGGCTGAAAGAGTGACGGGTGACAGGTGACGGGTGACAAGACTGGAGAATCCAGTCGACCGGACGATCCGGGCCCGGATTCGTGATGGCCCTCATTCTCGTCACCCGGCACCTGTCACCCGTCACCGGCCTTACCCCCATGCCTTTCGTTTACGACCGCACGATCCATTTTGCCGACACTGATGTGGTGGGCGTGGACTTCTTCGCCCTCGCCTTTGAGCTCACCCGCCTCGGCCCGGCCCAGAAACTCGCCGGCCGCGCCCGCCCCGAGCATGCCTGCATCTCCAGTCGCCACCGGCAGCGCGCACCCCTGCCGCCTGCGCTCGCCGCGTCGGTCCAGGCCGGCTGATCGGATTGCACCCCGCCTCTCTTCACCCAAGGTTTGGCCCCGTCGTTCAAGACCCTCCCCGGTGCCCATGATAGTTTCTCGGCCGCAAAGTTTCCTTCCCTCATGAAAAATCCCCATCCCTCCCCACTTCGGCTCGCCCTTCTGGCTGCCGCCGTGTGTCTCACCGCCGCCTCGCTCTCCGCCCAGGCTCCTGTCCAAGCCCCCGCTGCTCCCGGCGCTGCCCCCGCCGCCGGCCGTGGCGGTGGTGGCGGCGCCGGTGGCCGCGGTGGCCGCGGCAATGCCATTGCTTCGCCGGAAATCGGCGCCGACCGCACCATCACCTTCCGCTACTCCGCCCCCAACGCCCAGGTCGTGCGGCTGACGGGCGAGATGGGCGGCAAAACTCCGATCGACATGACCAAGGACGCCGCCGGCGTCTGGACCGCCAAGGTCGGACCGCTCGATCCCGACATCTACACCTACGCGTTCAACGTCGACGGCGTCGTCGCCCTCGACCCGCGCAATCCCAACACCAAGTACGGCTACGGCAACTTCGGCCCCGTCAGCGTCGTCCAGTTGCCCGGCGACGGCCCGCAGTTCTATGACGTGAAGGCCGTGCCGCACGGCGAGGTGCGCATTGTTCCCTACGTCTCCAAGACGATGGGCGTCGCCCGCACCGTCTGGATCTACACGCCCCCCGGCTACGACAAGGGCAAGAACTACCCCGTCCTCTATCTCATGCACGGCGCCGTCGACATCGAGACCGGCTGGACCATGATCGGGCGCGCCAACAACATCCTCGACAACCTCATCGCCGAGAAGAAGGCCGTGCCGATGGTCGTCGTGATGCCCCTCGGCTACACGATCCAGAGTTTCTGGACCGGCCCGACCAAAAACGCCGTCACGCCGCCCGCCGCCGCTCCGGCTGCTCCCGCGGTTCCCGCGGCCGGTACGGTGGCTGCAGCCCCGGCTGCACCCGCACCCGGCGCCGGTGGTCCCGGCGGCGGCCAGGGTGGTCCCGCCACGCTGAGCCTCTTCGGCCGCGACCTGCTTGAGGACGTCCTCCCCCTCGTCGAGGCCAACTACAAGGTCTCGAAGAAAGTCGATATGCGCGCCATCGCCGGCCTCTCCATGGGCGGCGGCCAGACCATCAACATCGCCTTCAGCCGTCCCGAGCTCTTCCGCTACGTCGGCCTCATGAGCCCGGCCGCCGGCGGCAACTTCGCCACCCAGTACCCCAACGCCGTGAAAGATCCCGCCGCGATCAACAAGCAGTGGAAGCTGCTGTGGATGGCGGTCGGCAAGGACGACACGCTCACGGGCCCGGGCGACAAGGTGTTCGACGAGGCGCTGACCAAGGCCGGCATCAAGCACGAGTTCATCGTGGGCGAAGGCCGCCACGAGTGGACCGTCTGGCGCTATCACCTCCGCGATCTCGCCCCGCTGCTATTCAAGAAGTGAGCGAGGCCATGATCGCGGCGTAAAGCCGCTCCTACCTTCGGCGGCGGATCACATCCGCCGCCGTTTTTTTTGAACTTCCCTGCCTGCCCCCGGTCGCAACGTGGCAAATGAAAGCCAAATTCCGTCGCTTCGCCGCGCGGCTCTGGCGTGAGTACCTCCGCCCGCTGGCCGTGGCCGCCGTCGAGGCAACCCTACCTCTTGTCCGCCACCGCCGCCCGGAGCGCGGCGCGGTTGACCTTCCCCTGCCCGTTCCGCGGCCATTCGGACACCGCGACATAACGTTTCGGCCGCTTGTACGGCGCGAGCGCCGCCAACAGACCGGAAACCCGCGCAGCATCCACGGCCGCTCCCGCCGGATGACACGCCACCACCGCCTCGCCCCACTCCCGGTCCGCGATTCCGATGACGACCACATCCGGGAACAGGCCGGTCGCCCGCAGCGCAGCCTCGACTTCCTCGGGTTGCACCTTTTTTCCGCCGGTGATGATGACCGCATCACGGCGGCCAAGGAGCTGCAGTCTCCCCGAGACATCGAGGCTTCCGACATCGGACGTCACAAAACTCCGCGCCCGGTTTTCCTCCGGCCAATAACCGCGAAAAATCGAATCACCGGTGATGCTGACCGCGCCCTCCGCATTGATCGTGATGCCCGCGTGCGGCATGGCTCGGCCGGCACTGCGGTCGCCCGTGGCGAATTCCTCCGGCCGCTGGGCCGCCACCATGGCCATCGTCTCGGTCAGGCCGTAGCCCAGCGACACGGGCAAGCGCGCCTCGGCCGCCGCGTTTGCGAGCTCGGCCCAGACCGGTCCGCCTCCGACCGAGATCACCCGGAAACGGCGCAGCCAGTCGACCGCCGCCGTCGAACCAAGCAGGCGCTGGAGCTGGGTCGGCACGAGGGACAAAAACCAATCGCCGGGTTCCAGAGCGGGGCGCTGGCCGGACAGCAGGTCATCCCAACTCCACGGCCGATATTCGCCACCGGTCAACGCACAGCGCATCCAAGCCATCAGGCCGCTCACGTGATGCAGCGGCAGCAGTCCGACCGCATTGACCCGCTCCACGCTAAAATGCCGGGTGAAGCCACCCACCGCCGCCGCGATCGTATCCTGATCGTGCCGCGCGAACCGGATGCTCCCGCTGCTCCCGCCGGTCGGGACAGCGAGCCAGGCTCGCTGCATTTGAGATTTCAAATTTGAGATTTGAGATCGCGCGACCTGATCCAAGGTCGCCCGCTCGGCGGTGCCCCAGGACGGATCCGCGAGAAAGACCGGCCCCGTGCCGGCCGCGGCAGCGGCAAATACCTGCATGAAACGCACCGGATCGCGTTCGCAGACAACCACGGGTAGGTCCCCCTCCCCGTCCGGGGAGGCCAGGTTTTGCGCGGCAACGCGCAAAACCCGCGCTAGCTCAGCGCGTTCCATACGGCCTCCGGGTTCAGGCGCTCGATGTCCTCGCGGTATAGGAACGGCGCGGCGACGGGTCCGTCGAAGCGACCGTCGGCAAAAAGTGGCGCCACTCCAAAACCCAGCGCCCGGGGCTTGGCCGCCCCGGGTTCGCGCCAGGCAAAGGCCGCACGCAGGGCGGACTTCATTCCGACTGCCGTCTCGAGGGCCGAAGAGAAAACCACCGCCGCCCTGGCCTTTTCCAACTGCGCCAGCGATCCGGCGAGATCGCCGTGCAACGAGGGTTTCACCACGAACACCCCCGGCCAGCCGGCCCCGACCCACCGCTCCACGTCTCCATCGCCCGCAATCGATTCATCCAACGCCAGCGGCGTCGGAAAACTTCCCGCCAACCCCAGCAGCAGGTCGTCCTCCTTGGAGATCCGGCCCCCGCCCTGCGAAGCCCGCAGGGCGAAGCATGGTTGCTCCACGAACTCCACCGGCCGCTCCGCACACCGTTCCAGCCAGCGCTCGGCCGTGCGCCGGTCCCACGCGCCGTTGGCGTCGAGCCGCAGCCGCGCCCCAGCGGGCAGCAGGGCGCACAGGTCATCCAGCAGCACGAGTTCATCCGCCGGGTCGCCGACGCCCACCTTCCATTTGAAGGTCCGGAAACCCGCCTCCACCTGGACCGGCACCAGCGCCAACCCGGCCCTTCCGGCAGGCAACAAGGCCGCCACGGGCAGGAAAGCCGCCGACTCGTCCTGCGGGGCGGATTGGCCGGCGGCGTTCAGCCCCGACAGCGCCATTCGCAGCGCGCGCCGCAGGCAGCCCCATTCCAGCGGCACCGTGTCCACGGCATCGGCTTCGATTCGATTGCCCACACCCCGCAACACTCCCGCCGCATCGTCCGCGGTCTCTGTCCCGAAACCCGGCACCGGCGCCGACTCACCCCACCCGACCCGCCCGGACGCGTCCTCGAGCCGCAGGATGACACCCTCGCGCACCGTCCAGACCCCATGCGCCGTGCGGACCGGCGCCCGAAAAGGCAGGGCGTAGCGGCGATACTGGAGGAGGAACGGCACCCGCAGACCGTTTAACCACCGATTCAACGGTTCAATCCCCGATATGAAAGGCCTGGGCCCAAACCGGTTGTTTAACCACGGCATAGACGGATCCGGACCCTCGGGTAGTGGTTCGTTTTGGCTGGAGCCGGGGCCGGTGACCCCGGTGCCGATCCGCCGGCCTCACAGAGGCCAGCGACAAGCGATGAAAGCCCACTAACCCGCACCCTGTTTCAAAAATCATTTGCGCTTCGGGCAGACGCGCTTATTCCGTTCACGGCAACTCATGACAAAGGTTGCCAAGAAAAACTCCGCCACCGCCGCCGATGCGGTGAGCTACCTCCCGGCCGACGCGTTCTTTCGCGCGAACCTGCCCACCGCCCTCACGTTCGACGACGTTTCCCTGGCCACGCTGTACTCGGACATCCTGCCGAAGGACGCCGACACCTCCACCTCACTGAGCGAGGCGCTCAAGCTCCAGATCCCGATCATTTCGTCGGACATGGACACCGTCACCGAGGCGCGCATGGCCAAGGCCATGGCCCTCAACGGCGGCCTCGGGCTTATCCATTACAACATGGGACCCAAGGACCAGGTGAAGGAAGTGGCCCGCGTGAAGCGCCACATCCACGGCCTGATCCAGGACCCGATCACCGTCACGCCCGACAAGCTCATCGGCGACATCATCGCCATGATCGAGCAGCGCAAGTTCGCCTTCAGCACCTTCCCCGTCGTCGACGAGTCGGGGAACCTGGTCGGGCTGCTCTCCGGCAACGTGGTCAAGGACCGCTACAAGTCGAAGTCCGTGCAGCAGGTCATGACCCCGCGGGCCTCGCTCATCACCGAGAAGCACCGCGCCGTCGCCCACGACCCGATCAAGGCCGCCGACCAGTTCTTCACCCGGCACGTCGGGATCAATAAGATGCTCGTCGTCGATGACGCCGGGAAACTGCGCGGCCTGGTGACCGAGTCCGACGTCGTCCGCATCACCGCCGAGTCGAAGACCAACCGCAAACCCGCCCGTGACGCCGACTTCCGGCTCGTGGTGGGCGCAGCCCTTTCCCCGGTGCGCAAGCCCGACGGCTCGCTCGACCGGGACCGCATCCTCGAGCATGTCGCCAACCTGATGGACGAGCATGTCGACGCCATCGCCGTCTCCACTGCCCACGGCCACACCAAGGGCGTCGGCGAGGTCGTGAAGCTCGTCCGCGGCGCCCACCGGGACGTCACCCTGATCGCGGGCAACATCACCAGTGCCGAGGGCGTGGCCTACCTCGCCGACTGCGGCGCCGACGCCATCAAGGTCGGCCAGGGCCCGGGCTCGATCTGCACCACGCGCATCGTCGCCGGTGTCGGCATCCCCCAGCTCACCGCCCTGCACGTCGCCGCCTCGGGCAAACGCGGCCGCAAGGTCCGGCTGATCGCCGACGGCGGCATCACCAAGAGCGGCGACATCGTCAAGGCCCTCACCATCGCCGACGCCGTCATCCTCGGCGGCCTGCTCGCCGGCTGCCGTGAGGCGCCGGGCGAGATCATGGAGATCAGCGGCAAGTTCTACAAACAGTACCGCGGCATGGGCTCGCTGGCCGCCATGAAGGCCGGCAGCGCCGCCCGCTACGGCCACGACAAGAACGACAGCAGCCGCAAGGTCACCGCTGAAGGCATCGAGGCCCTGAAGGAAGTCAGCGGCCACGTGGACGACGTCCTCGCCAACCTCGTCGGCGGCCTGCAAAGCGGCATGGGTTACTTGGGCGCGGCGAATCTGCCCCAACTCCGCTCCAAGGCCCGTTTCATCCGCGTCAGCCCGGCCGGCCAAAAGGAAGCCGCCCCGCACGACGTGGTCGAAGTCTCGACCCGGGCGAGCGGGGTGTAGGGCCATTTTGATCAAGTCCGGCCGGCAGAGGTCTGCCGGCCCTCCATCGATCTTCATCTGCTGTAGCCGGGGTGGACCTCCACCCCGGGATCGCCTCACTTTTGTTTTGCGCTGGGGGCCCTTCCTGCGCTTTCACTTTCCGGCAACAGGGGTACTTCCACCGGGACACGCTTCGGTTGCCGAGAATTTCTTCCGCAACCATGTCCCTCCCCCCTTTCTCCAGCCAGCTCATCGCTGACGTCGGCATCTCCCTTGGCGACGAAGGCAAGGGCCGGCTCATCCCCGAGGTCGCCAACGAGCTGCGCGGCACGCGCGCCCCGGTCTCGGTGGTCCTGAAGGTCAACGGCGGCGCCAACTCCGGCCACACCGCCGGGGGCATCAAGCTCAACCTCCTGCCCGCCGGCGTGGTGGTGCGCGACGCGGCGCACCTCTGCATCGGCAGCGGCGTGGTGGCCGACCCGCGCAAGATCTGGTGGGAAACCCGTCCGCTGGAAAAGAAGGGCCATGCCATCCTCTCCCGTCTGCTGATCGACGAGCGCACGCTCGTCTCCGACCTCACCCACCGCCTGCTCGACCTCGCGTGGGAGGATTACCGGGTCAACGTCCTCGCCGAGGAGGCGCGCGGCTCGACCGGTCGCGGCATCACCCCCGCCTACCTCGACGAGGTCGGCCAACAGCAGATCACCTACGCCGATTTCCTCGGCGGCCCGAATTTCTTCGCCCGCAAGCTGGCCCAGCGCGCCGACCGCGCCTGCCGCACCATCCAGCACGTCTGCCGCGTCAGTGAGGCGGCCTGGAACGGCTTCTTCGACAAACTCACGGCCGCCGAACAGCGCGCCAACGCCGAGGCGATCGAGCTCGGCGTGTTCACGAAGGACGAGTTCGACTTCAGCCGCTTCCGCGGTCCCGCCCCGTTCACGCTGAACCTGGAGGCCCTGACCTCCACCTACTGGCAGGCCGGCACCGCCCTCGCCAAGAACATCGGCGAGGTCCGCGAGCTGATCCTGCGCGAAGTCGCCGCCGGCCACACCATCATCGGCGAGTTCGGCCAGGCCTACTGGCTCGACAAGCGCCACGGCTTCTCGCCGAACGTCACGGCCTCGCACACCTACACCCCCGAGTTCTTCGAGAGCGCGGGCATCCCGGTGCAGCGCATCCACACCTTTGGCGTGGCCAAGGCGTACGACACCAAGGTCGGCACGCACACGTTCCTGACGCAGATGGACGACGCGCACCCGCTCACCGCGCGGCTGAAGCAGATCGAGTTCGGCACCAGCACCGGCCGCCAGCGCATGGTGGGCTGGTACGACGCCGTGGAAAAGGGCGACGCCCTCCGCTACGGCGGCTTCCAGGACGTGATGATCAACAAGCTCGACGCCCTCACCCACGGCGGAGAATGGAAGGGCGACCTCCTGATCTGCACCGCCTACGAGGACGCCGCCGGCAAGCGCTACCCACACGTGCCGCGCAACGAGGCCGTGCGCCGGACCCTCCGCCCCGTGTACACCAAGCACCCCGGCTGGACCGAGGACGTTTCCCAAGTGCGGAAGTTCGCCGACCTGCCGCGCAACGCCCAGCTCTACGTGGCCGCGATGGTGCGCAGCCTGGTGGATGTGGCCTACGGCCCGGGCCCCCGCCCCGCCACCCTGCCCAACCTGCGCTATCTCGGCGTCGGCCCGGAGCCCTCGCAGATCATCAAGGATGTGCCCGCGACGGCGGAGCTGATCCGGCTGACGTGATCCCGGGTAGGGCTGACTCGGTGAGTCAGCCGCGATTGACGATAAAATGATCACAGCTGAGGCACCGCCTCAGCCCTACCTCAATCCACCGCGGTCGATCCGCGCTCATCCGCCGGCCATCACCGGGCGGAACCCCGCCTCGCAGAGGATCCGCGCCACGTTCTCGCGCTGGTCGCCCTGGATCTCGATCGCGCCCTCCTTCACCGTCCCGCCGCAGCCGCAGGCCGCGCGCATCTTCTTGGTGAGTTGCTCCTTCTCTGGCAGGCCGATGCCGACAAAGCCGTCCACCACGGTCACGGTCTTGCCCCCTCGGCCACCGGTCTCGCGCCGGACATCCACCCGGCCCCGGTTGCGCTCCTCGGGTGCCGCGCCACGGGCCGAGGCGGATGCCAGCCCCTTCGACGCGCTCAGCGCAGGCGGAGGATTCACCGGTGCCGAGGGCAATCCGGCCCCGCTCAATTGGGCGAAGGGATTCTGGCCGAGGGACTCACCGCCCGAAGTGGTAATCTTGCCGGAGCTTTTTTTCATTCGCGTGAATTCGCGTCCATTCGCGGTTAAAAATGCATCCCTCCGGGAAAGATCACTGCCGCCCGCCGCAGCTGCCAGTCGGGATGTCGGCATCGCCACCCAGGAACTGCAGGGCCTTGGCGTAGCTGCGTCGTTCCAGGAAGTGGGTCAGCTGCGGGTGCAGGCCCGCGCGGCCGCGCTCGAGGAAGTCGTCAAGGCGCGCCATCTCGCCGGCGATCGTCTTGCCGTCCGAGGCCTTGATGCCCGCGAGCAGGCGGCTGAGGGCGTCTTTGATCTGGTTTTCCATGCTGGTCGCAACGTAGCCGGGATGAGCCCGGCGCCAACCTGTTTGTTGGGTGCAGCCCAAGCCTGGGATTGTCGGCTCGGTTGGTAGGGTTGCCTCGATGAGCCCCTCGACTCCGCTCAGGGCCTTGAGCCTGTCGAAACGGGCGACCGCGATGATTGAACCGGATTTGGCCCACAGTGACACCGAGGACACAGAGATCGGAGGGATGAGTGATCCGAACCCCAATCAGTAATCCGGATCCTCTGTGCTCTCTGCGTCTCTGTGTGCCAAAGTTTCGAAGAATCCGATCGCGGCCGGCTCGTCGAGCCAGCCCTACCCGTCGATCCATCGCGCCTCCTTTACTCGGCGCAAAAATCACCCAAGTTGGAGGGCCATGCCCACTCCGCCCTTTGTCTACCAGGACCCACTTCCCCTCGGCGAGGACCAGACCGAGTACCGGCTGCTGAGCCGCGAGGGAATCTCCACGGCCTCGTTCGAAGGCAAGGAGATCCTCAAGGTTGACCCGGGCGCCCTGACCTTCTTGGCCCAGCAGGCCTTCCACGACTGCTCGTTCCAGCTCCGGCCGGCCCATCTCGCCCAGGTCGCCGCGATCCTCGCCGACCCCGAGGCTTCGGCCAATGACCGCTATGTCGCGCTCACGCTCCTCAAGAACGCCGAGATCGCCGCCGAGGGCATCCTGCCCATGTGCCAGGACACCGGCACCGCGGCCGTCTTTGCCAAGAAGGGCGAGCAGGTCTGGACCGGCGCCAACGATGCCGAGGCGATCAGCCACGGCATCTACAACGCCTTCACCCAGGAAAACCTCCGCTATTCCCAAGTCGCCCCGCTCGACATGTGGAAGGAGATCAACACCGGCACCAACCTCCCCGCGCAGATCGACCTGATGGCCGGCAAGGGCGCGGCCTATGAGTTCATGTTTGTCGCCAAGGGCGGCGGGTCGGCGAACAAGATGCTCTTCTTCCAAGAGACGAAGGCCGTCCTGAACCCGAAGAGCTTCGAGAAATGGGTCGCTGACAAACTGCCCCTCCTCGGCACCAGCGCCTGCCCGCCCTACCACCTCGTGCTCGTGGTCGGCGGCACCAGCGCCGAAGCGTGCATGAAGACCCTGAAGCTCGCCACCACCCGCTACCTCGACGCCCTCCCGACGACCGGCAACGAGCACGGCCGCGCCTTCCGCGACACCGCGATGGAAACCAAGGTGCTGGAGATCGCCCGTTCCACCGGGATCGGAGCCCAGTTCGGCGGCAAATACTTCGCCCTCGATGTCCGCGTCATCCGCCTGCCCCGCCACGGCGCGAGCTGCCCGATCGGGCTCGGCGTCTCCTGCAGCGCCGACCGCAATATCCGCGGCAAGATCAACCGCGATGGCATCTTTCTCGAGAAACTCGAGACCAACCCGGGTCGTTTCATCCCCGCATCGGAGCGGCTCTGGAAGGATGACTCGATCGTGCGCATCGACCTCAACCGCCCGATGGCCGAGATCCGCGCCGAGCTGAGCAAGTACCCGGTCACCACGCGCGTGTCGCTCTCCGGCCCGATGGTCGTCGCCCGTGACAGTGCGCACGCCAAGCTCAAGGAGCGCCTCGATGCCGGCCAGGACCTGCCCGCCTACATCAAGGACCACCCCGTCTACTACGCCGGACCGGCCAAGACCCCGCAGGGTTATGCCTCGGGCTCGTTTGGTCCCACCACCGCCGGCCGGATGGACAGCTACGTCGACCTCTTCCAGTCCAAGGGCGGCTCGATGGTCATGCTCGCCAAGGGCAACCGCAGCCCGCAGGTGACCGCGGCCTGCCACAAGCATGGCGGTTTCTACCTCGGGAGCATCGGCGGCCCAGCCGCCATCCTGGCCAAGGAGAACATCCGCAAGGTCGAGGTACTGGAGTATCCCGAGTTGGGGATGGAGGCCATCTGGAAGATCGAAGTGCAGGACTTCCCCGCGTTCATCCTCGTGGACGACAAGGGCAACGACTTCTACGCCAACGGCTGCGCGGCCTGCATACCTGCGAAAATCCGGGCCTGATCGGCCCGGATTTTCGAAAGAATGGCCCATGCGGCCGTCCTAAAGCCGCATGGGCCTGCACCCTTGCTAAGGCCTGCGATCAAACTGCCTTCGCAGGCCAATTGAATCATCGGCCACACCGTACCCGAAGCCGGGGTCTCCTGCTCCGCAGCTTTTGCCCACCACTGCGCGTAAAATGGCTTCGTCATTTTACCTGGGGCCCATGCGGAGGACTGTCGTTTTAGGAGCGTGCTGGCAGACGACGTTTCGCTCGATCGTGCCCGATCCGGATCGCCTGCCCCCTCGACCGGGCTCGGGGCCCTGAGCAAGTCGAACGGACCAGCAGGCTCCTGCCATTCGAGAAGCCCTTTAAGTCATCCGCGGTCTTGCCGCGGTTGGTCACGGCCCGGAGGCCCGTCACCTCAGAAATCCAGGCGCAGGGCGTTGGCCTTGGCCGAGAGACGGCCGATGTCACGATCCCGCAGATCGGAATCGCGCGGGGTCAGCTGCGAGCGGGCCGACGAGGAAATCGCCGACGCGGGCAGCATGGCCACCTCGGCGAAAATCGCAAAACGGGCCCCGCGCTGTTCCTGCGGCGCGGAAATGGAGGCCAGAGGCTCGGACGAGCCGAGCTCGGTCCGAAGGCTGGAAGCAAAGGACCGGGTCGTGGCCGGCACGGTCGTGGCCAGCGCGGACCGGGGCGGCGGGACCTGGATCTCGGAAAACGTGACCAGCACGGGGCTGACAACGCTGGACGCCACCGCGGCCGCGCGGGGCAGATCCTCGGACCGGGCGGAATGGTCCGTGGCTGCCACCTGGCTGGACGGCGTCGCCGCCGGGGCGGCGACCGCCCCGACCACGGCCACAGGTTGCGCCGCGGGTTTCTCGGTGACGGTGGACGGGGTGGATGCCACACCCTGCGCGGAGGCGGAAACCTCCCGCACAACAGCCTGGGCAAAGACCAAGGCCTGGTTCGAAGGAAGCCGCAAGTAGCCCACGGCGGCCACGGCGGCCGCGGCGCCGAATCCGGCGATCATTGCGCGGCGGCCGGACAACAGGACCGTCAGCGACTGCCACCAAGGGCGCGGCTCCACGATGGCGGCGAGCTGCTTGGCGCGCAGTTCCTCCTCAAAGCGTTTCCAAAAATCGGCCGGCGGACGCTCCGCACGCTTGAGGCGGATCAAATCCTCAAGGGTCGGCTGGTCTGAAGGGTTCCGGGGGGTCATCGGCGCAGGTAGGGTTGAAGCTCCGACTGGAGCTGCTGCTTCGCGTAATGCAGCCGGGAGCGCACGGTTCCGACGGAGCACGACATGACTTCGGCGATCTCTTGATGGCTCAAGCCGTCGATTTCAAATAAGGTAACCACAGTGCGATGGCTGATAGACAGCTTTAGCATCGCCTCGTTCAATTTTTCCTGAAGTTCCCGCACCATCGTGCCCCGCTCCGCGCCATTGGAATCATCGGTCAGGGCCGCGATCACCTCGGCGGAGGGGCGGTCGTTCTCGTCGATCTGCTCCAGACTGAAGAACGTGCGCAACCGGTTTTTCCGCAAGTGGGATAAGGCCGAATTGATCGCGATGCGGTAGAGCCAGGTGAAGAACGAGGACTGTCCGCCGAAGCGGTTGATCGACTGGAAAGCCTTGATAAAGCTGTCCTGCACCAGGTCGGAGGCGTCCTCCCGGTTCGAAGTCAGGTTGTAAATGACCGAGTAGAGCCGCTGGCGGTACTTCAGGATCAACACGTCAAAGGCCGCCACATCCCCGCCCTGGACCCGCCGGACAATCACCGAGTCGGCATCCGCCTCTTGCGCCCGGTCCGGTGATGTCACCAGGGGCTTCTCAAGGGCCTTCGTCGGGGTCATGGCGCGACGATGTCGGTCGCGGGGTCGCATGCAAATGGAAATTCAGCCCGGAGGACCGATCGCAGGATTTTGGCACGCCAAGACACCAAGAACGCCAAGCTCGGAGGAGAGACTTTTGTGAATCCGAATCCCGGAATTATTGGCACACAGAGACACAGAGCGCACTGAGACCGGAAGGATTGGAGCCCAAGCCCCAACACAATGGCTCGGGCTCTGTGCTCTCTGTGTCTCTGTGTGAAACCAATCCGGCGATCGACCTTAGCGCTCGTCGCGTCTTGGCGTGAAATCACGCCGGACGACGGAAGCCATCGCGGCCGGCCCGACGGGCCAGACCTATCCCCGACCTCTCACGCCACGGGCCGGAGCTCATCCACCTGGTCGGCGATGGCATCGCACAGGGCCAGGAGGCCCGGGACCGGGATGGAGCGGGTCCAGGGCGCCACGGCCGCGCGGGCCGCCTCGATCTCCACCTGGATGGCTTCCGCCACCGCCGCAAAGATCCCGTGCTCGCGCATCTGCTGCAGGTGGAGGGGCAGCTGCGGGGGCCGGTTGCCTTGGATTTCCTGCAGCAGCTCATTGCGCTCGGCTGGGCTGAGTTTTTCCAGGAGCAGCAGCAACGGGAGGGTCAGCTTGCCGCTGGCCAGGTCGGTGCCGAGGGTCTTGCCGATCCGCTTCTCCTCGCCGAAGAAATCGGCCAGGTCGTCGTAGATCTGGTAGGCCACACCGAGATGCCGGCCAAAGCGGCCTGCCGCCTCGACATACGCCGGGGGCTGACCGGCCAGCGCCGCGCCCAGCCGGCACGAGGCCCGGAAGAGTTCCGCGGTCTTGAGCTCGATCACCCGCTGATAATCGGCCACCGTGAAATCCGTCGAGCCGCGGCGCAAGGTCTGCACGACCTCACCGGCGCAGACGCGGCGGGTGGAGGCGGAAACGGCCAGGCAGACTTCGGTGGTCGGGAACTGCGCCGCCAGGTGCAGCGCATGCGCGAACAGGGCGTCGCCCAGCAGCACGGCCGCCACCGGGCCGTAGGAACGGGCGGCCGTCCGCCGTCCCCGGCGAACCTCGGCCTCGTCCATGATGTCATCGTGCACCAGCGTGGCGAGGTGGACGAGTTCCACCACGGCCGCGACGCGCACCAGCTCCGGCTGGACCGGGCCGGGGACCCGGCCGCCGCTCAGGAAAACCAAGGCCGGGCGGATGCGTTTCCCCCCGGTATCGATGCAATTGTCGGCCATCTCCTGGATCTCCGGCTCGAAGGCCTCGATCTGCCCGCGCAGGAAGCGGTCGAGCTCGGCCAAGTGGGGGCGGAGCGACATCATGACCGACTCCAGGCCGCCGGACGCGCCCGGGCCGAGTTTGGCCGCGGGGGACACTTGGTCCCCGACGATTGTCTCCGGGCTCGCGGTTGGATTCATGCGATCCCCTACCGTACCGCGGAAAAGGGAAATGGCTAATAAATTGTCAGCCACCCCGGCACCTATTCCGGGACGCCATGGATGGGGACGGACGGACTGATGGGTGCGCGCCGAGCGCCCAACGTCCAAGGATGACTCGAACCAGGGCGCGCGGGACACGCACTTCTACTCAGGAACTGGTCGGCCTGCCCCAATGGCGCCGCCCGTGGGGATGCTAACCGCGGGAGGACGAAGTCCTCGCGCGGTTACCTGAGCCCACCGTGCAAACTTGAGGTCGCAATTTGCGACCTCAAGTTTGCAACCTCTTTTGGAGTAACACTAAACGAAAACTCAGGTGGGAACTTTTCGGCATTTCTGCGCACCGCTTCATTCAGCCGTTTGGTGGGCACTTCAAACATTGCAGCCAGATCGGCATCAAGGACCACGCGCAGCCCGCGGATCACATGGATTTTCGGCAACGATTCATCGGATGAGGTCATATACCCGGTAAAACGCAGATTTCCGCCGAATCTTTCACCTAATCTTTCGCGGAAGAGCTTTTTTTGAGCCGGAAGACGCATGAGGTCGGCTCTTCACTATGACTGACCTTCCTCCTCCACCCGCTTCCCGTCTCACCACCCTCTTGCTGAGCAGCCTCGTGCTGACTGCCGTTTGTATCTGGGCGCCTGCCGCGCCCGCCGCGACGCCGGACCATGCGATTCTCCTGCATGGCTTGGCTCGGACCAATGCCTCGATGGGGACGCTGGAAAACACCCTCCGTGACGCCGGCTACGTCGTACACAATGTCGACTACCCATCCCGCACCGCCACCGTGGATGTGCTGGCCGATAAAATCGTCGGCCACGCCCTCGCCGTAGCCAGGAAGGCCGGCGCCGTCCGGATTCACTTCGTCACTCACTCGCTGGGGGGCATCCTGGTCCGCTCCTATCTGGCCAAACACCGCGTGCCTGAGCTCGGCCGGGTGGTAATGCTGGGACCGCCCAACCAGGGCAGCGAGGTGGTGGACCGGATCGGGTCGTGGTGGCTGTTCCGGAAGATCAACGGCCCGGCCGGGGGTGAGCTGGGCACGGGTGCAACCGCGGCCCCCAACCAGCTCGGTCCGGTCAATTTCCCGGTCGGCGTGATCGCCGGCAGTCGCTCGATCAATGGGATCAACAGCCTCATGATTCCCGGGAGCGACGACGGCAAAGTCTCCATCGAGCATACCAAGGTGGCTGGGATGGCCGATCACATCGTGGTCCCCGCGAATCACCCGTACCTCATGAAGAACCCCGCGGCGATCCGGCAGGTGCTGCAGTTCCTCGCGAACGGGGCCTTCGCGCACGAGGTGAAATAGACCAGATCGGGCCCGACGTCCCGGCGGGCCGGGTCCCGCCGATCCGGGCCGCCGGGGACGGCGGCCCCTACCTTTTAACCTACAGCGCGATCTTGATGCCCTTGCGCAGGTAGGTGGGCACATCGAGGTCATGGCCCTCGAAGAGGTTGCGGTCGGTCTTGTCGAACAGGCCGCGGCTCTCGATTTCGCCGAAGGTGAATTCGTCCTGGTTGGCCTTGGCCGCATCGACCATCTCGGCGTGCGACTTCGATTTGGGGACCGGGGCGTTGGTCGCCGCGTGGGCCGCGGGAGCAGACTCATCCCGGCCGGCGGGCTCGGGCAGCGGCGTCAGCGGGTCGCGGGTCACCACCCCGGAGCGCCGGGTGTTGGTCACGGGGCGCCGGATGGTGCCGCGGCCGCCCATGTCGCTCGTACCGAGGACGCAGACCTCAATGCGGCCCGCCATCTCCTCGTCGATCACGGCGCCCATGAAGACATGCGACTCGCGGCCGAACTGCTCGGTCACGGAGGTCATGATGCCGTTCACCATCGGGAGCGTGAGGTCGGGCCCGCCAATGATGTTCACCAGCAGGCGGTCGGCCTTGCGGGAGAACTCGGGGGTGGCGAGCAGCGGGCAGAGTTTGAGACTCTCAATCGCGCTGCCCATCGGGTCGGGACCCGTGCCGGCACCGAGGCCGAAGAGCGTCTTGCCGCCGCGGGTGGCGAAGGCCTGACGGAGGGTCGCAAAGTCGAGGTTGATCAGACCGGTGCGAAAGAGCATCGCCCAGATCGATTTCACACCGCGGGCCATCCAGTCGTCCGCCCGGGCGAACGAATCGAGCACGGTCTCCTGCTCGGCCGACTCCTGCAGCAGCACGTCGTTGGGCAGCGGGATCACCGCGTCGCAGCAGCGCCGGAGGGCGAGGAGGCTTTCCTCCGCCTGCTTGAGACGGCGGCCGCCCTCAAAGCTGAAAGGCATCGTGACAAAGGCGATGACGAGCGCGCCCTGCTCGGCGGCGAGTTCCGCCACGACCGGGGCCGCGCCGCTGCCGGTGCCGCCGCCCATGCCGGCGAGGAGGAAGACCAGGTCGCAGTCCTTCACGATCGCCGTGATCTTCGCGCGGTCGGCCTCGGCGGCCTCGCGGCCGACCTCGGGGTCGCCGCCGGCTCCGAGCCCGCGGGTGAGGCCGGCCCCGATCAGGACCTTGTCCTGCACGGGCGAGGAGGAAAGCGCTTGGTGGTCAGTGTTGATGACCGCGAGCTGCAGGCGCTCGAGGTTCTCCATCTTCAGCCGGTCAACCGCGTTGGAACCGGCGCCGCCGACGCCCACCAGCTTGATCGCGATGCTGCGGTCCGTGAGCAGATGCTGCTCGAGGGGAAGTTCGTTGCCGTTCATGTCGTGGCGAAGAGCTTGCGGAAGAAGCCGAACCCGCGGCGCTGGGGGGCGACGCTCTCGGCGTGGGCGGCCATGCCGTGGTAGAGCAGCCCGAGGACAGTGCTGTAGGATGGATCGCGCAGGTTGTCGTGCACCCAGGTCGGCGTCTCGCCGAGGTGGGCCGGGATGCCGAACACGCGCGCGGCGGCCTCGGCGATGCCGGGGAGCTTGGCCCCGCCGCCGGTGAGCACGACGCCCCCGGAACAGGTGTCGGGCGTGAAGGCGGTGCCGAGCTTCTTGCGGACCACCTCGAAGGTCTCCCAGGTGCGGGCGGCCGTGATCTGCTCGATGGTCATCTGGGGAAACTGGCGGTCGCCGATGGTGTAGTTGCCGTCGAGCCAGACCTTGTCGCTCTTCGAGCGGCTTTGCACCAGGGCACGGCCGTGGCGGAGCTTCATCTTCTCGGCCTGGCCCTCGGTCAGGCGCAGCCCCAAGGCGAGGTCGCTGGTGAGATGCGCGCCGCCGACCGGCAGCACGCCGGTCAGGAAAGGGAGTCCATCACGATAGAGCACGAAATCCGTGGTCCCGGCACCCAGGTCGAGCGCGAGCACGCCGTTCTGGCGTTCCTCGGCAGTGGTGACCATGTGGCCGGAGGCGAGGCTGGAGAGGATGAGTTCGCGGACCTCGAGGTTGAACCCGCGGATCACATGCAGGCTGTCGGCCAGTTTGCTCTCCTGCCCGTGGACGGTCCAATAGCCGGCCTCGAGGCGCTGGCCGACGAGGTTCTCGGGGCTACCCGGGACGTTGCGGCCATCGAGGCGGAAAGGCCGGCGTAGGTGGCGCACCACCATCCGGCCGGGGGGCAGCTGCTTGTCGGTGGCGAGACGGCAGACGGTCTCGATGTCCTGCGCGCCCACCATGTTGTCGGCCGCCTTCACGTTGACGAACGCCTCGTTGTAGAAGCCCTCCAGGTGCGCGCCCGTCTGCGCGAGAAAGACCAGGTCGATCCGCTCGTTGGCGCTGCGCTCGGCCTGCTCGATGGCGGCGTGGACGGCCTCGCTGGCGGCCTTGTAGTCTACCACCGAGCCCTTGATCACCCCGCGCGACTGGCATTCACCGAAGCCGATGAGGTTGAGGGCGGTGCCGGCGTTTTCGCCGATCAGGACGGTGGCTTTGGCGGAGCCGATCTCGATGGCACCAATGAAACGGGAGGCGGATTTCACAAAGAGGGAGCGAAGCGATCAGTTGTCGAAATTGATCCGGAAAATCGGCGGGCGGGCCGCGGTCGAGACGGCGGCCGCGCGCGGGGCCGGGACCGTCGCAGCACCAGCAGAACGCGCGCCGGATTTGGACGCGGGTTCCACCGCGGCGGGCTCGGCGATCACGCGCGGGCCCAGTCCCACATTCACCATCTTGAGCGGTCCCGACGCCTTGTCCCGCGTCCAATCGAGCCAGGCCAACTGGTCCGAGAAGCCGTATTCCTTGCTGAAGATGATCCGGGGAATGTCCGTCGACTGCACCTCGACCAGACCGTCGAATTCCAGCTGGCTGATGTCGACCACCGTCCAGCGTTCGAGCAAATGCGGCGCCATATCCGCGGCCCGGGCGAGCAGGTCGGCCACGGTGTCCATGCCGGGCACCCGTTTTGGCAGGGCGCCCGCAGCATCGAGTTCAAACCCCGTGAGGAGCGGGATCGCCTCCAGGGCCTCCGGACTGAACCCCAGGCCCGCAAAACTGATTCCATCCCGGGCCACCAGGAAAATGTTCCCGTCCGGCGCGCGCAGCCGGACCACCGGCGCCCGCTCCCACAGCTCGATCTTGACCGCATCCGGGAGAATCTTGGACACCGTCGCTTTTTCCACCTGGCTGGGCTGCTCCAGGCGGGCCCGCAGGGCGGCCAGGTCTAGTTCCATGAGCGTGGCCCTGGCCGGCAACGCCAGCGTGTTCCGGACCCACTGCTCGTTCAGCCGGCCGTTGGTCTGCAGCACGAGCCTCTTCACCGGGGACTGCCCGGAGACGTTCGAAAACCACCCGCGATCGGAGGTCCAAGTCCGGGCCAGCCAGACGCCACCGCCCACGAGCACGGTCAGAACACTGATCGCCGCGGCGGTCTTGAGTCCCGCCACCACGTAACGGCGGCGGCCCTCCCGCGACATCGCCCGCGGCCGCACCTGCTGGGCGATGTCGCGCCAGGAGCGGGAAGCCGGTTGGAAGTCGGGGAGTTCGTTCATGGGGAAGCCGCTGTCACCGCCTGAAAACGCCGCAATGCAGGAGCCACCAGTTCCCTGACCAAAGCCGTGAAATCCAGTCCCGCACAGAGCGCACTCATCGGCAGCAGACTGGTCTCTTTCATGCCGGGCAGGGTGTTGAGTTCCAGCAAATAAAGCTCCGCGCCGCGCAAAATGAAATCCACGCGCGCGTAATCGCGGCAGCCGCACGCCGCAAACGCCGTCTCGGCGGCGGTCCGCACGCGCGCGGCGACCGCCTCGTCGAGCGGCGCCGGGGCGAAATACTCGGTGAGGCCCTTCGTATACTTGCTCGTGAAGTCGTAGACCCCCGACTTCGGCCGGATCTCGACCACGCCCAGGGCCTTCCCGTTGAGGACGCCGACCGAGAGCTCGCGGCCGACAATGCGTTCCTCGGCCAGCCAGTTGCCAGCAGTCAACCCGGCCAGGGCCGAGGCCAGCTCGGCGGTGCCGGAAATCAGGCGGAGCCCCACACTGCTGCCCTGGTCATTGGGCTTGAGCACGATCTCCGACCCCAGCGCGGCGAGCAGCTCGGCGGCAGCCGGGCGGTCGGCGACGGCAAAGGTCCGGGACTTGGCACCTAGCACCCCCCGGGCCGCGCAGGCCAGCTTGGTCCGGGTCTTGTCCATGGTGAGCGCGCTCCCGGCCGCGTCACAGCCGGCATACGTCACCCCCGCGGCGTCGAGCAGCCGCTGCATGCCGCCGTCCTCCCCGAAAGTCCCGTGCAGGGTCGAGAAGACCACGTGCCGCCCCGGGTCGAGCCCGGCCGGCAGCGCCTCGGCGTCGATCTGGAACAGGTGCGTGGGAAACGAGCGAGCCAGAGCCTGGGCCGCGGCCCGTCCGGAGCCGAGGGAAACCTCGCGTTCGGAAGAGGTGCCGCCGGCAAAGACCGCGATCATGGGTGTGCTCATAAAACTTCCTTCCAGTCGCGCCCGAAGAGCAGCACTTCGGGCTCCAGTTCCACGCCGGTCTTGGTTTTAACCTCGGCGCGGACATGCCGGACCAGCGCGAGGACGTCGCCGGCGGTGGCGTGGCCGCAGTTGACGATGAAGTTGGCGTGGACCGGGGACACCTCGGCCTCCCCCATCCTCGCGCCCTTCAGGCCGGCTTGGTCGATCAGGCGGCCCGCGGAGTTGCCGGGCGGATTCTTGAAGATGCATCCCGCGCTGGGTTCGCGCGGCTGGGACTCCTGCCGCTTGCGCCGGTAGGTGTCGATCTGGCGGTTGATCGCCGCTGACTCGGCGGGCGCGGCCGGGCGCAGCAGTGCGCCCAGGGCGACGGCGTCGTGCAGCTCGGCGCAGTGCCGGTAGTCCACGTGCACCTCGTCGCGGCGCAGCGTCCGGATCTCGCCCGACGCAAGCATCAGCTGCAGCTCCTCCACCACGTCGAACATCCAGCCGCCCATGGCGCCGGCATTCATGCGCAGCGCCCCGCCCACCGAGCCAGGGATGCCCTCCAGGAACTCAAAGCCGGAATAACCGGCGGTGGTCGCGAGGCCGCAGAGATTCTTCAGGCGCAGGCCGGCACCGGCCCAGATGCGGCCATCGGGTCGCGCCTCGAAGGCGGACCACACCGGATGCGCCAGCGACATCACGACCCCGTCCACGCCCGCGTCGGGCACGATCAGGTTGGAGCCCCGGCCGAGCAGGAAGACCGGCACGCCGCGCCGGCGGGCCTGCACCCAGACCGTCCGGAGATCGTCGGCCGAGGCCGGCTCCACATAGACGCGGGCCGCGCCGCCAACCCGCATCGTGGTTTTGGGTGCCAGCGGCTCCTCGCGGCGAAGCTTCGAGGCGGATGAGAGCAGGGGCGCCAGCTCTGCGGTCAGTTCTTCCCAGCCACGGGCGGCCGGACCGGCAGCGCGGCGGGCCAGCCAGCTACGGGCCTTCCGGTCGATGTCGCCCGCGCCGACAAAAGCCACCAGGTCGCCCGGCTGCACCTCGCGATCCAGCGCCGCGAAGAACTCCTCGTCTCCGCCCGTCGGGTGACTCACTGGCAGCGACGGGATCTGCGCCGCCAGCTCCGCGCGCAGGTCGGCCGTCGTGCCGCCGGCGATCGGGGCCTCGCCCGCCCCGTAGACCTCCAGCAGATGCACCCGGTCGGCCAGCGCCAGCGCCGCGGCAAAACCGGCCTTGAAGCCCGCGGTGCGGCTGAAGCGATGCGGTTGAAAAATCACGATCAGCCGTTTCGCGTCCGGCCGGCTCCGCAGGCTCTCCAGCAACGCCCTGATTTCCGCCGGGTGGTGGGCGTAATCCTCCAGCACCGTCAGACCGTGGCCCGATCCAAGTATTGTCTGCCGGCGCTGCACGCCGGGAAACTGGGCGAGCATCCGGGGCGTGACGGCGACACCCATCAACTGCGCCGCCGCCAGCGCCGCCGTGGCATTCGCGGCGTTGAAGGCACCCGCGGCCCGCACCACCGCTTCAATCGCGGGAAACTCCCCGCCGAGGCGCAGGGTCTGCAAACCGCCCTCCCCGCCAGCAGGTTCGGCGCGGAACTCGCCTTTCCGCCCAAAAGTTCGCGCTTGCGGCGCCACGCGGGCCGAACGCGCGCAGGCGTCGCTCACCAGCACCGGCCCTTTCGTGCGGGCAAAGAGCGCCGCAAAGGTCGCCTCGATCGCCGCCGGATCGCGGTAATGGTCGGGATGGTCCCAGTCGAGGTTCACCGCCACCGTGATCTCCGGTGAAAACGCCTCGATGGTGCCGTCGCTCTCGTCCACCTCGGCCACGACCCAGTCGCCCTCACCGTAGGCCGCCGGGGTCGAGTCATCGCCGAAGAGTCCCCCGAGCACATATCCCGCCGGGCAGCCCGCCGCGCGGAGCACCGTCACGAGCATCGCCGTCGTCGTGGTCTTGCCATGCGAGCCGCACACCGCGACGAGCTTCCGCCCGCGGGTGACCTCGGCCAGCAGGGCGCCGCGCCGCACAGAGGGAATCGACCGCCGCGCCGCGGCCGCCAGCACGGAATGCGCCGGGCCCGCCGCCGAGGTGTGGACCACCAGGTCGCAGGCCTCGGGCAGCGGCCTGACCGCGACCCCGGCACGGACCAACTGCACCCGCATCGCACTCGTCAGGGCCTCGTCCTCCCCGCTGACCTCGAACCCGGCCCCGGCGAGATAGATCGCCAGCGGGCCCAGACCCATGCCGCCGACACCCAGACAATGGATCGTGCGGACCGGGCGGGAAAACAACCGGGTGGGATTTTGCATCGCGGGTCCCTTCTCAGGCCACGGCCAACGCGCCGTTGTCGCCCCCGCGCACGGTGACGTCCTCCAGGTCCCGGAGGAGCGTGCCGAGGTTGTCCGCCAGATCCATCCGGCGCAGGTTCGCGCGGAATTCGTCGCGCAGGTTTTCGTCGCGCATCACGCGGAGCACCGTGGCCTCCAGGCCATCCAGCGCGGTCTGCGGCACCACCAAGCCCCCGCCTTCCTGCGCAAAGTACCCGGCATTGGCCGCCTGATGATTGTCAGCCGCCTGCGGGAACGGCACGAGCACCGCCGGCGTGCCGCAACGCACCAGCTCGGCCAGGGTGCCGGCACCGGCGCGCGAGACCACGAGGTCCGCCGCCGAAATCACGTCGGGGATGCGGTCGGAGAACGGCACGAAAATCATCCGCGCCCCGGCTCCTTCCGCCTTGACCACCGACGCACCATCCCAGCCCTTGCCGAGGCCCGTCACGCAATAGACCTGGATGCCCGCCGCCGCGAAGGAGTTAAGCCGGCTGCGCACCCAATTATTCAGGGCCACCGCTCCCTGGCTGCCGCCGAGGATGGCCAGCACCGGCCGGCTGGGATCGAGCCCGAGCGCACTCCGCGCGCTCGCCGGGTCACGGCGCGCCACCTCGCGACGGACCGGAAGGCCCACGTGCCGGATGGCCGCGGCCGGAACCGAGTCGAGCCGGACCCCGGGCGGAAGATAGATCCGGCGCGCAAACCGGCCGAGCTGGCGGATCGCGCGGCCGGGCACCCGGTTGGCCTCATGGAGCGCCACCGGGATCCCGAGCGTCCGCCCGGCCAGCACGGCCGGGGCCGAGGTAAAGCCGCCGAAGCCGACGATCGCGTCGGGCCGCCACGACCGGGCCAGCCGCAGGCAGAAGCCCAGGCCGAGGGGCTGCGTCATGGCGCACCGCAGCAGGGTCAGCGGACTCCAGCCGAACGGGGATCCGGGGACACACAGGAAGGTGAACGCTCCGTATTTCTCGACCATCCGGGCATCCACCTTCTTGTCGCTGATGAGCAGCCGGGTCTCGTGCCCGCGGGCCTGCAGGCCCTCCGCAAGGGCGATCCCCGGGGCGAGGTGCCCGCCGGTGCCGCCGCAGGAAATCAGAAACCGGCTCATCAGGCGGAGCTGTTCAGACGGCCACGGTGCCGAGCTTCAGGCCGCGGCTGGGCAGGGTCACCCGGCCCCAGGTGCGGTCGGAGTTGATCAGCACGCCGAGCAGGATGCCCATGAGGAGCAGGTTGGAGACGCCCGCGCTGATGAAAGGCAAAGACATGCCCTTCGTCGGCAGGAGGCCGGTCACGACGCCGATGTTGATGATCGCCTGCAGGCAGATCAGCAACAGCGCGCCCGAGGTGAGCAGGAACTGGAAGAGGCTCGGGGCGCGGCGCAGGTGGATCATGCCGGCGATGAAGATCGTCGTGAACAGCGCCACCACCGCGAGGGTGAAGCCGAGGCCGAGTTCCTCCCCGAGGACCGGGAAGATGAAGTCGGTGTGGGCCTCGGGCAGGAAGTTGATCTGCTGCCGGCCCTGGCCGATGCCGACGCCCCCGCCACCGCCGACGGCGAAGGCGACCAGGGACTGATAGAGCTGATAGGTCCCGTTGGTCTTGTTACCCTCGAGATCGAGGTAGGCCAGCAAGCGGCGAAGCCGGTTCGGATTGTTGGCCACGAGGACCGCGAACCCGGCCACGGCCAGCGCGAGCGTCGGGAGGATGTAGCGCCAACGGGCGCCCGCCAGGAACAGCAGCAGTAGCCCGACTGCGAGCGTGAGCGCAGCCGTGCCGTAGTCCGGCTCCTTCAGGATCAGGGCGGTGAAGACGCCGATCATCGCCAGCGGGTAGAGGAAACCGCGCTTGAGGTCGGCGATGCGCGTCTGGTTGAGCGCGAGGTAGTGCGCGAGGCAGAAGACCAGGCCGAACTTGGCGAGCTCGGACACCTGCAGGGTGGTCACGCCCAGGTTGAGCCAGCGGCGGGCGCCGTTGACTTGCTTGCCGAAGGGCGGGATCAGCACGAGCAGGAGCAGGACGGCGAAACCGATCCCGATGTGCCACGCGTAGCGCCGCAGGTAGTCGAGGTTCATCCGGCTCACGACCGCGCACGCGGTGATCGCCAGCACGAATCCGACAAGCTGCTTCTTCAGGTAGAAGAACGGCCCCGAGCTGCTGGGTGCGCTGGCGCTGAACAGCACCGTGAGGCCGAGCAGGCTCAGGGTGATGGCGCAGACGACGATGACGGTGACCGGCGAGATGGCGGCGGAGCGGGCCGGGGCGGACGACGGGCGGAATTCCATGGCCGGGGTCGGCTATTTGACCGGGATGATGGGCGTGTCGATGCGAATGGCGGGGGCCTGCGCGGGGGCCGCCTTCAGGCCGGCGTTGAGGTCCTGGCCTGCGCCCGGGATCTGAATCACCGCCGGGGCCTTGGGCGTCACCGGCTCGGGTGCGGCGGACTTGCCGGGGATCACCAGCTTGGCGCCGGCGCGGATGAGAGCGGGATTGGAGATGTTGTTCGCCGCGCCGAGCTCGCCGGTTCGGATGCCGTACTTCCGCGCGATCGTTTCGAGCGACTCGCCCGGCTGCACCTCATGGGTGAAGGCGTTCTCGGCCGGCTTTGCGGCCGGGGTCTCCGCGGCCACGGTCACGCCGGGCGGGAGCTTCAGGTCCTGGCCGACCCGGAGGGCGTCGGTCTTCAGGGCGTTGAGGTCGCGAAGCGTGGCCGCGGACACTCCCGCGCGCCGGGCAATGCCGGCAAGGGTTTCGTTGGCCTTTACGCGATAGGTGTTCTCGGCGGCGGCCGCACCGGTCGTCCCCCCGCTCTTCGCGGTCGGGACGTTCTTGGACGGGATAACGAGCTTCTGGCCGGGACGAATGACGGCACTCGTCGACAGGTTGTTGGCGCGACTCAGTTCGGAAACCGAGATGTCGTTCCGCTTGGCAATGGTCCAGAGGCTGTCGCCGCCGGCCACGGTGTAGGTCTTGGCGGGAACGTCCTCCTTGGCTGGCGCCGCGGCGGCTGGCTCGGCCGACGGCCGCTTCGGGGTGTAGCGCTCCATCCCGGAGATGGCCGGGGCATCGGGGTCGAAGCCCGCGGGGACGGCCGCCGGATTGGGGGAGAGGTTGATCGCGGCGGGCATGGCCGTGAGATTGATCATCGGCGCCGCTTCGACCGCGGGGACAACGGCCGGGGTGTCGGCCGACAGCGGGGTCTTCTTGGTGGAACTGCAACCGGGGTTGGCGAAGATCAATACGAACGCGAGGCCGTGGAGCGCGAGGACGGCACCGAAGATTTTAATGATTTTCATGGGCGGGCGGGTTGGCGGCTTAAGCCGATATTAACGTAAAGTGGAGCTTACTCCCAAGTTATTCACAAGGGATTCAAATTGATTTCCGCGGTCCTCGTAATTGCGGAATTGGTCGAAGCTGGCAAATCCCGGGCTGAGCAGGACGTGCTCCCCCGGCCGGGCCGAGACCGTGGCCTCGTGCACCGCCCCGGCGAGCCCCGGGCAGGCCACATGGTCGATCCCCGCCGCGGTGCAGGCCGCCGCGAGCAGCGGGCCCGTTTCCCCGATCAAAAACAACCGGCGGACGCCCGGGGCGAGGCGCCGGACGAAGCCCGCGAGGTCGCCGCCCTTGGACTTCCCGCCGACGATGAGCAGGACCGGGGCGGCAAAGCCCGCCACGGCGGCCTCGACGGCGTGAAAGTTGGTGGCCTTGGAGTCGTTCCACCACGTGACCCCGTCGATCTCGGCCACGCGGGCGAGACGGTGCCTCCCGAGGCGGAAGCTCTTCGCCGCGGCGACCAGGGCGTCGTCGGACAAGCCCGTGCGGCGCCACCACGCGGCGGCGAGGAGAAAATTCTCCCGCTGCGGCTGCGTGGCGAAAACGGTGCCCACCAGGCGCGGATCAGGCGTTTTTACCTCTGAAAAAACGATGGATTCGTCCGGCAGCGTCCCGGGCGCGGAGCCGGCGGCGAAGCGCGCGACGGAGGTACCCACCAAAACCGAGCTGGGCGCGGTCAGCGTCACCAGCTTCCACTTGGCGGCGAAATAGGCGGCCATGCCCGGATGCCTTTCGAGGTGGTCCTCCGCAAAATTTGTCCAGAGCAGGGCGTCTGGCCGGAGGTGCTGCAGCGTCTCGGCCTGGAACGAGCTGACCTCGCACACGGCGACCGCGCCGGACATGCCCGCCGGGTCCGCGAGGCCGGCGGCCGCGAGGCGGGAAAAGGGATCGCCGACGTTGCCGGTGGCGTGCGCGTCGCGCCCGACCGACCGCAGGGCATGCGTCAGGAATTCCGTGAGTGTCGTCTTCCCGTTCGTGCCCGTGATCGCGATGATCCGCCCGCGCCAGAAGAGGGCGGCGAAATCGAGCTCCCCGAGGCACACCGCTCCGGCCTCCCGGGCGCGAACCAGCCAAGGATGCCCGGGCGGGAAGCCCGGGGAATACACCACGAGGGGGTGCAAACGGGCCTGATCCGGGGTAAAGTTATTAACACCGTCTTTACCCGGGGCCTTTTCGTCGAAAACCACCCCCCGGGCGCCCAACCGGTCCAGCAGCTCCAGCACGCCCCGGCCGCTCACACCAGCGCCGAACACGGCGACGGGCGCCGTGGCCAAGAGGCGGTGAATGGAAGCATGGTCCGGCATCATCGTCAGCGCAGTTTCAGCGTGCCGAGCCCCGCGAGGGCGCACATCAGGCTCAAAACCCAGAAGCGCAGGACCACCTTGGTCTCCGGCCAGCCCTGCTTCTGGAAATGGTGGTGGATCGGCGCCATCAGGAAGAACCGCTGTCCCACCCCGGTGCGGCGCCGCGTGGCCTTGAAGTAGCCCACCTGGATGATGACCGAGACCGCCTCCCAGACAAAGACCCCGCCGACAATGATGAGCGTGAGCGGCTGCTGCACCATGAAGGCGATCACGCCGATCAGTCCGCCGAGCGCGAGCGAACCGGTGTCGCCCATGAACAGTTCCGCCGGGTGCGAGTTGTACCACAGGAACGCCATGCCCGCGCCGACCAGCGCGCCGCAGATGACCGTGAGCTCGCCGGCGCCCGGGACATAGCTGATCAGGAGATAGTCCGCGATCTTCACGTTGCCGGCCGAGTACGCCATGATGCCGTAGACGAGCGCGACCGTGATGGTGCAGCCGATCGCCAGGCCGTCGAGGCCGTCGGTCAGGTTGATCGCGTTCGAGAACCCGACCAACCAGAGGAAGACGAAGCCGAAGAGCGCGAGCAGGCCGAACACGCCGGTAAAGACCCAGACCGGCTCCTTGAGGAAGGGCACCCAGAATTCCCGGATCTTATCCCCGCTGGCCGGATGGAGCAGCAGCGCCCCCAGCGCCACGACCGTGACGACCGTCTGCCAGAACATCTTTTCGCGCGAAGAAATGCCGTCGCGGTTCTTCCGCACCACCTTCAGGTAGTCGTCGCGGAAGCCCACCCCGGTCAGCGCCGCATAGACAAAGAGGCTGACGCAGACCCAGATGTTGGGCGCCGCCCAAAGGGCCGAGCTCACGAAGACCGAGACGAAGATGAGGAGTCCGCCCATGGTGGGGGTGTTCTTCTTGTCGAAGCGGGAGGCGAGGTCGCCGGTGCGGTCGTCGTCGTAGTGTTGGCCGAATTTCAACCGCCGCAAGTGGCGGATCAGCCAGGGCCCGATGATGAAGCCGATGATCGCCGCGGTCCCGGCCGAGGCGAGCGTGCGCAGCGTCAGGTACCGCAGCACGCGCAGCGGTCCCCAATAGGCCTCGTAGTCGGCAAGATAGCTCAGCATGGCGCGGATTTCGTCCCGATCGGGACAAGGGCCTTCTCCAGCTCCCAGCGGCGGCTGCCCTTCATGAACACCGCGCCCTGGAACGTCGCGATCCGCTCGGCGATCGGCTCGAGCGAGCTGACGACCGAGATCAGGTCGGGCTCGTTGTTCACCTCGATCGCGCCGGCGCACATCGCCCCGGCGTTCTCGCCGATCATGAAGGCGTGGTCCTGCGGCCGGAGGCGGATCTTCTGGCCGACCTGCCGGTGGTACTGGGCGGAAAGCACCCCGAGGTCCTCCATGCCCCCGAAGACGTAGAGCCGCGGCAGCTCCTCGGGCACCTGGTTGAGGAAGCTCGCCAGCGCGTCGCACATCGAGTCGGGGTTGGCGTTGTAGCAGTCGAGATAGAGCAGGCGCCCGGCCTCGCGGCGGATCTCGGCGCGCATCGTGGTCGGCACCCAGGTCCGCAGCCGGATCTGCAGCACGTCGGGGATGACGCCGATCTCCAGCGCCGCCGCCATCGCCAGCACGGCGTTCTGGGCCATGCCTTCCGAGACGCGGCGCATGGTGTAGGTGCGGGGCGTGGTCTGGCGGAACGCCAGGGTGATGGCACTCGTCTCGACCCCGTGGTCCACGGCATAGCGGACCGTGTCCCGCGCATCGCCGACCGCCGCCGCGGGGTCCGCGGCCCGCGCGATGAGCCGGCGCACCGGCAGGTCGCGGATCACCTTGAAATTGTCGATCGTCTCGTGGGTCACGAGCAGCCCGTCCGGCCGGAGCGCGGCCGCCAGGCGGGACTTCTCCCGCGCCACCCCCTCCACCCCGCCGAGCCGCTGCAGGTGCGCCGCCCCGATGAGGGTGATCACCACGAGGTTCGGCTGAATCATGCCGGCCAGCACGTCCATCTCGCCGGGTCCGCTGATCCCGGCCTCGATCACGGCAAACTGGTGCATGGGCGGCTCGAGCCGCGTCAGGGTAAGCGGCACGCCAATGTGGTTGTTGAGGTTCCCCTCCGTCGAGAGTACCGGGTAGTGCCCGCCGAGCAACACGGCCAGCAGGTCCTTGGTCGAGGTCTTCCCCGCACTGCCGGTCACGCCGACCACGGGCCCGGGGAAATTCTCCCGCATCTTCCGCGCAATCGTCTGCAGGGCCTCGAGCGGCTCTCGCACGATCAGCTGAGGGATCACCAGCTTGGTGTCGATATGACCGACGATTGAACCGGCGGCGCCCGCCAGCTGGGCGGAAACGAGGAAGTCATGCCCGTCGCGCTTCGGCGTCTTCAGTGCCACGAAGACCTGGCCGGGCCGCAGCAGGCGAGTGTCGGTGACGAACCCCATCATGGGCCGGACCGGCGTCCGGAACCATTGGCCGCCGGTCCAATCAGCGAGGAGATTGGCGAACAGGGAAGGCATGGCAGGGCGGCCGGCCGTTCAGGCGGCTCCTCCCTTCAGGGTTTTGATGGCGATGAGCTCCCGCACCACCTGGCGGTCGTCGAACGGGATCACCGTGTCGGCAAACTCCTGGTAGCTTTCGTGGCCCTTGCCGGCGACGAGCAGCGCGTCGCCCGGGCGGGCGGCGTCGAGCGCGAGGCTGAGCGCGCGGCGGCGGTCCTCGACCCAGGTCAGCCGGGTGGGATCCTTCACCCCGGCGCGCATGTCGGCAAAGATCTGGGCGAGCGGCTCGCTGCGCGGGTTGTCGGCCGTGACGAACGCAAAGTCGGCGAACTCCTGCACGGCCTGCACCATGAGCGGGCGCTTGGTGCGGTCGCGGTTGCCCCCGCAGCCGAAGACCACGAGCAGGCGCCCCGGCGTGATCGAGCGCAGCATGCCGAGGGCGTTGCGGAGGGCGTCGTCGGTGTGTGCGTAGTCCACGAGCACGTTGAAGGCCTGGCCCGCCTCGACCCGCTCCATGCGTCCCGGCACGCCGGCGAAGCCCGTGAGGCGCGGGAGGAAGGCGGCGGGATCATGGCCGAGCGCCCACGCGGTCGCCGCGGCGGCGAGCAGGTTGCTCACGTTGAAGCGGCCCAGCAGCGGCGAATCCACGGCGAGGGCGCCGCCGGGCCACACGAGACGGAAGGTCGTGTTGCGGTACCCAAGGTTCACCTGCTCGGCGCGCACCTCCGCGCCGGCCGCCTCGCCGTAGGTCACCGTGCGGACCCGGTCCTTGACCGCCGCGCCCAGGGTGCGGCCGTAGGGATCATCGAGGTTGACCACTGCCACCCGCGGTGCCGGGCCCGTGGCGCCGGTGAAGAGACGCTGCTTCACCTCGAAGTAGGCCTCCATCGTCTTGTGGTAATCGAGATGGTCGCGGGTGAGATTGGTGAAGACCGCCGCCGCAAACTCCATGCCCTGCACGCGCTGCTGGTCGATGCCGTGCGAGCTCACCTCCATCACGGCCTGCTTGCACCCGGCCGTGCGCATCTGCGCGAGCAGCCCGTGGATGTCCGGCGCCTCCGGCGTGGTCTTGAACGACGGCACGCTGCGGCCGCCGAGGTCGTAGCTGATGGTCCCGAGCAGGCCCACGCGGTCCGGGCCCTGCATGAAATGGCGGATGAGGTGGGTGACGGTCGTCTTGCCGTTGGTGCCGGTCACGCCGATCACGTTCAGGTCGCGGTCCGGAGCCTGGAAGAAGCGGCGGGAGACGCGCGCGAGCTGGGCGCGGGGATCGGCCACTTGGATGAAGGTCACCCGGGCGGCGGTCGTCGTCGGCAGCCGGCTGGTCACGACCGCCACGGCGCCGCGGTTGATCGCCTCGTCGACATAGGAGGCCCCGTCGGCCCGCATTCCCGGGAGCGCGAAGAAGAGCGAGCCGGGGATCACCCGCCGGCTGTCGATGGCGATCCCGGAGATCGCCCGTTCCAGCGAGCCGCGGACGGCCGCGACTTCCTCGGGTAGGAAAAAGTCGGATAATTTTGGGGACATGGAGAGTACCTTGGCGCGGCTGGGGGCCCGGCGGGTGAGCTGCCTTTGCCCACCCGCACAGGTGACGCCGACCAGGGGAGCGCGGGCCGTGGGGAAAATCCCGATCACCGGCCGCCTCCTTGCACCGCGGCCAGCCGCTGGCCGATCGGCGGCGCGCCGCCGGGCGGGCGGATGTTGAGATAGGAGATCAGCTTGTTCGCGACGTGGCGGAACGACGGGACCGCGACCGCGGCCCCGTAGTTGACCTTGCCCCCGGGCAGCTTCGCGTCGTCGACGATGACGGTGACGACCACCCGGGGATCGGTCGCCGGGAAAAAGCCCGAGAACGAGCCGATGTGGTTCTGGGTGGAGTACACCTTGTTGATGATCTTTTGCGCGGTGCCGGTCTTGCCCGCGACCTGGAAGCCGTCGATCGCGGCGGCCTTGGCCGGGCCCTCCGGCGAGGCCACTCCCATCAGCAGCTGGGCCATGGTGCGGGCGGTGGACTGGGAAAGGACACGCCGCTTCGAGGCGGTGCTGGCGACGAAGACCGGCTTGCCCGCCGGATCGAGGATCTCCTGCACCACCTGTGGCTGAAGCAGCAGGCCGCCACTGGCGATCGTGCCCATCGCAAAGTGGATCTGCATCGGTGTGACCGAGACGCTGTAGCCGGCGGGGATGCGCGTGAAATCCCGGCCCCGCCAGGTCTCGGGCCGGTTCAGCCGGCCGGTGATCTCACCGCCAAAGCCGAGATTGGTGCGCTCGCCGAAGCCGAACGCCCGGGCATAGGCGTAGAGCCCCTCCTTTTTCAGCAGGAGGCCCAGTTGCGCGGTGCCGTTGTTGCTCGACTGGGCGATGATCTGGGCGACCGACATCGGGCCGTCCGCATGATGATCGTCCTCCATGAAGGGCACCTCCTTGCCGTCGATCAGCACCGTGTGCCGGCTGGTGTCGAAGCGCGACTCGCTGGTGACCAGCCCCTCGTTGATCACGCCGGAGAGCGTCACGATCTTGAAGGTCGATCCGGGGTCGAGCTGGTTGGTCACCGCGATGTTCTTCATACTCGCCTGCTCCGACAGCGGGACGAGGTTGTACTCGTTGAGGTTGAAGGTCGGGTAGTTGCCAAGCGCGAGGAGGAAGCCGGTGCGGGCGTCGCTCACGATGATGGTGGCGCTCGCGGGCTGGTACTGCGTCGCGATCGACTGCAGTTCATCCTCCACGAACTGCTGGATCACGGAGTCGAGTGAGAGTCGGAGACTGTAGCCGTTGCGGGGCGCGACGACGCGGCTCCGGAACTGGGCCATCTCCCGGGAGCGGCCGTCGCGCTCGCCCTCCTGCCAGCCGTTCAGGCCGCGGAGATAATAGTCGTAGGCGGCCTCCAGGCCGGCCACCGGCACGGAGCCCTTGTTCACATACCCGATGAGATGGGCGGCGAGCTGCTTCTGCGGGTAGACCCGGCGATAGGTCTCGTTCGCATACACGCCCTTGATGCCCAGCGCCATGACCTGGTCCCGCACGAAGTCCTGCACCGGGTCGCCGAGCTTCGCCCACTTGATCTCGGCCGGTTCGGCGGCGGCCGGCGCCGCCGGCTCGACCGGGGGCAGGCCCGCGAGGGCGGGAAGCTTTTCCTCCTCCACCGGCTCGGCCGCGGCCGCCGCGGCGGAGCCGGCCGGGTTCAACCGGATGGTCAGCGACTCGTCGGCCGGGCCAGTCGCGGTGCGGGCGGGTCCGCGGACCCTGCGGCGGAAGGTCTCCTCGATCTCGGCCAGCGGCACCTGGAGCAATTGCGCGAGCTCGGGCCACTTGCCCTCGTCGGCGGAGCGCAGCGACTGCGGGTCCACGCCGAACTGGTACTCGGGCACGTTCATCGCGAGCTTGTTGCCCAGCGTGTCGGTGATCACGCCGCGCTGGGCCGGGAGCGGGAAGGACAGGCTGCGGGCGCGGCTGGCGGCGCGGAGCCGCGACGGGCCGGCGAAGACGTGCAGGTCGACCAGGCGCACGCCCAGCACCCCGAAACTCAGCAGCACGCCGAACGCCAGGAGGCCGATGCGGGAGTTGGAAGCGAAACCCTTGGACATGGCGTCACCGGTCCTCGGGTCGGCTGTAGCGCGCGTAGGCTGACAAATCCAACCGGGCCGCCGGGGCCTCGCGCTTCTGCGCAAGACGCAGGCGCGCATCGCCCGGCACGCGCGTGACCTGGTCGCGCGGGGACTGGTCGAGGCCGAGCTTCCAGAGGGTGTTGCGCTGCTCGAGCACGGAAGGGTTCGACTCCTGCTCGATGCGGAGATTGAGCGTCTCGAGCTCGCGCTGCAGCTTGGCCAGGTCCCGCTCGAGGAGCTTGTTGGCGGCCGCCGTCGCGGTGATCCGCTGCTGCATCCAGACCGCGCCGAGGCCCACGCTGCCGCCGCCGGCGAGCGTCACGAGGGTGTAGACCACGAGGTGGTTCACGAAGGCCTGGGTGCCGGGGAATTTCATGCGCGGGTCGGGCCGGCGAGCTTGCGCACGGCGCGCAGCTTGGCGGAGCGGCTGCGGGGGTTGGCGGCGATCTCGTCGTCGCCAGCGGTGAGCGGGCGGCGGGTGAGGGGTGCGGCGACCGCGGTGCGCAGGTCCTGCGGGGTGGCGTCGTTGGCGCTCTCGGGCTGGCCGCACCAGCGGCGGAAGCACTGCTTCACGAGGCGGTCCTCCAGCGAGTGGAAGCTGATCACCGCGAGCACGCCGGCGGTGTTCAACTTGGCAAAGGAAACCGGCAACGCGCGTTC
Source organism: Opitutus sp. GAS368 (assembly GCA_945903545.1). Lineage (GTDB taxonomy): Bacteria > Verrucomicrobiota > Verrucomicrobiia > Opitutales > Opitutaceae > CAIYFD01. The sequence goes on along the minus strand of CAMDOO010000004.1, from coordinate 46,482 downwards.
CAAGGCCCCGAGCTCGTCGTTGACGACGATGCGGATGCCTTGGAACGCGCGTGTTGCCGGGTGAATCTTCATCGTCCGCCGGTCGGCGGCGGGGATCGCCGCGGCGATCGTCTCCGCGAGGGCGGCCGTGCGGGCCAGCGCGCCGGTGCCGCGGGCCGCGAGCAGCGCGCGGACCACCCGGCGCCAGTGCGGCTCCTCGCCGGAGTCGCGGATCGCGCGGACCAGCATCTCCTCGGTGGCGGTCTCGAGCCAGCGCGAGGCCGGCACGCCGCTGCGCGGGTCCATGCGCATGTCAGCCGCGGCATCCTGGCGGAACGAGAACCCGCGGTCACCCTCGTCGAGCTGGAAGGAGGAGACGCCGAGGTCAAAGAGGATGCCGTCGAAACCCGCGGCAGGTACGTCGGCCAGCCGGCCGAAATCGCGGTCCAGCAGCGTGAAGCGGTCGCCAAACTCCGCGCGCAATGGCTCGGCGCGCAGCTGGGCGGCCGGGTCGCGGTCGAGGGCGGTCACCGTCACGCCCGGGGCGGACTCGAGCAGCAGGCGGGTATGCCCTCCCCCGCCGAAGGTCGCGTCGAGGTAATGGCCGCCGGCGCGCGGCGCGAGCAGCGCCAGCACCTCGGCGGGCAGAACGGGTTGGTGGCCCCGGGTCATGATCGGCTCAGCGAAGACGGCGGCCATCGCAGGAATGGGGTTTGGTCCCGACGGGGGTGACCAGGCGCAGGGGCAGCGCGTCGCGCACCCGGGGAATCGGCGCGGTCGCCCCGCGGGGCGCGGCCGGCCCGCCGTGTCCCGGCTCATTCCACGCGGGCGAGTAGCGCCGGGAGCCGGTGTGGGAGGCGGTGTAGGAGTGCATGACGGAGGCGGTTAGATGCCGATGCGGCGCATGAGGTCGCCGAGCTGTTCCTTCGAAGTGCGCTTCTCGAACGCCTGCCAGCGGGCGGGCGCCCAGATCGAAAACTTGTTCAGTGTGCCGACAAGCACCACGTCCTTGCGGGTGCCGGCGTGCTCCAGCAGGTCGCCGGTCACGCCGAAGCGGCCCTGCTTGTCGAAGCTGAAGGAAAGCGTCTGCGAGAAGAAGCGCGCGAAGGCCTCCTGCGCGTCGCGGTCGGTCAGCGCCTTCTCCGCGACCTTGGCCTGAAGCTTCTCCACCTCGGCGGGCGGCAGGACCGCGATGTAGCCATCGGGATGCGGGGTGGCGAGGAACGTATCCCCTTCCTCATGCGCGTACCTCCACGCCGACGGAATCGTGAGTCGATTCTTGTCGTCCAGCGAGTGCCGGAACTGACCAGTGTAAAAGATTTTGCTGAGTTGCGCCATGGGGAGACCACCAACTTGCTCCAAAGTGCCCCATTTCTCCCCATTTTCGCCCACCAGCGTCAAGCCCAGAGGCGAGGGTTTTGCGAAAACTTGTTCACAACTAATTCGCCGACAGGCGCCAATGGTTCGCGGCTGGCTCCGCCCGCTCTCAGCGCACCGCGCGCGGCCGGACGATTTTCACGCGCGCGCGCCGAGTTATTGGGCGTTCGGCAGGGCGGGCGCGCCGGCCCGGCTTATCTCGTGAGATCGACGAGGCTGGGATCCGTCGCCGGATGCAGGTTCTTCCGGAGCTGGGCCGGGGTGATCTCCCCTTCCCAGCGGCTGATCACGACCGTGGCCACGCCGTTCCCCACGAGGTTCGTGAGGGCCCGGCATTCGCTCATGAAGCGGTCGATGCCGACCAGCAGCGCGAGCGACTGGACCGGAATCGCGGGCACGACCGCGAGCGTGGCGGCGAGCGTCACGAAGCCGGCGCCGGTGACTCCACTCGCGCCCTTCGACGAAATCATCGCCACCAGGAGCAGCGTGATCTGCTGGCCCAGGCCGAGCGGCGTATTCGTCGCCTGTGCGAGGAAAACTGCGGCCATCGTCATGTAGATATTGGTGCCATCGAGGTTGAAGCTGTAGCCGGTCGGGATCACGAGGCCCACGGTCGACTCCGCGCAGCCGAGGCGCTTCATTTTCATCAGCATGCCCGGCAGGGCGGTTTCCGAGGAACTGGTCCCGAGCACCAGGAACAATTCCTCCCGGATGTAGAGGAGAAACCGGAAGATCGAGAACCCCGCCAGCCGCGCGATCAGGCCCAGCACCACCACCACAAAAAAGCCGGCCGTGAGATAGAAACCGAGCATCAGCTCGAGGAGGGGTTTCAACGCCGCGAGACCGTAGCTCCCGATCGTGAATCCCATCGCCCCGAGCGCACCGAGCGGCGCGGCCTGCACGATGATGCCCATGACCCCGAAAAAGACCTTGGCCGCATGCTCGAACACCCGCAGCACGGGCCGGCCTTGCTCCCCGAGGAACGAGATGGAGAAGCCCGTCAGGATCGCAATGAGGAGGACCTGCAGCAGTTCACCCCGCGCGAGCGCGTCGAAAAAACTCCCCGGGATGATGTTGAGCAGGAAGTTCACCCACGTGAGCGACCGCGCCTGCGTCTCAAAGCCCTGTGCCGCCCCGGGATCGAGCGTCCTCGGGTCGACGTTGAAGCCCTCGCCCGGCTTGAGGACGTTCACGACGATCAGGCCGATGACGAGCGCCAGGGTGGAGACGACCTCGAAATAGAGCAGCGTCTTCCCGCCGATGCGGCCGAGCTTCCGTACGTCGTGCATCGCCGCAATGCCGTGCACCACGGTGCAGAAGATGATCGGGGCGATCGTCATCTTGACCAGCTTGATGAACCCGTCGCCGAGCGGCTTCAGCGCCTTGCCCGTGTCGGGCCAGAGCACGCCGATCACAATGCCGAGCGCGACGGCGAGCAGGACCTGGACATAAAGGATCCGATACCATGCCTTCCTGGGGTTGGGGTGCACGGACCCACTGCTACAGAAATGCCGGGGAAAAGAAACGGCGATCTGTGCTGATAAAACGCCGCGCTCGCGGCCACGGGATCGGATCGAGCCTACTTCATCCCCGCTGCCGCGCGGCGCAGTTCCTCGAGGAACACCGCCAGCGGCTTGTCGTCCGCCCGGTCGGCGCGGCGACCCGCCGCGATGCACACGGAGGGCGGAGCATCGGCGAGCACCTTGAGGCGGACTCCCGTCGGAACCAGGTGCGCCGGAATCGTCCCAACGAGCGCAACCCCCAGCCCCGACGCCACCGCGGCCAGCAGGCTGTTGCCACCGTCGTACTCACCGGCGATCCGCGGTCGGAGGCCGTGCTGGTGCAGCCAAGCCGCCACGTCCTCCCAGTAATCCGGATATTCCTGACGGCGGAATGACAGCAGCGGTTCACCGGACAACTCCGCGGGAGGCACCTTCGCCGGTTTCGCCAGCCGGTGCCTTGACCCCACCGCCAGCCTCCACTGCATCTGTGCGAGCGTTGTCCAATGTAGTCCTCGCGTCTGGCGCTGCTCCGCCACCGACACCACCACATCGAGTTTGCCGGATTCCAGGCCGGCGAGCATCTCACCCGTCGAGAGATCCGACATTTCCACCTGCGTCCCGGGATGGGCCTGGCGGAAATTCGTGACGGCCGGCGTCATCAGGCCCTCCGCCAGCGAGGGCGCGTAGCCGATCCGCAGCCGCCCGCCGGTGCCCGCGGTCTTCACACGCTCGACTGCCTGTTCAGCCTGACGCAGCAGTTCGCGCGCCTCGCGCAGCATGGCCTCGCCCGCCGGCGTCAGCCTGATCGAGTTCGCCCGGCGCTCGAGCAGGCACTGGCCAATCTCCTCCTCCAGCGTCTTGATCTGCCGGCTGAGCGCGGGCTGCGTGAGGAAAATCTTCTGCGCGGCGCGGCTGATATTGCCGGTCTCGGCGACGGCGACGCCAGGAAGGTGCTGCTCATCTCGCCCGACGGACGCGACGGATCTGCGACCATCCACCAGGACGCCGACGTCTACCGGCTCCGCTTGAAGGCCGGCGAGACCGTGACCCACGAGTTGAAGTCCGGCCGCGGTGCCTGGCTCCAAGTCGCTGACGGGGCCGTGACCTTCAACGGCACCGAGCTCACCACCGGCGACGGCGCCAGCACCGAGCAAGCCGGCACGCTCACCGTCACCGCGACGCAACCCGTCGAGGCCCTCCTCTTCGATCTGAAGTAATCAAACCAACCACCATCATGTCCCACGCCTCCACCCTCAACGCCCCTGCCACCCGCACCCAAACCAGCACCATGAAACCGCTCCAACGCCTCCTCGCCACCAGCGACAGCGTCGCTCCCACCATTGCCCGCCTCACCCTCGGCCTTGTCATGTTTCCCCATGGCGCGCAGAAGGCCCTCGGCTGGTTCGGCGGCTACGGCTACAGCGGCACGATGGGTTTCTTCACCGGCACCATGCACATCCCGGCCGTGTTTGCCTTCCTCGCGATCGCCGCGGAGTTCGCCGGTTCGCTCGCCCTGATCGCCGGCGCCTTCAGCCGCGTCGCCGCGTTCGGCATCGCCGCCGTGATGGCGGTCGCCATCGCGACCTCCCACCTCGCCCATGGCTTCTTCATGAACTGGTCCGGCGCGCAGAAGGGCGAGGGCTTCGAGTTCCACCTGCTCGCGCTCGGCCTCGCAGTCATCGTGATGATCTAAGGCGGTGGCAAAGCGTCCCTCGACGCCCGCCTGGCCCGCGCCTGATCCGATCATCGCCGGGGGGCACCCGGCCTGCATCAAATCTCTTTCGAAATGTAACCGGGGGTGCCCTCGCCCCGGGTTCGATCCCGCGGGGCAGTCACCCCGCCTACAGCTGGCAAACCGCAACGCTGCCAAAAAAAACGGCCAACGCCCGCGCGGGCGTTAGCCGTGGGATTTGGTCTCCCGGCGGGCGTCAGCGGGCCGGGCCGGCCTCGTAGACCCGGAGCGCGCCGAGCGCCAGGTTCTGCGGGCCGCTCGGCTGCGAGATGCGGACGAAGCGGGCCGACGCGGGCTGGTTCAGCGCGAGGCTGGCGATCCCCTCGGTGAATTCACCCGTCGCGACGGGCGTCCAGTCGGTGCCGTTGGTCGAAACCTCCAGGCGGAGGGTACGGACCGGCGCGACCGGCGCAGCCGCCGGCTGCGCCGCGGGAGGCAGATCGGCGGGCGCAACGGCCGGAACCACGACGGGAGGAGCCACCTGGCCGCCACCACGACCACCCGCCGCCCCACCGCGACCGCCGCCACCGCCGCGGCCGCCGGCACCGGGGGCCGGAAGGTTGAAATCCACGCCGGAAATCACCGCCGGGGCCGTGAGCTCGATCTGGAGCCAGATCGGACCGGGCGCCTGGGCGGCGTTGGCCGTCCAGGTGTTGTACTGCGAGAGCGCCTGGATCGAGTTGGCCTGGTTGTGGCTGGCCGTGGTCTTCCAGTCGCCGGCCGAGGTCAGCTGACGCGGCAGGCGGGGCTCGAGCTCCGCGAGCGTCCAGGGCTTGGTCCGGCTGGCCGTGGCTGCGCGGATGCGGGCGACCTGCGCCGCGGTGACTGGCGCGCCGGTATTGCCGAAGCTGTTGCGCACGTAGGTGGCAACGTCGGCGATCCACTGGTCGTTCTGCTCATGCATCGGCACCATGAGGTCGGTGTCGGCCGAGGAGATGCCGGGCAGCGGGCCGGTGAGGCCACGCAGCAGGACATTGGCGATGTAGTCGCTGTGGCCGTTGACGCGGGGCGACCCGGAGAGCGAGGGGGCGATGTTGCCGCCACCCGGCTTCGGCTCGCCGAGGGCGTTGGCGCCATGGCAGGTGGCGCAGAGCTCGGCGTAGATCGCCCGGCCGCGCGTGTGGGACGCTTGGGCCGGCCCGGTGAGGCCAGCGCCGCCGGCATCGGCCGCCGGCGGGTTGAGGATGCCGTTGGCAACGAGGGCGACACCGCGGGCCTTGTTGGCCTCCTGCACGGCCTTCGCGACCGTCGTCGCGTCCGGCACGCGGAGCGTGTTCATCGTCATGAGCGCCTGCATGGCGACGCTGGCGTCCGCATCGCGGGCGAGCGTGGCGTAGTCGGCGGCAAAGGACTTGTCCCCGCCCTTGTAGAGCGTCTCGCTGGCGCGGACGGCCTGCACGCGCACGCGGGGGTTCGCATCCTTCAGCAGCGAGCGTGTCAGTGCGGCATCCAGCGAGCCGAGTCCCTCGAGGGTCCAGATCGCATGGAGGCGCGCGTTCGCGTTTTCCGTGCTCCGGGCCACGCGCTGCAGCGCCGGCACCACCGCCTTGTCCTGCTTCAGGATCAGGAGCTGCTGGGCCGTGTCGCGCCACCAGCCGTTCGGATGGCTCAGGTGGGCGACCAGCTGGGCCGCCGACTGGTTGTTCATGCGCGGCACGGTCGTGTCACGGGGCATCCCCGTGTAGGTCAGCCGCCAGATGCGGCCGAGGCTGTGGACCTTGTCGAGCTGGTACTGGTCAACGCGGGCCCGCAGGTAGGTTCCCTCGGGGGCCGCCCACTGGGCCTCTTGGATGATGCCGCGGTACATGTCCACGATGTAGATGCTGCCATCCGGCGCCGTGGCCATGTCGACGGGGCGGAACAATGGGTCGGTGGACTTGATGAATTCGTTGTATATGTAGTGGTTCTTGAGCTGCGTGACGCCCTCGCTCACAACCGGCTCGAGCCGGCGCACGATGCGCGCCACGGGCTCGCCGTAGAGGTAGTTGCCCTGAAGGTCGGCCGGCATGCGGTGGGCCCGCACGATGTCGTTGCCCGCGCCGGCGGTGGTGCTGCGGAGCGAGCCGTCGGGGAAGCGGACGGTGGCCAGTCCACCCTGCATATCGGCGATGCGGACCGGGGCGCCCCACGGGATGTTCGTCTCGGGCGCGATCTGGTCCGGCGAAGGGAAATTGCCGTAGGCCACGGGCAGTTGGAAGTAGCCGGGCATGCCGCTGGCGCCGCCCTGAAACCACTGCTTGCCGTCGTTGTCCTGCGTCACGCCCCAGGCGGAATTGTTGGTCCCGACGGTTTCGCGGAGCACGCCCCCGGTGGGGTTCCAGCGGATGCGCACCGTGTTGTAGGTGCTGTACATCCAGTTATCCATGGTCCACGTGAGGAAGGAGGGTTGGTGCTCGACGTTGCCGGAGCGTCCCATGCCGGTGGTGAAGAGCTCCCGCTTGTCGGCCTTGCCGTCGTTGTTCGTGTCGGTGTACTTCCAGACATCGCCCTGGTCGGTCTCCATCGTGAGGATCGTGTTCGGGCCAAACGGCGTCACGAAGCGCGGGAAGACGAGGTTGTCGACGAACACCGAGTGCTTGTCGTACACGCCATCATTGTTGGTGTCCTCGTGCAGCGAGATGCGGCTGATCGGGTCGCGCTGGCGCTGGGCATCGACCGTCTTCATGTAGCCGCGGTCCTCGAGCACGAACATGCGGCCGTTGGCGTCGAAGGACACCGCGGTGGGCTCCTGGATGATCGGGTCCGACAGCACGAGTTGCAGCGAGTAGCCGGGCTGGAGGAGGAATTCCTTCAGCTCGTCCGCCGGACTCTTCGGCAGCACGGGATCGACCTTCGGGAACAGGGTCGGAAGAATGTTCGCGTAGGCCGCATCGCTCAGGTTGGGACCGCCGGCCAAGGTGGTGCCCGGGACGCCTCCGCGCCCGCCGCGGCCGGCGGCTGGCGGGGTGACGGCCGGTTGGGCGGCGGCCTCCGGAGCCGGGGCCGGCGCGGGGGCGGGTTGCTGGGCTGACACGGGAATCGCGGCCAAGGCCACGATCGCGGACACGACGGGGGTCAGTATGCGGTGGTTCATGCTAGGGATGGAGGTGCGGGCGCGGCAGGGGTGCGGCGGCTCACACAGGTTGGGGTGCTAACGGGGTACGGGAACGCCGCCAACGTAGGCGCCGGCTTCGGTGAGAGGCAACGGGTTTCCTCTGCCAAAAAATCAGCCGGGACTACAACGGCACCGGGCCGCTCTCCTGCCGCCTCCGGGGGCGGACCGCTTGGGTCGGGCTTTTCGCGCCTATTGCGCCCTGAGCGGAGCCGAAGGGGTTCGGCGCGCCGGGAATCAGTCTCGATCCGGCGGGCCGACCCGTCCCGCCCTACCCTCCGAAGACAGGATCCGATCCACTTTTACAGAAGGTCGCAAAGCTAACGAAGCATCCGATCCGCCGACCTTCGCTGGCTTTGCGTCCTTGGTGTAAAAAATCCAACCTCACGGCGCGACGGGCGCCAGATCCTGCACACGACCGAGCCGGCGCAGCGCCGGCGAGAGCCACGCGACCGCGCCCACCACCAGCAAGGCGCCCCCGCCGCCGGCCACGATCGCCGGCACCGTGCCCAGCCACTGCGCGGCGAGGCCGGACTCCAGCGCGCCGAGCTCGTTGGAGCAGCCGATGAAGATGTAGTTCACTGCGCTCACCCGGCCCCGCATCTCGTCCGGCGTGATGAACTGCATCAGCGTCTGGCGGATCACCACGTTCAGGTTGTCGAAGATGCCCGTGAGCACGAGCATGGCGAGCGAGAGCCAGTAGTTGCGCGAGAGACCGAAGACGATGATCGCGAGGCCGAAGCCCACGAACGACCAGAGCAGCACGCGCCCCGAGTTTTTCCACGGCGGTAGGTGGGCGGTGGCGAAGGCCATCGCGACCGCCCCGATCGAGGGCGCGGCCCGCAGCCAGCCGAAACCCTCCGGCCCGGTATGCAGGATGTCCTTTGCCACCACCGGCAGCAGCGCCGTCGCCCCGCCGAGCAGCACGGCAAACAGGTCCAGGCTCGCCGCCGCCAGCAGCAGCCGCGCCTTGAACATGAAGCGCAGGCCGCTGAGCAGGCCCGCCAGGTCCGGCGCCCGGGGCTTCACCACCCGCGCCGGGACGTGGATCGACGAAAAGAGGATCGCCGCCAGCAGCGCGCAGCCGGCCGCCGTGAAAAACACCGCCGTGGCCCCGCTCGTCAGCGCAATCAGCAGGCCCGCCACCCCGGGGCCGATCATGCCCGCCAGCTCAAACAGGGAACTGTTCCAAGTTGCCGCATTGGCCCAGAGCCCGCGCGGGATCACCGAGGGCAGCAGCGAACCGAGCGCCGGCACCGTGAAGGACCGCGCCACGGCGACAAAAAACAGCAGCGTATAGATCAACCACGGCGCCCCGTTGGTCCACGAGAGGGCCGCAAGCCCGAGCGAACAGAGCAGGTAAAGCGACAGCCCGCCCGCGACGATCTTCCGCCGGTCAAAATGATCCGCCGCATGCCCCGCCGGCAGCGCCAGCAGCAGCACCGGGATGATCTGGACGAGGCCCACGAGGCCGAGCGCCAGCTTCGAGCCCAGCCGCTCGTAGATTTGCCAGCCCACCGCCGTCATCTGCATCTGCCCGCCGATCAGGAACACCGCCCGCCCGATCAGGAACCGCCGGTACGCCGTGTGCCGCAGCGCCGCGTAGGGATCGCGGTCGGCGGCGGGTTCGGTGGCGACTGACATTCGTTCAAACGAGCGGGGCGCGCAGCCGTTGGCAATCCTGCGGAAACCGGACCGGATTTGGTGTCACGCAGAGACGCAGAGAACGCGGAGGCCGGACTGCTCTGTGCATTCGAACCGGACCAAATCCCAATCCGTTCTCTGCGAATCCTGCGCTCTCAGGGTGCAACCGCCTGGTTCCGATTGACTCTAATCCGTAAACCCATATCTACGGCCATATGAAGACCACCGTCGAACTTCCCGACGCGCTTTTCCGCCGCGCCAAGATCCTGGCGGCGCGGCGCGGCACCACCCTGCGCGATCTGATCGTGGATGGATTGCAGCGCGTCACCGACGGTACCCTCCCCGCCTCCCCCGGGGGTCTGACGCTTTCCGTCGAGGAATCCGCCGTCGCCGTCCTCGACTCCCACGGCCTCCCGGTGCTGAAGCGGCGCGCCAAGTCAAAACCGAAGGTGGTCACTGCCGCCCTGGTCGACCGGCTCCGGGACGAGCTATCCGTGTAAGCCATGCACCTGCTCGACGTCAGCGTCCTCGTCGCCCTCTGCGACCCCGCCCATGAATTCCACGACGACGCAGCCGTCTGGTTCCGCTCGATCCGCCCGGGTGGCTGGGCGACCTGCCCGCTGACCGAAAACGGCCTCGTCCGCATCCTTGGGCACGGATCCTATCCCGACGGCCCCGGCTCCCCCGAGCGCGCCCTGCCACTGCTGCAGGCCCTGACGCGCACGCCGGGCCATGCCTTCTGGGCCGACGAAATCTCCATTCGCGACACGGTCGCGTTCCCGTCCCTCGCCCGCGCCAATTCCGCCAGCCTCACGGATCTCTACCTGTTGGCACTGGCGCTCCATCATGGCGGAGCATTCGCCACCTTTGACCGCCGGATTGATCCGGCCGTGCTGCCGGGTGGCTCGGCGGCGCTGGTGCAGGTCCCGACCGCCAGGGAATGAAGGAGAAACCCCTCGCCGGAGGGGCACGAAGCCCTGGGCGAGGGCGGCTTGCGGCGCGCGCCGCCATGCGGCTGACCGCGTTGGTTCCAAAGCCGGCCCCTCATCCCAATGGCGCAGCCACTGGTTTGGCAGCCTTGCGGGCGAAGTTCGACAGGCTGCCTAGCGGTGAAAGCGGCCCACCGTCACGGCCTTGCCGAGGATGTGGCCGTCCATCGCCTTGAGGACGTCCGCCCGGGTGGCGTCGGAGGTCAGGTCGAGCTTAACATCGAGGGCGAACAACTCGAAGGTGTAGTGATGGTAGGGGCCCACCGCCGGCGCGCCGGGACCGCGGTAGCCGTTGAGATTGCCGCGGTTCTTGCTTTGCACCGAGCCGTCGGGGAGCTGGGCCGCGAGCGGAACATTCTCCGGCAGGCCCGTCGCCGAGCCGGGGATATTGAAGATCAGCCAGTGCAGGAAGTCCTCGGTCGTGCGGTTCAGCGCCACATCCGGATCGTGCATGATGAGCGCGAAGCTCGCCGTGCCGGCCGGCACGTGGGTCCAGTCTAGCTTCGGTGAAACCGGACTCGGAGCGGACTGGGTGAACCGGACAGGAATCAGGCCGCCGTCCTCGAAGGCCGTCGTGGTCAGCGTCAGCCCCGGGGTCGCCGGGACGGCGGGGGTCGCGGGAGCGGCCGCCGCGGGAACCGCCGGGGCGGCGGTCTGGGCCGGGAGGGTTGAAACGAAGGCCAGGGTCACGGTCGCAGCGGCGACGGCGACAATGCGAAGGAGATCACGATGGAGGAGGTTCATGGGGGGATAAGGTACGGGGTGAGAGGCGATGCAAAGTGAAGCTATTTCAAAAAAACGTGCCATCGCTTTTAATACCCCGGAAGGGTTGCACACCGAGACGCAGAGTTCACGGAGAACGGAAAGGATTGGGGACCGGAATTCAAGCCCAGGGACCGAACTCCGTGCCCTCTGTGTCTCGGTGTGCCAAAATCCGGGGGTCCGGAATCATCGCAGCCGGGTCGTCGACCCAGCCCTACCTCCAAACAAAAAACCCGGGGTGCGGACACCCCGGGTTGAAAATCTGAATCAGCCTTTGGCCTATCCGCTTACCACCAAGCGCCGGAGGTGATCCGGGCGCGGATCTCGGCGATCTTGTCGGCGGAGCCGGTGAAGACGTCCGCGGGGTAATCGCGCTTTTGGATCATGTTGCGGTGGATCTGGGCCTGGACGTAGGCGTTCGGGCTCGCGCCGGCGAGGTACTGGAGGCGCAGGTTGCGGTCCGTGTTGATCACGGCGTCGGCCAGCCAGGGAGCGAAGGTGGTCTTGTTGCCCGCGTAGGTGGCGAAGAGCTCGACGGCGGAGTTGAAGCCGATCTCGGCGAGCGACTGCTTCACCGGGGCCCACTCCGGGCTGTCCAGCTTCGCCTGCATCTCGTCGAGGTCGATCCGCAGCGGGTTCTCCTGGCCGACCATCACGACGTCGTAGCCGGCGCCGTTGTAGGTGTTGCTGAAGACCACGCCGTTCGGGAAGACCTCCAGGAAGGTGCCGACCTCGCTCTTCACCGCGGCCTCGTTGTTCTCGTAGAGTTGCACGAAGACGGTGATGACGCCGCCCGGGTTGAGGTGCTTCTTGGCGATCTGCCAGAACTCGCGCGAGTAGAGGGTGGCCGCGCCCTTGATCCAGGGATCAAACGGGTCCGACGTGATCGCGTCGAACTTCTCGTCCGTCGAGAGCAGGTAGTGGCGGGCGTCGTCGATGTGGATGTGGACCTTGGGGTTGTCCACGACGTTGAAGTTCGCGAAACCGAAGTTCTTGGCGACGAACTGCGGCACCATCTTCTCGATCTCGGCGATCGTCTCGTGCTCGACGGTCGGCCCGATGCTGACAGCGCCGGCGGTGACACCCGCGCCGCAGCCGATGACGAGCATCTTCTTGGCGGCGTTCTTCGGGAGGAGCGTGGTCATGTGACCGAGCATGCGCTGGAGGCGCATGTCCTGAGGCTCGGAGGAGGCCTGGACCTTGCCGCCGTTATGGTAATTGCGGATGCCGGGACGGTTCTCGGAGACCGCCATCGAGGAGTTCGTGCCTTCACCCCAGAAGATGAACTGACCATGGTCGTAATAACGGTTGGCGGTGTTGTGGCCGTGGCCGATCAGCAGCGCCGGAACTTGGGGAATGAGGGAGGCCATCCAGACCGCGAGGCCGATGGTGAGGGCCACCGGCACGGCATTGCCGGGCTTGAATTCGTTGCCGCCGCCCGGCTTGCGGGTGAGGGCGAAGCCCACGACCGCGGAAACGGCCACGGCACCGATGACGATCCGCTGCGAGATCATCGTGCCGTAGGTGGGAATGAGGATCATCGCGCTCACGATCGAGCCGACGATGGCGCCGACCGTGTTGGCGGCGTAGACCGAGCCAACCAGCTTGCCCGGGTCCTTGCGGCCGTCGGCGCAGGCCGCGAGAGCCAGCGGGAAGCTCGCGCCCCACAGGATGGCACCGGGCAGCACGACCCAGAGGGCACGGACCACGTCGAGTTGGAACTGGAAGATCGGGAGCCCCGCGCCCTCGGGCTGGATCACGTTCGCCGGGTTGATCGGCCAGTAGGGCAGCCATTTGAGCATCGAGAAGGCAGCCCAGCCAAAGGTGAAGAGCAGCAGGAACTGGCACCAGGCCAGCGCCCGGCGCGGATCCTTCACGTCACGCGCGAGGATCGAGCCGCCGCTGCTGCCGAGCGCGAGCCCCGTGAGGAAGCAGGCGAGGATGAGCGAAAAGGTATAGACGGTCTGCCCGATCATCAGCGAAAGCAGGCGGGTCCAGAGCACCTCGGCCGCCAGCGCCGTCAGGCCGGAAAGGGCGATGGTGACATAAACCGGCCACAGCCCACGGTCGGAGGCCGGAGCCGCCGCGTCCTGGGCGGCTGGATTCTGCCCCGCCGGAGCGTAGGGCGTGGACTTGGACAGGAGCCAGGCCAGGGCGGCCACGATGAGATTGATCACCACAGCCCAGTAGGTCGCGACCGCGCTGTCGTACACCCGGAGGAGATAGAAACCCGCGAGCACGCAGCCGAAGACCGCACCGACGGTGTTGCCACCGTAGAAGAGGCCAAGCCAGGAGACGCCCTTCGGGGTCGTTTCGACCCAGCGGGAAATCGCCGGCAGCGTCGCGCCCATCAGCAGCGTCGGGGGAATCAGGCAAAGGCCGGCGACGAAACCGCGCACGATAACGCCATTCATGCCCTTCACCGCCACCGCGATGTAGGCGTCACCCACGATCGGCAGGGCAAAAAGCACCAGCAGGCCGCACACGCCGATCAGGCCCTCCAGAACCGCGTAGACCTTGAGCGGATGCGCGCCCCGCGAGATGAATTTCGGCAGCAGCAGGCTGCCGAGACACATGCCGCCCATGAACGTGCCGAGCAGGATGCCGATCGAGACCGAGGAGGATCCGATGATCAGCGAGAGCATCTGGAACCAGACGATCTGGTAGACCAGTGCCGCGCACCCGCTGAGGAAAAAGAACAGCATCAGCAGGGGACGCGCCGAGTTGGAGATAGGGGCGGAGGGATGGGCTTCGCTGGACGTCATAATGGAGGGTGTTGGGGCCCGCGGACAGGGGGGTTCCGCGGGAAAAAGGACGTGAAGCTAGGTTGAAACCCCGGGGCCGTGCCAAGCCTTAACCCCGGGGGCCGCCGAGATATTTTTGGCCCGGTCGCGGGAATAGAGGTAGGACCCGACCGCCGGGCGGGCCGGTTAGAAAGGTAGGGGCACGTGTCCCACGTGCCCTGGGGCCATCTGGACCCGGAATCCACAGGGCGCGTGGGACACGCGCCCCTACCTATCGATCACGGGCCGCCGTGATGTGCGCCCTACCAACCACCCGGCATATTTATACCAAAAAAGTGCGCTCTTCGGCGCTTCTGCTTTGCCTTCCCTTCCGGAGTTCTCACAACCATCCGCTCCCCGGCCAATGCCCCCCGCGAAAACCACCGCCACCGCACCCGTCACCCCCCGGCCCATCCGCAAGTTGATGGCCGCCAACCGCAGCGAGATCGCCGTCCGTATCTTCCGCGCCGGCACCGAGCTCGACCTGCGCACCGTCGCGATCTACGCGCCAGAGGACCGGCTCTGCCTGCACCGCTACAAGGCCGATGAGGCCTACGAGGTCGGCGCCGGCAAGGGCCCCGTCGCGGCCTACCTCGACATCGAGGGTATCATCGCCATCGCCAAGGAGAAGGGCGTCGACGCCATCCACCCCGGCTACGGTTTCCTCTCCGAGAACGCCCACTTCGCCCGCGCCTGCCGCGACGCCGGCATTATCTTCGTCGGCCCCAGCCCCGAGCTGCTCGAGATGATGGGCGACAAGACCGCCGCCCGCGCCCTCGCGCAGAAGATCAAGGTCCCCACCCTCCCCGGCACCGAGGAGCCCGTCACCGATCGCGACGAGGCCCTCAAGATCGCGAAGACCATCGGCTTCCCCCTCATCATCAAGGCGGCCTTCGGCGGCGGCGGCCGCGGCATGCGCGTCGTCCACAAGGCCGGCGATCTTTCCGCCCTCCTCGACGAGGCCCAGGGCGAGGCCGGCCGCGCCTTTGGCAACCCCGCCGTCTTCCTCGAGAAGTACATCCCCCGCGCCAAGCACATCGAGGTCCAGATCCTCGGCGACCAGCACGGCAACGTCATCCACCTCCACGAGCGCGACTGCTCTGTCCAGCGCCGCCACCAGAAGGTCATCGAGGTCGCCCCCAGCTTCGGCCTCCCGCCCCACATCGTCCGCGAACTCTGCGACGCCGCCGCCCGCATGGCCCGCGAGGTGAAGTACAACAACGCCGGCACGATCGAGTTCCTCTACGACCTGGACAAGCACGAGTGGTTCTTCATCGAGATGAACCCGCGCATCCAGGTGGAGCACACCGTCACCGAGGTCATCACCGGCCTCGACCTCGTCCGCGCCCAGATCCTCATCGCCCAGGGCTACGAGCTCCACTCGCCCGAGGTCGCCATGCCGCACCAGGCCGACGTGCCGCGCAACGGCTACGCCATCCAGGCCCGCGTCACCACCGAGGATCCCGCCAACAAGTTCATCCCCGACTACGGCCGCATCCTCGCCTACCGCTCCCCCGGCGGCTTCGGCATCCGGCTCGACGGCGGCATGGGTTACTCCGGCGCCGTCATCACGCCTTTCTACGACTCCCTTTTGGTCAAGCTGATCGCCAGCGGCCAGACCTACGAGATGACCATGCACCGGATGGAACGCGCCCTGAGCGAGTTCCGCATCCGCGGCGTGAAGACCAACATCCCGTTCCTCGAGAACGTCATCACCCACCAGCAGTTCATCACCGGCCAGGCGACCACGACCCTGATCGACACGACCCCCGAGCTCTTCACGTTCAAGCACCGCCGCGACCGCGCGACGAAGCTCCTCAACTTCCTCGGCAACGTCGTCGTCAACGGCAACCCCCACGCCAAGGGCTACCGCCCCGCCAAGCCCTTCACCCCCGCCGCCCTGCCCCCGTACAACCGGCGCGAAACCCCGCCCCCCGGCACCCGCCAACTCCTGCTCGAGCTCGGGCCCAAGAAGTTCGCCGAGTGGACGCTCAAGCAGAAGCGCCTCCTCGTCACCGACACCACCTGGCGCGACGCCCACCAGTCGCTCATGGCCACGCGCGTCCGGAGCTACGACATGCTCGCGACGGCCGACGCCATCGCCCGCCGCGCCCCGGAACTTTTCTCCCTTGAGATGTGGGGCGGCGCCACGTTCGACACCTCCATGCGGTTCCTCAACGAGGACCCGTGGGAACGCCTCCGCCAGCTCCGCGCCCGCGTCCCCAACATCTGTTTCCAGATGCTGTTCCGCGGCGCCAACGCCGTCGGCTACACGAACTATCCCGACAACGTCGTGGCCGGCTTCGTGAAGCACGCCGCCGCCAGCGGCATGGATATCTTCCGCGTCTTCGACTCGCTCAACTACCTCCCGAATCTCCGCGTCGCCATGGAGTCCGTGCAGGACACCCACGGCATCTGCGAGGCCGCCCTCTGCTACACGGGCGACATCCTCGACGAGTCCCGCGACAAGTTCGGCCTGAAGTACTACGTGAAGCTCGCCAAGGAGCTCGAGAAGATGGGCGCCCACTTTCTCGCGATCAAGGACATGGCCGGCCTCTGCCGCCCCTACGCCGCGCACAAGCTCGTCAAGACCCTCAAGGAGGAGGTGGGCCTTCCCGTCCACTTCCACACGCACGACACCAGCGGCGTCGCCTCCGCCAGCATCCTCCGCGCGGCCGACGCCGGCGTGGATGTCGTCGATCTCGCCCTCGCCTCGATGAGCGGCAGCACCTCGCAGCCGAACCTCAACTCGATCGTCGCCGCGCTTCAGCACACCCCGCGCGACACCGGCCTCGACCTGCCCGCGCTCAACGAGTTCTCCGACACGTGGGAGCAGATCCGCACCTTCTACACGCCGTTCGACACCGCGCCGAAGACCGGCTCCGCCGAGGTCTATCTTCACGAGATGCCGGGCGGCCAGTACACCAACCTCAAGGAACAGGCCTCCTCGATGGGCGTCGGCCACCGCTGGCCCGAGATCGCCCGCGCCTACGCCGACGTGAATCTGCTCTTCGGCGACATCGTCAAGGTCACGCCGTCATCGAAGGTCGTCGGCGACATGGCGCTCTTCCTCTTCAGCCGCGGCATCAAGGCCGCCGACGTCGTCAACCTCGAGCCCGGCTCCCTGCCGTTCCCCGAGAGCGTGATCGACATGTTCATGGGCGGCCTCGGCTGGCCCGAGGGCGGCTGGCCGGAGCAGGTGTCCAAGGTTGTTCTCGGCGAGAAGCGCCACAAGGAGGCCCGCGCCAAGTACGAGGCCGCCGCCAAGGGCAAGCCCGTCGCCGTCCCCGCCATGGACCTGACCAAGGTCCGCGCTGAGCTCACGGAAAAACTCAAGCGCCCCGCGACCGACGACGATCTCTACTCGCACCTGATGTACCCGGCGGTCTTCGCCGACTTCGTGAAGCACCTGAACAGCTTCGGCGACGTCAGCGTGCTGCCTACGCCCGCCTTCTACTACGGCTTGGCCGTCGGCGAGGAAATCTCCGTCAGCATCGAGGAGGGCAAGATCCTCATCATCCGTCTCATCTCGATCAGCGCGCCGGACAAGGACAGCCGCCGGACGATCTCCTACGAGCTCAACGGCATCGCCCGCGAGGCGTTCGTCGTCGACAAGAGCGTCGCGCCGAAAGCCCGCGCCCGCCCGAAGGCCGACCTCGCCGACGAGAAGCAGATCGCCGCCCCCATCCCCGGCCTGATCGCCACCCTTTCCGTCTCCGTCGGCACCAAGGTCGCGAAGGGCGACAAGCTCCTCATGATGGAGGCGATGAAGATGCAGAACACCGTCTATGCCCCCTGCGACGGCGTGGTGGCGGAGCTGCACGTCGCCCTCGGCGACACCGTCGAGAGCAAGGACCTGCTGATCAAACTCCGGGTGTAAGGACCGGTCGATCGTCCGAACCTTTCAACCGCGGATTGCGCGGATCGAACCGGATGGGATCCAGGACTCAGAACCCAGAACTCTGAACCCGAAACTCCGCCAGTCGCTGGCGGCAGGTAGGGCTGGCTCGACGAGCCGGCCGCGATTGATCTTCAGACGAACGCTTAACGTCCAACGCCAACGCTGAACGCTCAAGTCGAGCCGGTAGGGCGGTCACTCCGTGGCCGCCTTGGCCGAGTCAAAGGGGTTGGGCCGCACATTATCACATTTTCCAGCGTGGCGGGTGCGGAATGTGACAAAGTACGGCCCAACCCCTTTGGCAGTACCGCTCCGGAGGTTCACGGCCGCCGGAACGCGACGGTGACAAACGCCGAGTTGCGGGGAAACCAGCGGATCGCGAGAGAGAGGCGGGTGATCGGGCGGGCCAGGAGCCGCACCTTCGCGCGGAGCCAGCTGAAGCCGGCGCCAAGATCAAAGACGAGACCCTCGGAGGCCGTGCAGACAAAGCCCGCCGCGCGCCCAGCCGCCACGACCTCGTCGTAGTTCCATTCGTTCAGGTGCTCAGAAATATTGAGGCGACGGCCGAGGCCGAGCCGGCGCTGCAGGGCGCCCATCGCGGTGCGGTTCACCGTCGGATAAGTCAGCACGAGCCGGCCGCCCGGATTGAGCACGCGGTGGAATTCCGCGAGGGCCACCGCCGGGTTGATGAGGTGTTCGAGGGTCTCGACGGAGACGATCGCGTCGAAGGTGGCGGCGGGGAAGTCGAGCGCCTCGACGTTCATCTTGCGGAAATGCACGTTCGCCACCGCGCGGTGGGCCGGGGCGAACGCGTTGCCCGCGATATCGATCGCCCGGACTTCGCGGCAGCGCGCCGCAATCCGCACGGCCAGGCTCCCGGTGCCGCAGCCGGCATCGAGGATGACCTCCCCCGCCGCGGGCCGGAGGAACTTCAGCGCGGAGCGGTGCCGCTCGTCGTGGTAGACCTGGCTGACGTTGATGCCGTGCAGCAGGCACCCGCCCGCGTAGCCGCCCTGGCCGTACTTGGCCTCGTAGTATCGCTCCAGCTCCGCGTTGTCCCGGAACTCAAGCCGTTCCTTGTCGAGGATGCCGGAGAATTCGCGCGGCTTCATCGGCGAGGCGCAACCGGCCCACTCACTCCAGACCGCAGGCACGGCGGGCGCGCTGCAGCACCGCACCGCCGACGGCCTGGGCGCGCCGGGCGCCGTCGCGCAGGACCTGCTCCACGTAATCCGGGCTGGCCGCCAGCTCGGCGCGCTTCACGCGGGCGGGGGCAAAATAGTTCCAGTAATGCTCGAACAGCGCCTTCTTCAGGTCGCCGTAGCCGAGCCCGCCGGCCCGGAGCCGGTGCTCGAAGTCCGCCGCCACGTCGGCCGGCGCAAAGAGTTTCAGCAGCTGGATCGCGAGGTTCTTGTCGGCATCGGGTTTCGGCTCCTGCGGCGTGCGGCTGTCCATCACGAGACCCATGACCTTCTTCCGGAGAGCCTTCTCCTCGCCGAAGATCTCGAGGGTGTTGCCATAGCTCTTGCTCATCTTCTGGCCGTCGAGCCCGGGCACGGCGGCCACGTCGTCGCGAATGCGCGGCTCGGGCACGACGAAGGTCTCGCCGTAGTGCTGGTTGAACTTGATCGCGATGTCGCGGGTCATCTCCACGTGCTGCTTCTGGTCGCGGCCAACCGGCACGACATGGGTGTCGAACATCAGGATGTCGGCCGCCATCAGCACCGGGTAGGCGAAGAGGCCGAAGTTGGGCGAGATGCCCTTCGCGGTCTTGTCCTTATAGCTGTGCGCGCGCTCCAGCAGCCCCATCGGGGTGAGCGTGCCGAGGATCCAGGAAAGCTCCGTGACGCCCGGCACGTCGCTCTGCCGCCAGAGCACGCACTGCTTCGGGTCCAGGCCGCAGGCCAGCCAGTCGAGGGCGACGTCGCGGGTGTTGGCCCGGCGCTGGCCGGCATCGGTCAGCGAGGTCATCGAGTGGTAGTCGGCGATGAAGTAGAAGCAGTCGCCCGCGGCCTGCGCGTCGATGGCGGGGCGCATCGCGCCGAAGTAGTTGCCGATGTGGAGCTGGCCCGAGGGCTGGATGCCGGTGAGTGTGCGCACGGATTAAAATCGTTCTCGTTCTCCTACTCGTTCTCGTTCTCGGATCTGCTGTGTTCGATTCCTCGAGTCGGAAAGGGAGAACGAGAACAAGTGGGAGAACGAGAACGATTTTTAATCCCGGCGCGGGAGCTGCACGACCGACTGCCGGGTCTTGGCGATCGTGGCCGGCGGGAGGTAGCCGCCGAACGCCATGGCCGGCATCACGAGGGCGCGGGGTCCGAGCAGGGTACCGGGGTTGAGCACGGCATTGCAGCCCACCTCGGCGTTGTCCCCGAGGATGGCGCCGAGCTTGCGCAGGCCGGAGTCGCGCGGGCCGGCGGGCGTGTGGACGGTGACCGTCTTCTGATCGAGGCGGAGATTCGAGCAGATCGCGCCGGCGGCCAGGTGGGCGCCGTTGCCGAGCACCGAGTCGCCGACGTAGCTGAAGTGCGGCACCTGGACGCCGTCGAGCAGGAGGCAGTTCTTGAACTCGCAGGAGTTGCCGAGCACGCAATTCGCTCCGGCGATGACGTTGCCCCGGATGAAGGCCCCGGGGCGGATCTCGGTGCCCGGTCCGATCCAGGCCGGACCGATGATGGTCGCCGTGGACGGCAGCTTCACGGTCGGGTCCAGATACACATTACCCTCGAGGTGCACCCCGGGGGGGAGCTGGTGAGGCCGGCCCCCGAGCGTCTGGGCGGCCAGGGCCGGGCCGATGCGCGGGACCCATTCCCAGGGAGGCACATCCTGCGGGAAATGAGGCACAAAGGCCGCCAGCGAGGGCGGCAGGGCGAAGAAATCCGAGGCAAACACAGCCCAACGGATGAGGATCCGTCCGCACCACGGCAACGCGGGATTTCGGTCCAGGCGGGGTTGGAAAAGGAAAAGGCCCCCGGCGAAAACCGGGGGCCTTTCCTTAAATGGAGCGGGCGAAGAGACTCGAACTACCGCGCGGCCTCCTGCAAGGGCTCTGTCAGCAGCTAGATAAGCTCAGCGATTAAACGCTGACGCACAAAGAAACGCACAAGCCTTCGACTACGGTTTCATCGCCCATCTTGGCCAAAACCAGCGGCCGCGGCTTCCAGATCACCGCTACCTACCAAAATCCCCAGACCGAGAGCCGCACAGACGCTGATGTCCCTTGTCGCTATTTCTTCGCGGACTTTCGCAGCGCGCGCTGCTCCTCGGTCAGGATGGTATCAAATTGCTCGTCGAATCCCTTCATGACCTTGAACCCTTCCTGGGAAAACATCTCGAGCTTGAGCGAAAGCTGCCGGGCGGTGGCCTCCAGCATCGGCCGCAGTCTCGTCTGCTGCTCTGGGGTGAGCTTGAGATCGGTGGTGAGCTTGGACTGGAAGTACGTCACCCAAGCCTGGACCTGCACCTCTTTCTGAGAGGCCTGACGGACGCGCATGAACGTGGCGATCGACCCCACGGCAGCGCCGGCGAGGAAGACGCAGACAAAGGCGGCGAGGAGCTTCCGTTTCATATTATCGACCCACGCCCATCACCATCTGGGCGGCCAGTTCGTTGAAGATCTGGTCGGACCCCACCGGGGTGTTATTCATGACCACCATCACCCACACGACGGCGACGGCGGCCGAGCTGAGGAAAATTCCACCCAGCAGCCGGCTGGAAATCCCCTCCTCCGGCGCAGCCTGCCGGGCCTCGGCCAGCACGCGCGTCGCCAACCCAGGGGGAACCGCCGGGATGGGGTCGGTCGCCGCCTGACGGGCGGCGGCGATCACGCGCTTCAATTCGGGATTCAGGGTGTTCATAGGGGTTCCTTCCGTTTCAGGGTCTGATAAAGTTTGTTGAGACGCTGACGAGCCCGGAACGCGCGCGTCCGGATCGCCATCTGCGACCAGCCGGTCAGCTCCGCCACTTCCTTGACGGAACGGTCCTGTAATTCCAACAACTCGATCACGAGCCGTTCCTCGGGCCGAAGCTGTCCCAGCAGCCGGTCAAGTAAATCGCGGGCCACCAAGGCATCCCGCGGCGACGGCGTATGCCCGGTATCGCGCGCCTGCTCCACCAGTCTGCTCTCGTCCGCGGAGAGATCCGCGATCCGCCACTCGGGCCGGCTGGCTTGAGCGCGCAGGACGTTGATGCAGTGATTGTGCGTGACCCGTGACACCCAGTGCAGGAGCGGAACCTCGCCCTTGTACTGGTGCAAGCGCTGGAAGATCCGCACCAGCACCTGCTGGATGATATCGGGTTCATCCGAACGCCGCCGCGGCAGATTGGCGCGCACAATCATGGTGACGGTGGGATGGAGGAATTCGAGGAGTTGCACGGCTGCTTTTTGGTCGTCGTTCCGGACCCGTGCCACGCATTCGACCGGATCGAAGGCAGGCGCCGGGCCTTCATGCTCTGCGTTGGATTCGCCCATTAATTCGAAATGCGGAAATAGACGCTGGAGCCAAAGGACATGGGATTGGTTCTGCCTCATTAGACCCGGCCGGCAGCAAAATATTACGCGCTATTTTTTGGACGGACCCCGGAGGGGAACGCCCCGTTCCGGCCGGTGATCGACTCCACCCCATTCGCGTAACCGCCGGTTGCCACGACCGCCCCCCGGGGGGCCGACAAAAGACACCGAAGACTACGCCCCAGTGACGCGGTTTTTTTGAAAAGCGGGGGATTTGCGAATGGTTTCCGCCGCCCCCGACAATACCTTGGTCGGGCCCGCCTACGGGCAAAGCGCCAGCACCGCAACCTTCCCCATGAAGAGACTATTCACTCTCGTCGCCGGCCTGGCGATGCTCCTGCCGCAGCCTGCCGACGCGGCGGCGTCCAACCCCACGGTGACGCTTCCGGTGTACGTCGTCACCGCCTCCCGCGCTCCCCAGCCTTTGGATCAGCTGTCGGTGGCCACCGATGTGATCGGCTCCACCAAGCTCCATGAATCAACGTCACTGACCCTGGACGACGCGCTCCGCGGTGTCGCCGCCTTCTCACTGTTTCGACGGAGTGGTTCACTGATCGCGAATCCCACCGCGCAAGGGGTCTCCCTCCGCAATATCGGTCCCAGTGGAGCCAGCCGGTCGCTGGTCCTGTTGGACGGTGTGCCGTTGAATGATCCCTTTGGGGGCTGGGTCGCCTGGAGTGCCGTGACGATGGCTTCGTTGGAACGCGTTGAGATCGTCCGCGGCGGCGGATCCGGCGCGTGGGGAAACGCGGCGCTGAGCGGCACCGTGCAATTGTTCAGCGCGACGCCGGAAGCCAGCTCCGGACAGGTGTCTGCAACGGCAGGTGATTTCGGTCTGCGGACCGGCGAAGCGGAAATCGCCGAAACCGTCGGCACCGGATCGGTCGGCCTCGATCTCTCCGTGTTTGCGATCGACGGATTCTACGTGATCGACCCTTCCCAACGCGGACCGGTGGATCGTCCCCTCTCCTCCCGCCATCAATCGGCGGGGCTGACTTGGCGCCAGCCTCTCGGTGAGCACACCGTGCTGCAGGTCAGCGGCCGGTATTTCCGGGAGAAACGGGGCAATGGCACCATTCTGCAGAAGAACGACAGCGAGTCGGGCCAGGTGTCCGCCTCCTTGTCCGGCACGCCCTCGCCGACGTTGAGTTGGAACGCGGTCGCTTATTATCAGGAGCAAAGCTTCGCCAGTTTCTTCTCCTCGGTGAACACCTCGCGGACGGTCGAGACCCCCGCCAACGATCAGTTCGATGTTCCCGCCACGGCGAGCGGCGCGTCGTTTTCGGTTACGACTCAGAGCGGCCCGTCGACCACGAGTGCGGGCGTCGACCTGCGCTGGGTGGAAGGCGAGACACGCGAGAATTTCCTCCTCGCTGCCAGCCAGTTCACCCGCGAGCGCCGCGCTGGCGGCGAACAATATTTTGGCGGGGCCTTTCTCAACCATAACCGGGCTTTCGCCAAGGCGTGGCGCGCCTCACTTGGGCTCCGTCTGGATCTCTGGTCGAACCGGCAGGGTCACCGGCGCGAATCCGACGTGGCAACGGGCACGGTCGTGCGGGATGACCACTATGTCTCGCATCGCGGCACCGAATTCAGCCCCCAGGTCGGAGTGGTCTGGTTGCCCGTCTCCGGTCTGAAATTCCGGGGCGCCGCTTACCGGGCTTTCCGCGTCCCCACCCTGAACGAATATTACCGGCCTTTTCGGGTCGGTGCCGTGACGACCGAAGCCAACCCAGCCTTGGAGCGCGAGAGCCTGACCGGCGGCGAAGTGGGATTTGAATTTAACCGCGGGACATTCCGCTTCACCGGCACCGCCTTTGCGAACGAGCTCCGCAATGCCGTCGGCAACGTCACGCAGACGCCCACATCCCGTGTGCGCCTAAATCTCGACCGGGTCCGGGTCGAGGGCCTGGAACTGGCGGGGGAATGGCATCCACGGCCGAAGTGGCGGGTGCATGCGGACTCCGTGCTGAGCGACGCCCGGGTCCGCCGCGCAAGCGTGCGGCCGAGCCTGGTGGGAACCCGGCTGGCCCAGACTCCGAAGCTGACAGTCACCGGTGGCCTGGATTGGGAAGCCGCCACAAACTGGAAGCTTTCCTCCAATCTTCGGTACGCGAGCGGACAATTCGAGGACGACGAGAACAGTCTCTCACTGGCTCCGATGACCACGGTGGACCTTGGGGTGGTCAGGCGCTTGGGATGGCGTGCCGAATTCCATCTCTCCGTAGAAAATATCCTTAATCGACGGATCGAAACCGGTCGCAGCACCGATGGAATTGTCACGTTGGGTCAGCCGCGGCTGGCGCGCGCGGGCTTGAGATGGAGCTGGTGATGGTCATCGCCACCGATAGTACACCCGACGGACTACTTCAATTTACGGAGGCGCCCGAGCCACTCTGCCACGCTGGTAAGCGTGCGACGTTCCTAATCCGCCTCCATCTCGGGCCTTCCAAGAGCGGTGCTCGCGGACATGCCTGCGCGGGAGAGTCACGCTGCTGCCGAGTCCGTAACCGCCGTGGATGATGAAGAGGTCAGCGTATTTCCCGTGAATCGTGCTTGGCTCGGCCAGACCTGATCCTGGAGGGGTTATTTCTCCCGCGATCGGCAAGTCGGGGAAAAAATCCGTCTCGAACCAGGCGAACCCGGGATTGCAGGCTCCGGCTTACTCCTTCTCTGGCGCGTCCACGCCGGAGAATTGGAGCACAGCTTCTGGCAGACGTAAGCCTTGGATCCTGAGCCCGGAAATCTGCGCAGTTAGTTCGGCGAGCTCCGCTGGCGTCAGGATCACGGCATCGGTTCCGATATTTTCCAGCAGGTGTCCCATCTGGGTCGTCCCCGCGATGGGCACGATCCAAGATTTCTGGGCGAGGAGCGGAAACCTCAGTTCGAAGGCGGGGGCCGCGGGACGTCGGCCGACTGTTTCGGGGCTCCAACAGCCTTAGGCTCATCCTCCGTGTTGGATGACTTCTTGAATTCCCGGATGGACTGACCGAGGCCCTTGGCGAGGCCGGGCAACTTGGTGCTGCCAAAAAGCAGCAGCAGAATCGCGAAAATCAGGAGGAGTTCGCTTCCTCCCAGACCCATGATGGCGAAAAAGTGTGGCATGATAAAAAGGTAGGCGGCTGCGGTTGGACTCGTCCCATCTACCTCAAAAATCCGTGGAAACGATGGGTGGAGTCGGGACGGTACGGATTGGGTTCACCTTGTTAGACACGATGGGGCGCAAAATATTGCGGCCATTTCGCCATTTCTTCGTCGGCCACGGTCAGCCACCAATATAGCTCATTTCAATTTTTGCACGCGGGGTGCCGTCCGCCAGCAGACCGGCGCGCTCATCGCTGTAACGATCGGTGCGGCCCGACCAGATCTGGGTGAGGAAGCGTTGCATCTCGGCATCGTCCGCTCCGCCGCGCAAGTGCCCCAGCACGTCCCACCCGAGCGAGGCAAAGAGGCAGGTGTAGAGTTTCCCGTCCGCCGAGAGCCGGGCGCGATTGCAGTCGCGGCAGAACGGCTCGGTCACGGAACTGATGATGCCGATTTGGCCGCGGCCATCGCGATAGCGGTACCGCGTCGCGACTTCGCCGCGGTAGCCCGGACCCACCGCCTCGAGCGGCCATTTTTCATTGATGCGGCGGACGATTTCCAGCGCCGGCACGACCTGCATGGCCGACCACTGGTTCGTGTTGCCGACGTCCATGAACTCGATGAAACGCAGCGTGAGGCCGCGCTCCCGGAAGTACTCGGCCAGCGTCAGGATCTCGCCGTCGTTCACGCCGCGCTGGAGCACGCAGTTGAGCTTGACCGGCAGTCCCGCCGCCGTGGCCGCATCGATGCCGCGCAAGACCCGCGCGATGCTGAAGCCGAGGCCGTTCAGCTTGCCGGCGACGGTGTCATCCAAGGAGTCGACCGAGACATTCAGCCGGTCCAATCCGGCGGCCCGCAACGCCACCGCCTTGCTTTCCAGCAACCAGCCATTGGTCGTGAGCGCGACATCCCGCAGAGCCACCTCGGTCTTGAGGGCGCGCACCAGCTCCGGCACATCCGCGCGCAAGAGAGGCTCGCCGCCCGTCAGTCGCACCTTTTCCACGCCGAGTCCGCGAAACGCGCGCACGATGCGGACAATTTCCTCCGTACTCATGAGCTGCGGATCGCGCAGAAAGGCATAGCCCGGGCCGAAGACCTCCCGCGGCATGCAGTATGGGCATCGAAAATTGCAGCGATCCGTCACCGAGATCCGCAGGTCGCGGAGCGGACGGTTGAGTCGATCGAGGGCGGGCGCGGTCATGGCTGCAGTTAACTCACACTTCACGCCTCGCGCAATTGATCCACGCCGAGGAACCGCCGGCGTAATGTTCCTTCTTCCAGATCGGCACCCGCGCCTTCGCTTCGTCGATAAGGTAGCGGCACGCCGCGAAGGCCGCATCCCGGTGCTCCGCGGTCACGCCAATCCAGATGGCCATGTCACCCAGCGCGAGCGTTCCCACCCGGTGAACGCAGCTCGCGGCCACAAGGGAAAACCGCTGCCTCGCCTCCTCCAGGATCTTCGCGCCTTCCTTTTCCGCCAATGAACCGTGGGCCTCGTACTCCAGCGCCCGCACCGCCTGCCCCTCATTGTGATTACGCACCCAGCCTTCGAAGGTCACGCATGCCCCGGCCTGCGGGTTCGCGAGGGCGGCTTTCAGCGCGGTCGGATCGAGCGGCTCGTGGGAAAGTTTGAACATGATCAGCCGCCGGCCACCGGCGGGATGAAGGTCACCACGTCGCCCGATTTGAGCGGCGCATTCCAAGGCATGAACTCGTCGTTGATGGCAGCCCGCAGGTGTTCGCCTCCGAGTGTGAAGCCGTGCTTCCCCCGTAATTCGTCGTAGAGCTCACCCACCGTGCCGACGGCGGTCGCCAGACTCTCGCGCGAGAGTCCGCGCTGCTCGCGCAGGATCGCGAAGTACAGGACTTGGATCGATTTGATCATTTCGGCGGCCTTAGCCATGAATGGGTTTTACGCGTTCCCGGAGGGGACGGGCATCTCTGCCGGCGAGGACCGCCTGCATTTCGCTCAGGATCGCGAGCGCCACTTCCTCCGGCGTCTCGGCGCCGAGGTCGAGTCCCACCGGCGCATGCAGACGGGTGAGTTGGTCGGCGCTGACGGAGGAACCCGCCGCCCTCAGGTCCTCCACGATCCGCTCGGCGCGCTTCCTTGGTCCGAGCAATCCGACGTAGGCCAAAGGCAAGGGCAGCAACGCCCGCAGGATGGGCACATCGTGGACATAGTGGTGCGTCATCACGACCGCGCACGAATCCGGCTCCGGGTTGATTTGTCCGACCAGTTGGTCAGCCGAAGCGCAAATGACGCGCTCCGCTCCCGGAAAACGTTCTGGGATCGCGAACGCAGAGCGCGGGTCCGCTACAATCACCCACCAGCCCAGGTCGCTGGCGGCTCGCACGAGCGGCCGGGCGTCGTCGCCCGCCCCGAACACAATCAGCGAAATTGGCGGTCGCACCGCTTGCCGAAAGGTCCCGGGCGCGGGGCTCTCGTTAGCGGCAAGACGCGTTCCGAGCATTCCCGTCTCCTTGGATTGCCACGTAGCGTCGAGCAGGGTCGGACGACGTGCGGCAAGATTTTCAGCGAGGGCCATCGCCCATCCCGGTCGGGCCGCCAGCTTCTCGATCAGCACTTGCACGACGCCGTGGCACCCAAGACCCACGCCCCAGACTAGATCATTTTCCGTCGTCGTGTCGTACACCACCAGCTCGGGTACCCCGGTCGCGGCCACAGCCCGCGCCCGGGCCACGACGTCCTCCTCCAAGCAGCCGCCGCGGATTGAGCCGAGACGCGCACCGTCGACCGTGAGCAGCAGCCGCGCCCCGGGACGACGGTACGAGGAGCCCACGGCGGTGACGAGCGTCGCCAACACGGCGCCGCCTGCGTGGTCGGTGGCGAGCCGGCGCGCGATACTGATGAGTTCCTTCATGCAAGCGCAGAGATCGATCCGGGCGTCGTCACCAAGCCAGCACCCAACGTCCTTCACCGCGGTGACGCGGGTCAGGACGTTGGGTTTGAGGCCGGCCTGGCGCTGTCTGCTTCGGATCAGCTCCAGCTGAGGTTCGTCTTGCTGAACGGGAAGTCCCGGAGGCGCTTGCCGGTGGCTGCGAAGATCGCGTTGGCCAGGGCTGGAGCGATCGGGGGGATTGGAGGCTCGCCGAGACCGGTCGGATTGTTGTCCGACTTCAGGAAGTGGATCTCGATCTTGGCCGGCGCCTGGGGCATCCGGATCATTTGGTACGCGGCGTAGTTACCGCGCGCCATTGCCCCGCCCTCGATCACGTGCTCCTGGTACATGGCGACACCAATGCCGTCGATGATGCAGCCCTGGACCTGGGCTTCGGCTCCGCTGAGGTTCACGATCTGGCGGCCAACATCGACCGCAGCGACGACGCGATCGATTTTCAGTTCGCCGGCCCGCGACACCGTCACCTCAACCACGTAGGCAACGTAGCCCTGCATGGCGGTGTGGAACGCAATGCCTGCGCCCTGGCCGCGCTCAAAGCGTTTTCCCCAGCCCGCCTTTTCGGCCGCGAGCTCGAGCACGCCCCGAAGGCGACCGACATTCGGGCCTCCGAACCCGCCGCGGCCGCCGCGGCCGCCCGCCGCTGGATCCGCAGGGGGCGGGGGAGGCGGTGCCGAGGCCAGGAGGTCGAGCTTGAATTGGAGCGGGTCCTTGCCGGCGGCATGGGCCAGTTCGTCGACGAACCCTTGGAGCGGAAAGGCCAGTGCGCTTTCCCCCGGGCAACGCCACGGTCCCGTGGGAATGCGGCAGTCGACCAGGCTCTGCACCACCCGGAAATTCGGCACCATTCCCGCGGGGAAGCCGCCGCCATTAACGCCGCCTTGGCCGACGGCCTGGAGTGAGGGGGCGCCACCGCCGCGACCCTGGCCCATCGTGCCGTAACCCACGAAATGGTTCTGCCAGGCAATCAACTTGCCCGTGGCGTCGAGCCCGCCCTTGAGATGATGGAATCCGCCGGGCCGGTATTCGTCGTGCTGAAGGTCGTCTTCCCGGGTCCACGTCAGTTTCACCGGGGCGCCCATCTTTTGGGAAATGGCGGCTGCCTCGGCCACGTACCCACCGACCCAGCGCCGGCCGAAGCCGCCGCCCATCCGGGCTCCGTTGACTTTCACGTTGGCGGCCTGGAGGCCCGTGGTGTTGGCCACGACGCCCGAGGGAGAGCGTGGATCCTGGACCCCGGCCCAGATCTCGGCGCGATCCGCCTGAACATGCGCCAAGGCGTTCATGGGCTCCATGCAAGCGTGCGAGATGAACGGGTAGGAATAATTGGCCTCGACCACCTTGGCGGCGGACGCGAGCGCGGCGACCGCGTCACCATCGTTGCGCACGACCGACATGCCGTCAGGTTTCGCACCCATTTCCGCGGCCTGCTTGATGTACTCGGCCGAGTTGTCACTGGCGTGAGTACCCGCGTTCCACTGGACCTCGAGTTGCCGGCGCGCGTTGATCGCGTTCCAGGTCGAGTCGGCCACGATCGCCACGCCGGACACGAGACCCGTGAGGTTCGCCGTGCCAGGGATGATGAAGGCATCCTTCACGCCGGGGAGGGTCTTGATCTTGTCGAGATTGGCGCTGACCGCCGTGCCGCCGAAGGTGGGACACCTCTCGTAGACGGCGTAGAGCATGCCTGGCGTCTTCTGGTCGATGCCGAAGAGGGGCTTGCCGGTGACGATGTCGGCGTTCTGGTAGCCGGTTACGCGCGTACCGATGAGTTTGAAGTCCTTTGGATCCTTGAGGCGGACCGCGCCGGCGGCCGGAACAGGAAGGGTTTTCGCCTTCTCCACGAGCGAGCCGTAACTGGCCTTGCGCACGCTCGGGGCGTGGAGGACGGAACCGGCCGAGGTCGTCAGCTCTGCTTCGGGGACATTCCAAGTCTGGGCTGCCGCCGTCACGAGCATGGCTCGGGCGGTGGCGCCGATCTGGCGCATCTGGGCGTAGTTACTCGCCACGGAGGTGCTGCCGCCCGAAAGCTGGCTGCCGAAGGCCGAATTGGCCTTGCCCACATCGAGTTTGACGCTCGCCCAGTCCGCATCGAGTTCCTCGGCGAGGATCATGGGGATTGAGGTCATGACGCCCTGGCCCATTTCGGGCTTGTGAGAAACGATCGTCACCGTGCCGTCCGCCGAGATGCGAAGGAAGACGTTGGGGGAGAAATCGCCGATCGTCGGCTCGCTGGGCTGCCCGACCACTGCGTCGGCTCCGAACGCCTTGTTGGCGTAGAAACCGAGGATGAGACCGCCGCCGGCGAGACCGGAGATGCGGAGGAAGGAACGGCGATCCAGGCCCTGAAGGGCTGGCTCTTGACCCGTGGATTTCAGTTTGGTGCTCATCGTGCACCTCCGTTGGCGGCGGCGAGTTCAGCGGCGCGGTGGATGCCGGAGCGGATGCGGACGTAGGTGGCGCAGCGGCAGAGGTTGCCGGCCATGGCGGAGTCGATGTCGGCATCGGTCGGCTGGGGTTTGTCGCGCAGCAGCGCGGCGGCGGTCATGATCTGGCCGGCTTGGCAGTAGCCGCATTGCGGAACGTCCTGCTCGATCCAGGCCTGCTGCAGGGGATGAAGCTGCGCCGGGTTGGCGGCGAGGCCCTCGATCGTGGTGACCCGCTGGGAACCAACCGCCGAGATTGGCGTGATGCAGCCGCGGGTGGGCGTGCCGTTGAGATGCACGGTGCAGGCGCCGCACTGGCCGATGCCGCAGCCGAACTTAGTGCCGACGAGGTCGAGACTGTCGCGGAGCACCCACAGCAGCGGGGTCTCGGGGGCGACGTCCACACTGCGGGACTGCCCGTTAACATTGAGAGTATATTGGCTCATGGTGAATCGAATGGCTTCAGGGACCGTGGGGTTGGAAATCTCTCCTGCGGGATTGTGCGAGGTTGGTCTTGGTTATCAGCTCCAGCTCAGGTCGGTCTTCGACCATGGCAGCTGGCGGAGGCGTTTGCCGGTGGCGGCGAAAATGGCGTTCGCCACAGCTGGGGCCAACGCCGGGAACGGAGGCTCGCCGAGACCGGTCGGGTTGTTGTCCGAGCGAAGGAAGTGAACCTCGATTTTCGCGGGTGCCTGCGGCATCCGGAGCAGCGGGTAGTCGGCAAAGTTGCTCTTCACCATGCTTCCCTTTTCGAGGATCGCCTCCTGGTACCATGCGGTGCTCAGGGCATCCATGATCGATCCCTGGACCTGCGCCTCGGCGCCGCTGAGATTGACGATCTGACGGCCGATATCCACCGCGGCGACGACCCGGTCCACCTTGAGTTCTCCCGCCCGTGAGACCGTGACCTCCGCCACATAGCTGACGTAGCCTCCAAAACACGAGTGGAACGCGATGCCGGCGCCCTGACCCTTCGGGAAGATTTTGCCCCATCCGGCCTTTTCCGCCGCCAACTGCAGGATGGCGCGGGCGCGGACGGCACTCAATCCGCCGCCGCCACCTCCGCGGCCTCCTCGCCCCGCCGAGGCGGGGACGGGCGCATTGAACAGATCGAGCTGAAACCGGAGCGGGTCGGCCCCCGCGGCCACGGCCAATTCGTCGATAAAGCTCTGCACGACATAGCCAGAACTGTTGTTGCCGGGTGCACGCCAGGGGCCGACCGGAATGGCGCACTCCATGAGCGACTGCATCGCGCGGTAGTTAGGCACGAAGGTCGCCGGCACCTGGTCGCCGTCAAGGCCGCCACCGCTGCCGGGGTTGAGTGTCGCCCCACCGCCTCGGCCCGGCGACATCCGGCCGTAGGTGACGAAATGGTTCTGCCAGGCGATGAGCTTGCCCGAGGCGTCGAGCCCGGCCTTGAGGAAATGATGACCGCCCTGACGATAGTGATCGTGCTGCATGTCCTGCGCCCGGGTCCAGGTGAGCTTCACCGGCATACCGGCTTTCTGGGAAATCGCCACGGCCTCGACCATGAAGTCGGCGTCGGCGCGACGGCCAAAGGCGCCGCCGCTGCGGGCCACGTTCACCTTGATATTGGCCATCGGGATCCCGAGCGTGCGCGAAACCAGCGAGGCGCCGTCGCCGGGACTGCGCGTCGGTGACCAGATCTCAACCCGGTCGCCCTGCACGTGTGCGAGCGTGTTTTGCGGCTCCAAGGTGGTGTGCGAAAGGAAGGGATAGGAATAGGCGGCTTCGATGATCTTGGCAGCACCGGCCAGGGCTGCGGTGGCATCGCCGTTGTCCCGGAGGACCGCGCCGCCCTCCATTTTGGATCCGATCTCCGTGGCCCTGCGGTCAAACTCAGCACTGCTGTCATTGGCGCGGGGGCCTTCGTCCCACTGAACTTCTAATTGGTTGCGCGCGGAAAATGCCGCCCAAGTCGAGTCGGCCAAAATCGCGACGCCCGGCATGAGCCCCAGCAGATCGGTGGTGCCCTCGAGTAAGAAAGCCTGCTTCACGCCGGGGAGAGTCCGGATTGTTTCCAGATTAGCGCCAGCCACCTTTCCACCGAAGACGGGACACTTTTCGTACACGGCGTACAGCATGCCCGGGATTTTCTGATCGAGGCCGAACAGCGCCTTGCCGGTGACGATCTGCTCGTTCTGGTAACCACCCACGCGCGTGCCGATGAGCTTGAAATTTGCCGGGTCCTTCAACGCGACCGTATTGGCCGACGGCACCGGCAGGGTGATGGCTTTCGCCACGAGCGCCCCGTAACCGGCGCGGCGATTGGAAGCGGCATGGATAACGAACCCTGCCGCAGTCGTGCAGTCGGCCGCGGGCACGCCCCAGGTCTGCGCCGCGGCCTCGACCAGCATCATCCGCGCCGTGGCGCCCATCTGCCTGAGCCGGTCGTAATTGGTCGGCGTCGAATTGCTGCCGCCGGAGCGTTGGTTGCCGTAGGCCGGATCGTATTTGCCGGCATCGATCTTCACCGCGGACCAATCCACATCGAGTTCCTCGGCCACGATCATCGGGAGGGACGTACTGATCCCCTGCCCGACCTCGGGCTTATGGGCAACGATCGTCACCACGCCGGCGGGAGAAATCCGGATGAAAAGATTGGGAGCAAAGTCGCCCAGGGTCCCGGCCGTGGGCTGCCCGACCCCGGCGGCGAAAGCGCCCGCCCTGCCGAGGTAACACCCGAGCAGCAGCCCGCCCCCGGTCAACGCGGAGAATCGCAGGAAAGAGCGACGGTCCAAGGTGGGATTGAGGGTGGCTGCTCTCACGGGTGGATGACGGATGGACACAACCTTCAGACCTTATCGTGCGGTCGATACCCGCCAGATTTTGCCGTTGCCGTCGTCCGTGACGAGGAGCGCGCCATCGTTCGCGACGGCAACGCCGACCGGGCGACCCCAGACCGTTGGCCCGCCGACCACGAAGCCGGTGAGAAAGTCGATGTATTCACCTGTGGGTCGGCCGTCTTGAAGCTTGGCCCGAACCACCTTGTAGCCCGTGAGCGACGTGCGGTTCCAAGAGCCGTGCAGCGCCACGAAGAGGTCGCCGCGATATTCGGCCGGAAACACCGAGGCCCCGGAGGTCGCCGTATAGAAGGCAATGCCCAGCGCCGCCGAGTGGGCCTGGATCGGCACATCAGGCACGGTGGCCTTGCCCGCCAGGTCCGGTCGCACGCCCTCGAGACGCGGGTCCTCATGGTTGCCCATGTAATACCAAGGCCAGCCATAGTAGCCGCCTTCCTTCACGCTCGTGACGTAGTCGGGGACAAGGTTGTCGCCGAGTCCGTCGCGCTCATTGGTGGAGGTCCAGAGATTGCCGCCGGCGTGCACGGCGAGGCCGACGGGGTTGCGAATGCCGGACGCAAAAACCTTGAGGGGCTCGCGACCGTCAGGGCTGGTCACGAGAATATTGGCGCGGTGGGTGTCCCCACCCCAGGCCGCCCCGAGACCATTCTCGGCTTCCCACTGCGCAATTTCAGCCGGTGTCTTCCGTGGCATCCCCTCGCCAAGATTGCCGGCGGATCCAACCGAGATGAAGAGGCGTCGGCCATCATTGGAGAAGGCGAGGTCACGGGTGGTATGTCCGCCATTGGTCTGGGCGAGCTGCGGCACGATGGTCTCCGCGTCGCCACGGGCCTTCAGGTCGCCGTTGCGATAGGGAAACCGGACCACGGAGTTGTTGTTCGCGACGTAGATCCACTGCGGCTCGGCGCCGCCCGGATAAAACGCGATTCCGAAAGGCCGGTTCAGCCCCGTGGCGAAAACCTCATCCGACGACGGTGTCGCCGCGCCATCCGCCGCCCGGTAGATATGGATGCGGTTGGCCGACGTTTCCGCGACGAAGATGTCCCCGTTGGGGGCGACCCTCACGATGCGTGGGTTGGTCAGTCCACTGGCGAAAAGCTCCACCTTGAACCCTGCCGGGACCTGCAGTGTGGTGCCCGCCGGTTGCGGCACAATTCCCCCGCGCGAGGAACCGACCGAGGTAAACGGTGCGGCGAGCCGGTCCAGGGAGACCGAATAAGTCCGACCCGGACTGTTCTGACGCCAATCGTTGGGGTCCGCGGCATTGGGATTGGCCCCGCCCCGTCCCTGGCCGCCGGCAGGACCGCCTCGCCCCGCGGCACCGGCATCGGCCGCTGTTGTCGCGGGTGCCGTCACGGTCGCGAGGAACGCGATGATGTCCCGGCGGTCGTCCGCGCTCGCTACCTGCACCACCATGCTCGTGCCCGGCACGGCCGCGGTCGGGTTGGCAATATAGCGATCCAGGTTAGCTGCATTCCACGTCAGTCCGGAGTCCACGAGTGCCCGGGTGTACGGGAAATTCGGCACCGCCGCGGCCCGGCGGCCGGTGACGCCGACGAGGCTGGGACCCTGTCCGCCCGGCAGGCCAGGCCCGGCCGCATGGCAGAGCGCACACGCCTGTTGGAAAAGCATCCGTCCGCGCTCGGCGCCCGCGGGCGCGTCGGCGGCTTGGGCCAGGGAGCCGCTCAGTCCAAGGGCAAGCAGGGTGGAGGAAAAAACGGTTAGGCGATTACGCATGGGAAATTGGGATGGATGATGGAGCAACGCAGGCCTGGATCCGGGCAAGAGCCCGGCAAAGGGAAAGACACGCCTTGCGGCACCGGCGTTACGCGATCTTTAGGTGTCAGGCGCTTGGGCGGTGCGGACGCGAGCCGGGGGAAACGAAGGTGATAATTATCGAGGACGGAGGCGTTTGACCGTGGATCAGCGGGCCGGTCCCGTGACAGGGCGGAGATTCTTTTTCTCCACGGTCCAGGCCGGGTCGGCGGAAATTCCGGCGCGGTCGGCGGTGAAGTACTCGCCGGCGGCCGCGTCGCCGCGGAGCTGCCACTTCAACCACTGGACACCGGCTTGGGCAAAGGCGCCCCCGTTTGGCTGGCGATAAGTCGCGGGATAATGTCCCACGTCCAGATTGGCCCGCAGGAGGGGAACATGGTTGATCTCGGCGAAGTCCGCCTCGGAGAGCGGAAAGGCCAGGTCACCGGGCCCGCCGATGAAATACGCAATGGGCGCATGCAGTTGCTGCAGCATCGCGCGCGTCATGGCGGGCCCGTTGAGCGGCCCGCCCAGCAGGGGACGCTGCTCGGCCGTCAGCCGGTTCGGCGACGCCTGAATTTTCTCGAGGGCCGCCGCCTGGGCGAGCGCCAATGATTGATCGGCGGCGGCGAGCGACTCGAGCGCGGAAGTGATGGCCGCATCGGAACGGGGAAAGGTCAGGCTGGCCGCCAGGACCGCGCGACGCGCCTCGGGCACAGCGGCGGTCCGCGCGGCGAAGGTGGCCTGGGCCGCGGTGATGGCGGCCTGCTGCGGCGGAGTGAAATTTCCCGTCCGGGCGACAACCCCGCTGTTCCAGATCACACTCGTGGTGACACGCGGATCGAGCGAGGCCTCGAGCGCCTGCACGCCCCCACAGGATTGGCCCATGACCGCCACCTTCGCGGTGTCGACCTTGCCGAAATATTCGCTGCCCGGCCGCTGATTCTCCCGGACAACCCAGTCCAGCCCAACCCAGTAGTCGCTCGTCTGCGAAGCGTAGACCGGGGCCTCCGACGACATCGTCGCCGCGGAGAGGGCCGGCCCGATCGCCACAATGATGAATCCATGCGACGCGACCTCGCTGAGAAAATTGCGAAATTCCCCCGAGCTGTTCCGGCAACCCCCATTGGCCCAGAGCACGACCGGCAGCTTTTGGTCCTGCCCGAATGGACCGAGGTCTGCCGGACGATAAACCGCGTGCGTGGGCAGAGAAGCCTCACCCATCAGCACGGCCTTGAAGGGCCCCGTCCCGCCATCGCCGACGGTGAAAGCCAAGGTGTTGGCCCGGCCCATGCGAAATGGAATGCCGCCGGTCACATCAGGCCCAACCGAAGTGGCCGCTCCAGCCGCCGCGGCCGCCTTTGCCGGCGCGAGGAGCATGGCGGGCATTGCCAGCCAGAGGAGAATTTTGGCATTCATTTTTTTTCGGGCCGTCCTTTTCCGAGGCGAAAGTTAAAACGAGTTTTCTTAGTCGAATGGGGGAGCAGCCTGGATCGCATTCCCAAGGGTCAAACGCGTCGCAGTATACTTCGAAAAAATAGCCGTGTAACTAGCGACGGACGCCAAATAACTTGCCGAATCCGCCACGGTCGTGAGCGGGGCGCTAAATTCGCCACGCAAGGCCAAGGCTCGGAGTCGACTGGGGCCTACCCCCCCCCACGAAATTGTTTCGACCCGCCGCGCGAGCTCGACGTCCAGCTTCGTCACCTTGCTGCCGGCGACGTGCGTGGAGAGCCGGATGGACACGCGGTTGTAGCTGTTTTTCCAGTCCGGGTGATGATTCAGCTCCTCGGCCTCGAAGGCGACGCGGCCCATGAAGCTCATCGCTTCGCGAAACGAACCAAACGTGAACGTCTTCTCCAAGGCCTCGCGCTTGAAGGCCCAGCCTGGGAGCGCCTCGAGCTCCGCCAACATTTTCTTTGGGAGAAGGGGCTTGCTCATGCCAACACCCTCCTCCGCAGCTTTGGCCCCATCAAATGACCGGTCTTTTTAACCTGCTTAATTAGACGGTGAACCCGCGGGCATTGTCAGCCGCTTCACTTTGTCGATGGCGTCCGAGACCCCTTGAAGCGCGCGGACGGTCTTGTCGCGAGTGGCAATCCAGAGTTCGGCGGAGGCTGAAGGCAATTCCTTCGTCGCAGATTCCAGCGCGCTTCGGGCGTCGCGCAGCGAACGCATCGCCTGGGTCCAGTCCGCCGGCCAGTCGGTCTTGCGCGCCGCTTCTCGCGCCGACAACTCGGCGATGCGGCCGTCGACCAGCGCTGTGAGCTGGGTCATGCGGGCGACGAAGTCCGCCCGCCGCTCGAACGGAGTTGCCTTCATTGCCTCAATCTCGACCACGCTGCCGGTCGTTCCAGGAATCGTGGCCACCTCCGCTTCCTTCGCGGAAGGAACGGCCTTTTCTTCAGCGCCACCCCCGGTCGAAACGAGCATAGAAGTGGCAAGGATGAGACAGGCGATAAATTGGTTTTTCATGAAATCGGAGAATCGGTGGAAAAGATAGCCGGTCGGGCCGCAATGAACCATCGGGGGACATCCTACGTCTTCCGTCCTACCTTTCCCACTTAGCCGCGGGAGCTGTGTAATGGTTCGTTTGGCGTCACCGAATCCGAAGCCCGTGGTCCAAAAAAAGTATACCGATGAATGCACGCACCGCTTTATCTCGTCGCGAAGTATTGGTCGCGCTCGGGCTGCTGCCGCTGACAGCCGCGATCGCCGCCGCGCCTTCGGTGGCGACACCGCCCGGAAAGATCCTCGTCGCCTATTTCTCCCGCAGTGGGAACACGCGGGTGATCGCCGGGCAGATTCAGCGGGCGCTGCGCACCCGGATTTTCGAGATCCTGTCGGTCACGCCTTATCCCGACGATTATGAACAGACGGTCGAGCAGGCGCGCCAGGAGCGAGACCGCAGTTATGAGCCACCGCTCAAGAGTCTCGTCCCGGATCTCGGGTCAGTTGAAACGCTTTTTCTCGGCTTCCCGATCTGGGGCGAAACGGCGCCGCCGGTGATTCGGTCATTTCTATCCAACCACGATCTGTCCGGTAAAACTCTGATCCCATTTATCACCCATGGTGGCTACGGTCTGGGCAACAGCCTGGCCGTCGTGGCGCGGCATGCGCCCCGGGCGCGGATCCTCACCGGCCTCACGATGGAAGCCGATCAGGAGCGACGCACGCTGACGACCGTCACCGAATGGCTCGGCAAGGTGGCCATTACGAAATAAGAATGCCGCAGCGGCGCGCCATCCCATCGACGATGGCGCGCGCAGTGGACACATCAGCTCCAGCTCAGGTTCGTCTTGCTGAAAGGCATTTCGCGGATCCGCTTGCCAGTGGCGGCGAAGATCGCGTTGGCCACGGCGGGCGCGAGGGGCGGGACGCCAATCTCACCCAAGCCGGACGGATTATTGTCCGACTTGATGAAGTTGATCTCGATCTTGGGCGCCTGGGGCATCCGGAGCAGCGAATACTCGGCGAAGTTGCCCTGGACGATCCGCCCCTTGTCGAGGGTGAGATCGGCATACCATGCCGCGCTGAGCGCATCGATGATCGAGCTTTGGACCTGGGCCTCGGCGCCGCTGAGGTTTACGATTTGGCGGCCGACATCGATCGCCGCGACGACGCGGTCGACCTTAAGCGTTCCGGTTCGGGAGACCGTCACCTCGACCACATAGGCGGCGTAACCCTGCATGCTGGTGTAGGCGGCAATGCCCGCGCCCTGGCCGCGGTCATACCGTTTACCCCAAGCGGCTTTTTCAGCTGCGAGTTGGAGGACGCCGCGGAAACGGTCGACATTCAAGCCGCCGCCGAAACCACCACCCCCGCCACCACCACGCGCGCCGCCGGGAGGAGCTCCGGCAGGGCCACCAGGACCGCCGGCAACGGCAGCAGGGGGGCCACCCGCAGGAGCGGCACCCGCAATGGCGGGAGGAGCACCCGCGCCAGCCGGAGCACCGCCGGCAGGAGCCGGAGGAGCGCCCGCCGCGGGGGGGCCGCCGGCACCGGGAGGAGGTCCGCCGGCACCGGGGGCTCCGGGAGCGCCAGGGAAACCGCCACGACCGGCTGGAACCGGATTGGGCAGAGGCGTCGTGGCGAGCAAATCGAGGCGGAACTGGAGCGGATCCTTGCCCGCCGCGTGCGCCATCTCGTCAACGAAACTCTCCAGCACGAAACCGAAGGCATTGTGGCCCGGATCGCGCCAAGGGCCGATCGGAATATTGGTTTCAAGCACGGTCTGCACCGAGCGGAAGTTCGGCACATAGCGGGCGGGAAAGGCGCCGCCGCCGCCCAGGTTGCCGCCGTCACCTGGAGACAGGGTTGGGGCGCCGCCACCGCGACCGGCCGTCATCGAACCGAAGGTCACGAAATGGTTCTGCCAGGCCACGAGCTTGCCGGCGGCATCGACTCCGCCCTTGAGGAAGTGATATCCGCCGGGACGGTAGAAGTCGTGCTGCATGTCGTCCTCGCGGGTCCACAGCAGCTTGATCGGGGCATTGGCCTGCTTGGAAATCGCCGCCGCCTCGGCGGCGAAATCGGAGATGTAGCGCCGGCCGAAACCGGTGCCCATGCGCGCGATGTTGACCTTGATGTTGCCGATGGGGCAGCCGAGCAGAGCCGCAACCGCCTGGGCCGCGCCTTGGGGATGCTGGGTCGGGGACCAGATCTCAGCGCGGTCGCCCTGCACGTAAGCCAGCGTGTTCTGCGGCTCCATGTTGGCGTGGCTGATGAAGGGATAAATGTAGGTGGCCTCGACTGTTTTGGCGGCGGTGGCGAGCGCGGCGACGGCATCGCCGTCGTTGCGCGCGACGGTCTGGCCGTCGGGCTTCACGCCGATTTCCGCCGCCTGCCGGTTGAAGCTGGCGGTGCTATCGTTGGCGAAGCGGCCTTCGTCCCAAGTCACTTCGAGTTGCTGGCGGGCACTGAGCGCGGCCCAGGTTGAGTCGGCCACGATCGCAACCCCGGGCTCAACCCCGATCGAGATTCCGGGAAGGAGGCCGACGAGATTCGGTCGACCCTCGACGAGGAAGGCCTGTTTCACGCCGGGGAGCGTCCGGATCTTCTCCAGGTTGGCGCCGGTCGGCTTGCCGCCGAAGACGGGACATTTCACGTAGACGGCGTGGAGCATGCCCGGGACCTTCTGGTCGATGCCGAAGAGCGGCTTGCCGGTCACGATGTCGGGATTGTAGTAGCCGCCGACGCGGGTGCCGAGGAGCTTGAAATCCTTGGGGTCCTTCAAGGCGACCGTGTTGGCCGCGGGGACGGGCAGCGTCGCGGCCTTGGCGACGAGTTCGCCATAACCGGCTTTGCGGCCGGATGTAGCGTGCGTAACGACGCCAGCAGCTGTGGTGCATTCCGTGGCGGGCACGCCCCACGTCTGGGCCGCGGCTTCCACCAGCATGGCACGCGCGGTGGCGCCGAGCTGGCGCATCATGGCATAGCTGCCGGGGGTGGAGGAGCTTCCGGCCGTGGCCTGACCGGGGAAGGTGGTGCTGTGTCTGCCGGCATCGATTCGGACGGACTTCCAGTCGGCGTCGAGTTCCTCCGCCACGATCATGGGCAGAGAAGTGATGATGCCCTGGCCCATTTCCGTCTTATGGGCCGTGATCGTCACGGTACCATTTGGAGAGATCCGGACGAAGGCGTTGGGGGAGAAGTCCCCGGTCGCGCCGGTCGTGGGCTGTCCCGCTGCGACTGAGGCGGCGTCCGCGGCGGAGAGCTTGCTCGTATAGAACCCGAGCATCATGCCACCGCCCGCCAGGGCGGAGACGCGGAGGAAACTACGGCGATCGATTTCCTTGGAGAGGAGGGGGAGGGGTTTCATCGCGCACCTCCTTGAGCGGCGAGCTCGGCAGCGCGGTGAATTCCGGAGCGGATGCGGACGTACGTGGCGCAGCGGCAGAGGTTGCCGGCCATGGCGGAGTCGATGTCGGCATCGGTCGGCTGGGGTTTGTCGCGCAACAGCGCGGCGGCGGTCATGATCTGGCCGGCCTGGCAGTAGCCGCATTGCGGAACGTCCTGCTCGATCCAGGCCTGCTGCAGGGGATGAAGCTGCGCCGGGTTGGCGGCGAGGCCCTCGATCGTGGTCACGCGCTGGGAACCCACGGCGGAGATCGGAGTGATGCAGCCACGGGTCGGCGTACCATTAAGATGCACGGTGCAAGCGCCGCACTGGCCGATGCCGCAGCCGAACTTGGTGCCGACGAGATCGAGACTGTCGCGGAGCACCCACAGCAGCGGGGTCTCGGGGGCGACGTCCACACTGCGGGACTGCCCGTTAACGGTGAGGGTATATTGGCTCATGATTGGATGGCTTTATTGGGCGCTTTAAATTTCGGGGTGATCAGGCAGGAGGCAGGGCGCGAGAACGCCGCTTTAGAAATGACATCTGGAATAGGTGCGTTGTGACGGAAAATCGGTCGGCAAAGGTTTTATCGGCCCGTCATGGCGAGGGCACCGGGCGGCAGGCGATCGCCCTCAAGACGGATTTTGGCAGCGGCGATGTCGATAAGCTGGAGATCGTCAGGGGTGAGCTCGACCGAGAGAGCGCCGAGATTTTCCTCGAGGCGATGCAGCTTGGTCGTGCCGGGAATCGGCACGATCCAGGGCTTCTGCGCGAGCAGCCACGCCAGGGCGACCTGCGCGGGTGTGGCCTTTTTGCGGACGGCCACGTCTCGGAGCAAATCCACCAGCGCCTGATTGGCCTGCAGAGCCTGGGGGGTGAAACGCGGAACGCTATTCCGGAAATCGGAGCGGTCGAACTTCGTGTTGGCATCGATCTTCCCGGTGAGAAAACCCGCCCCGAGCGGACTGAAGGGCACAAAGCCGATGCCAAGCTTCTCCAGCGTCGGAAGAATTTCCTTCTCCGGGCCGCGATACCACAGGGAATACTCGCTCTGCACGGCCGCCACCGGTTGAACCGAGTGGGCGCGGCGGATGGTCTCCACGCCGGGTTCGGAAAGACCGAAGTGGAGCACCTTACCCTGCTGAATCAGTTCCTTCACCGCCCCGGCCACGTCCTCGATCGGGACCTGCGGATCGACCCGATGCTGGAAGAAGAGATCGATGACGCCGGTCCGAAGTCGTTTCAGGGACGCCTCTGCCACGGCCTTGATGTGCTCGGGCCGGCTGTTCAAGCCGCCTGTTCGCTGCGACGTCGCCGGGTCGAGGTCGAAACCGAACTTGGTGGCGATCACCACCTGCTCCCGGATGGGTGCAAGCGCTTCGCCCACCAGTTCCTCGTTCGTGAACGGCCCATAGACCTCCGCGGTATCGAAAAAACTCACCCCACGGTCAAACGCCGCCCGGATCAAGGTTAGCATCTGCGACTTGTCGGCCGCCGGACCATACGCCGAGCTCATGCCCATGCAGCCAAGGCCCAGAGCGGAGACCTCAAGTCCACTTTTTCCCAGGGTTCGCTTTTTCATCGGGGGGACGAATTCACTGACCAGACTCAATTTCGTTTGGACTGGGAATGGTTGGACGCGCGCCATTCCGCCGGCGTCTTCCCCTCCCATGAACGGAAGGCGCGGTAGAAGGAATTGGGATCCTCAAAGCCGACGAGAAAGGCCGCGTCGGTTGGCTCGATCAAGGGGTCAGCCAGATATTGGCGGGCCAACTCATGGCGCGTTTCGCTGAGGAGCTGCCGGAACGTCGTGCCGGCTTCGGTGATGCGCCGCTGCAGCGTGCGCTCGCCCATGCCCAGTTCCTTGGCGACCATCGAGAGATCGGGTTGGCTGCCGGGCAGCAGGCGCTTCAGCACCCACTTGCCTTGGGCCAGGATGCCTTGCTCCCCCCGCCCGACACTCAACGCCTGCTCGAATTGCGGCGTGAGCATCTCCAGTAGTTCCTCGTTATGCGTGACGAAGGGCCGCTCGAAATCGACGGCCCGCAGCACGAGCACATCGCGGGCGGCGCGATATTTCACCGGACAGCCGAAATATTCCTGCAGCTCGTCCTTCGGCTCACGTGGCCGCTGGAGTTCGAGGCGCTTCGGATCCAGCTTTGACTTCGTCCCCCGCCGGCCGAGTTCCGTGATCAGGGCGAAAATTGCATCGAGCAGCAGCGTCGGCACCGGCTCGTCCCCCGCAAAAGGCCACGAGATCTCGACCAGAACCTCGTCCCCCTTGCGGGTGAGGCGGAACTCCTGCGCACCGCAGAGTTTTTTGTAGCGCGCGAACTTCTCGATGCAGTCCCGATAGTCGCGCGCATGCAGGGCCGCGAGGATCGTGGGCGGGTACTGATCCGTCGAAAGGCGGCTCATGTCCTTCCAGCCAAACGTGGGATCATTGGTGAGAGCGCGCACCGCCTCCCAGATCGCGAAGAACTGGACGGTGGTGATCCGGAGGTCGCCACCGTAGATGGTGATCGGAAGGTTGCTTTGGCGGAGAATCATTCCCGGGTTGAGCCCGACCGACTGCATTCTCGCCCAGAATACCTTGGGAATCTTGACCCGGTCCTGTGCCTGGCCGCTCACCTCGAAATACTGCACCTGACTTGGCTTGGGTCTCTTTTGCATCGGCAAAAAACACTCTACGCCACAATCCCTCGCCTGTAACTAGCAGAAGACGCCAAATTACTTGCCAAAGCTACCGACGACCCGTTCTTCCCCCATTCCGCCGGGCTCTGGAATGGGCCGGATCACGGCCCCGGACGCGTTCTTAATGGGTTTATGTAAATCACAAATCTTATGGGTTACCGCCGACCTGGTGACGAGGTAGTGGTGAGCGAGTGGTGATGTAGTGGTGGCACCCGCTTGGCGGGCCTAACAATCGTTAGGGGTGGCGTGTCACGCATTTTGGAGATGATAGGTTCAAGGCAGATGCTCACAGTCTGAGTCGTCTTGGAACTGATTTGGAGTTGGTCAGAGGCTTTGGGGGGGAGAAATTTTGAGGCTTTGAAGGGACGCATTGGTCATCAGTTGCTTCATTTCTCGGTTACTGCTGTTTCGTGGAATGCGTTGTTCGGGAAGTAACGGGACATAGTCGGCCAGGAGTTCCATTCGATAAACCCGTGTCGAAAGCCAGGGCGGCCCCAAAAAGGCCGCCGGGCGCTTCAGACCACGCGACGGCATTTCCCCGGCACGCGCAGGTTCAAATCGGCTCGATTATTTTCCGGATTAGGTCACATTCGGCCCAATCTAGAGACTGTCGGTTGGGGCTCCACGACAGATCCTCGCAATCCAACCAACTCCGTTGGGGGACAGGCAGCACGGATTCGGCAGAACGCGCGTCAGTACCTGACGGC
This sequence comes from Opitutus sp. GAS368, assembly GCA_945903545.1. Taxonomy (GTDB): domain Bacteria; phylum Verrucomicrobiota; class Verrucomicrobiia; order Opitutales; family Opitutaceae; genus CAIYFD01. The sequence continues at coordinate 1,961 of CAMDOO010000004.1, read as the reverse complement.
ATTCTCGTAATCCATGCGAAAGCCATCCGAAAAGCCCAACTTCGAACCAAACCCGACCCTCCTCACCCTGCAGCAGGCTGCCGCCACGCTCGCGATCTCGAAACGCACACTCAACCGACTCATTTCAGCCGGAGCTTTCCCTCGGCCCGTAAAAATTGGGCGCGCATCGCGCGTGCCTCGTGACGATCTGTCGACGTACCTGGACCGTCTTTGCCTGGACCGGACTGACGTGAGGGACGCCTCATGATTCGGTTTCTTTTCCAGCCCTCGCGGGGCGGAGATAAATCCCGCCTCTGGTCGGCCCGCATCCGGCTCGACGAATGGCCGCGGGCTAAGACCTTTCCACTCCACGTTACAGATCGGCGCGTAGCGGAAGAAAAAATGCGCGATCTGGTCAGGGACTTGGAGCGAGAAACCCACGGCGTCGATATCCCCAAGACAACTCGCGAGGCTTTGCGCACCCCGTTGTTGCAGCACCACGCGGCATTCATTGAAGCCTGTACCGCCAACAGACTGTCTCCCAATACCGTGGACAAGTACCGTCACAGCCTGCCGCTTCTTTTCACGCGCTGCAAATGGGAGACCGTTCGGGACGTCAGCGCAGCATCCTTCCTCAGTTGGCGGGAACAAAGTCAGCTTTCTCCCAAGTCGGTCAACGATTGCCTGGGCAGTATGCGGACCTTCCTGGCATGGATGAAACGGCGAAAGCTGGTTTTGGCTGATGCGCTGGAATCGGTCGAAAAGGTGAGAAATCCCGGCGTCGGAAGTTTTCGCCGTTCCCTCTCCGTTGAGGAAGCCCGGCAATTGGTCGCCAAGGCCCCAGTCCACCGCGCCACGGTCTACCTGACCATGATGTACACCGGTCTTCGCCGGAATGAACTGGCTGGTTTGAAATGGGGTGATTTCGATTTCTCACAGTCCCCAGCCCGTCTTCGGGTGCCATCTTCGCTTTCTAAAAACCACAACGAATCCGTCCACTACTTGAGACCGGAAGTGGTCGAGGCCGTGAAAGCGCTGCGGCCAGCAAATGCGCAAGCGGAAGGTTTCGTTTTTCGCGGTTTGGTACCTCGCGTCCCAACCTTCAAACGCGACCTTACGGCCGCCGGCATCCCCTTCACTGACGCACGTGGCCGGCGCGTCGATCTCCATGCCCTCCGCAAAACCTATGGGACCATGCTGGCCATGGCAGGTGTGGCTCCCCGGGTCGCCATGGAACTCATGCGCCACAGCGACATGAAGCTGACTATGGGGGTGTACACGGATGCGACTCAACTCCCGCTCGTAGAAGCATCCAATCAGCTTCCCTCGCTGCGCCTTTCTCCCGGCGTGCACACTGGCGTCAACTAATCGCAGTCGAGGGCAACTGAGCCTCAGATCAACCCGGAAGCGCGGAATGAATAGTAGCCGAGCCCGGCCGGATCATCTTCGCGGTTGCCGATGATCACGTGGTCGAGAAATTCGATGTCTAACGCCTTCGCGCTTTCGCGGAGCTGCCGGGTGACTTGCAGGTCAGCCTGGCTGGGAGCCGGATCTCCAGTGGGGTGGTTGTGGCTCACGATGATGGCGGAAGCAGAAGCGAGAATCGCAATCCGAAACACCTCGCGAGGGTGAACGAGGGTTGCGGTTAGCGTTCCGAGGCTGGTCATCGTGCGACCGATGGGCCGAAGCTTACGGTTAAGACAGATGACCCAGAAGCTCTCCTGGCAGGGGTTGGCGTCGTAAGCGTCGCGGATGTATTCCACGAATTTTTCTGTCGTGTTAAGGACTACCGATTCACCTTCCCGGACGAGGTTAAAGGTCAGACGGGCTTCGTAGACTTTCATGTTTGCGAAGGCGCGAATGCGGTGCGCTTCCCCGGAACCATACCGGGGGATCAGCGGTGCTCCGCGCCCTAGCCGGTCCCCGGGCACGCCGAGTCACGGCCGGGGGCGCCAAGGAGCGGTAGCGACGAGGGGGAAGCC